>JAURFH010000049.1 GCA_030834415.1 Verrucomicrobiota bacterium | reverse complement strand
AATCCGATCATCGCCCAGTTGTTGGTCGTTGCCAGGCCGTAAACGAAGACGAATTGATATAGCCAGCCCTCCTTCTTTTCCCGGCGGTATTCCAGCAAGCACCGAACCAGATGGGCGAAGAGTAAAAGGTTCAACATCTCGCCAGTGGCTGCAGTGGCGTTTTCCCAGAAGGTCAATTGAAAGCCTAAGGCGAGGGCGGCGAACAATGGAGGGATCCAGTTGGTCGCGATGCTTGAAAGTCCATCAGCATTGCGATCCTTCTGTCTTTGTTCACGGGTACGGTCTTGTGGCAGTAAGGCCACCGTCTTGGCCAAGGTTCCCAGAGTGAGCGCGGCCAGCACCGCCGTGAGCGCGTTCATCAAGCCTGGGGCAGTTCCTGCTGACAGCCACGTGAAAGGGAGGGTGATAAGGTAAAGCAGGGGGGCAGTTCCCTGTGTGGACCACCAGTCCCAGCCCATCAGTTTACCCACTACGGGCAGGCTGCTAAAGGTCACCCAGCGATTCGCCGTGGCCAGATAGACTGACAGTGCAGCCAATAATATGAGCCATGGGAAAATTTTCAGCGAAAAGCGCAGCGTGGGTTTTTCCGTAACGGTCATAATGTTTCAGGGACGTCAGTTGACGCGAAACCCATCATGCTGACAAGCCGTTTGGCCTCCAGCAAAGTTACAATTTCCTTACACTTCATGTATTTACAGGCTGGCGCAGCCGCAAGTCCGCCACACATTCCACGTGTTGGGTCTGCGGAAACATGTCCAGCGGCACTACCTGCACCACCTCATAGACCCCATCCGCGCACAATAGGTTCAAATCTCGTGCGAGCGTGGCGGGATGGCAGGAGACATAAAGGATCTGGGCCGGTCGATTGTCCCTCAGGCTGGTGATCGCCCCGGGATGACAGCCCTTGCGCGGCGGGTCGATGATGACGGTCGTTTTGGCGGAGTCGAATTTCTTCATCAGGCCCGGCAATTCGATCTCCGTCTGGCCCGCGATGAACTCGCCGTTGATGATGCCGCGGTCGGCCATGTTCTCTTTGGCGGCCTTAATCGCCGGGATGTCCAGTTCTACCCCGGCAAATTTCTCCACATGCCTGGCCAGTTCGATGGCGAAGAAACCCACACCGCAATAAGCATCCACCAAGAATCGTGACCTCGCATCCTTGATGCGTTCATGCACGGCCTCAATCAACTTGGGCAGCAGGAAGAAATTATTCTGGAAGAACGAATGGTCTGGCACGTGCCAGCCTTCGGGCGGAATGCGCAAGACGACTTTCAATCCGCCTTTCGGCGGGGGATTCGCCCGCACATCGGGAATCTGGTCGCTGAGTTCTTTCTCCGCGATCTTGCACTCCTCCACATCCACGACGAACTTGCTGTCCTGCGCCACGTAGCCGATGTGCAGTTTCTTCAGCCGCCCGTTCCATTGGCTGCGGATCATGATGCGGTTCCGGTAGCCATAGGGCCGGGGGCAGGGGATGACGGGTGCGACGAGTTCCGGCGCGATATTACCAAGCCGTTGGAACAAGTCCGCGATCTGCTTGCGCTTGAACTCCAACTGTCCTTCGTAGCTGATGTGCTGGTACTGGCAGCCGCCGCAGTCCATGTAATACTGGCACTCCGGCTTCACGCGTAGGGGCGATGGTTTGATGACGCGCACGAGGTTTGCGCGGCCAAACTTTTTCTTCACTTCCGTCAGCTCCACTTCCACTTCCTCGCCAGTGATGACGAAGGGCACGAAGAGGACGAAATCATCCAGCCGGGCGACTCCCTCGCCGCCAAAGGCTACATCCTGCACCGTTACGACATGGCGCGAACCCGGTTTTAATTGCGAAACATCCAACATGAACGGCCTTCATGGCAAAACCGCCGACAATGGGCAAGGGGGATTCTTGGGCATTCATCATTTACTAGGCCGGGTCGAACCGCTAGAGCAATGGCCGTCATATCGTGAAGAAGTATCTCCATGTAGCCAATATCGGCCTGCAGAACACGCTGGTTTATCGCGTGAACTTCTTCTTTCGCGCCGCTTTCGGGCTTATTCCTTTGATGGCCACTATCTTCATCTGGCGGGCGGTCTATGCGGGCAAGACCGATGCCGGTGATGTCGCGGGCTATTCCTTGGCCGAGATGATTTCCTACTACCTCATCGTGACCGTAGTGAACACGCTCACGGCGGTGACAGAGGATGACTGGCAGATCGCCGCAGATATCAAGGACGGCAACATCAGCCAGTTCCTCCTGAAACCGATCGATTACCTGGCTTACCGACTTGTCCTGTTCCTTTCAGGGCGGCTGACCTATACTGTTGTGGCCATCTTTCCGGTCGCCTTGTTCATCTTTTTCCAGCGTGATTTCTTTGTGGCCCCGGCCAGTGGCGAGCACGCTCTGGTGTTCGCCATATCCCTCGTGTTGACGGCGCTTTTGCAGTTCTTCATCTCCTACACGCTGGCGTTGCTGGCCTTTTGGGTGCTGGAGGTTTCCACCTTTATCTTCATCGCTTTTGCCATCGAGTACGCGGCGAGCGGGCAGCTTTATCCTTTGGACATCTTGCCACCACTGGTGACCAAGCTCATGTTCTTCACGCCGTTTCCCTACCTGATGTTCTTCCCAGTGAACGTCTATCTGGGCAAGACCAATGGGAGCGAGCTCTGGGCCGGTCTGGGCATACAAGCCTTCTGGGTCGTGATGGCCTATGCCATGGCTCGCGCGATCTGGGCGCGCGGTATCAAACACTATTCCGCGGTGGGCGGCTGATGACAACAAGATGAACGAGACGCTCAAACGATACTTGGGGATTTACGCCATGCTCTGGCGTAACTCCGTCGTGCGCGAGATGGGCTTCAAGACGAACTTCATCCTATGGCTCTTCGTCGAGCTGCTGTGGTTCGTGCTGCAGCTTATCTTTGTGGGGGTGCTTTACATGCACACCGAGCATATCGGCACCTGGAGCAAGTGGGAGGTTGTGATGCTTTTTGGCGCGAGCCATTTCATCCAGCAGATATTTATCGCCTTGTTCTTTACCAATCTGGCGAACCTCTCGGAGATGATCCGCACAGGTAAACTGGATTTCATGATGCTGCTCCCCGTGAACACCCGCTTTCTCATCTCGCTCAAGCAAGTGGACCTGGGCGGGTTTGTGAGCGCGGCCACCGGCATCGCCGTCATGGTGTACGCCTGCCGCCAGTTGGGCATCGTGCCGGGCGCAGCGCAGATCGCTGGCTTCCTCGTGCTCAGCATCATCGGTCTGGCGATCCACTATTCGCTGCTGTTTCTGCTGACGAGCATCAACTTCTGGACTGTTCGCGCCCAAGGCGTCGTGTGGGGTTACTACAACCTCTTCAACATCGCGCGTCAGCCGGATGAAGCCTTCAAAGGCTCGTTCAAGAGCTTCTTCACTTTTGTCCTGCCCATGTTACTGGTGGTGAACGTGCCGGTGCGGGTGCTCATCCAGAAGTTCAGCTCGCCCACTCAGCTCTTGATGATGCTCTTAATGGCCTTGCTCTGCTGGCTGGCTTCCGCCGCGTTCTGGAACTTTTCTGTGCGTCGTTACACGAGCGCCAGTTCTTGAGCCTCGGAGTAGCTATTCATTCTTGGACCCGCGCAGGTGACTGGGCAGGCCTCCTGATTTTACTCCGGATTATTTCCCCAAAGTTCCTCGGTAATGTGATCACACACACGCCCACCACAATGACCGCTGCGGCCACGAGGGTCAGCCCGTTCAGATGTTCATCCAGCAACCACCAGCCGAGGAAAACCGCGACTATCGGGTTCACATACGCGTATGTGGCCACGAGCGAGGGATTGCACACTTGCAAGAGCCAGATGTAAGCGCTGAAGCCCACCCATGAACCGACCACGATCAGGTAGATGAAAGCTGCCAGAGATCGTCCGGAGAAATGGCTGAGATCAGTCTGCCCGATTTCACCGTGCAAGCCCCCCGCGAGCAACAAAGCCGCCCCGCCGCAAAGCATCTGCATCGCCACGCCAAGCAAGGGAGAAGCTGGCCGGGCATTATGCTTCATGAACAACGAGCCTCCGGCCCAAAGGATGCAGGCCATCACAAGAGCGATGACTGCGCCGACATGTATGCCCGCTCCATGGACATCCTTGCCTTGACCCACCACCAGCAGCACCACACCGCTGAACCCGATCGCGATGCCTAGCACGTTCTTCGCACTGGGACGTTGCCCCTCTGGTCGTGCCCAGTCGAGAAGGGCGATCCAGATCGGCACGATGGCGATGATGAGTGCCGCAAGTCCGCTCGCGACGAATTGCTCGGCCCAGACGACCAATCCGTTGCCGCCCAATAACAGCAGGGTGCCGGAAATGGCGGAGTTTTTCCAATGCATCGGAGTAGGGCGGCCAATCCCGCACAGTCGCATCAGCGCGTAGAGCAGGGCGCCTGCGATAAGGAAACGCACTCCGGCCGTCAGGAATGGATGCATGGTCTCCACGGTCACCCGGATGGCGAGATAGGTGGAACCCCAGACGGTATAGAGCGCGAAGAACGCTGCGATCAGCAGCGCTTTCGGCGGAGCGGGAGGATGGCCGGTATCACTCATTTTATGGCATCCCGATTTACCCGGTTTTCGCGGCGGAAATAGAAAACCCGCCGCGTGAATCACGGCGGGTTTTTCGGAAAGTATGTTTATTGATTTTGGTTACATTCGCGAATCCTGCCGCTGCCCGATCGGGCATTTGGCTACGATAATAGCCGCCCAACCTGCTTTGATGCAGGCCGGACGTACCATAGCTTTGGACAGGTTCACTGACACGCTGCGGAAGGTGACACTGTGAAGTGATCTTGTCAATCAGCTCACTTGCGAAGGAAATGCCGAATGCCCAAGCTCGAATGTCGAAGGAATGAACCAATGCCTAATGACTCAAGCTTCTTCATTGGTCATTCTGCGATGCTTCGAGGCTTTCCTTTTCCGCTATGGACGATAGATTCGCGGCACTTTCCCATGAAACTCGGCATCATCAACAGCGCGTTCCAGCAGGCAGGCGTGGATACCGCCACCGGACTCAAGCACATCTCCCGCATCGGTTTTGATTGTGTGGATATCTTCACCGAGGCCGTCGGCATCACGAAGAAGGAAGTGAGCCTGGTAGCCAACACGTGTGACAAGCTGGGGCTGCCGATCATCTCGCTGCCGGTGGTTTCAGTGGGGCTTATCGATTTCAATACACCAGTGCGCGAATTCCATGTTGAGCGTACCAAGAAGTTCATCGATCTCGCCAAGACTTGGGGGGCGAAGAACATCTTGTTGGTGTTGGGTGAATACATTTGGCAACGCGAAGTGATCCCTGCCGAAGAGCAATGGAAGTTCGCGGTGGAGACATGTCGAGTGCTGGGTGATTACGCTGCTAAAAAGAAAGTGGATATCGCACTGGAGCTGGAGCCGTTTCGGCTAAGCCTCTTGAATAATGTGTCCGAAATGGTGCGCTTCGTGGATGACGTCAATCATCCACGCGTGAAAGCAAATATCGACATCAGCCATCTTGTCCTCTCAGACACCAGTCCACACGATGTCGCCAAGCTGAAAGGCAAAGCAATCCATGTGCATCTCAGCGATTGTGACGGCAAATTGCATGGAGACCTGCCGCCGGGCCGTGGTGTGGTGAAATTCGAACCCTACCTGCAAGCCATCAAGGAACTCGCGATACCCAACGGCGTCGTCTCTATCGAGCTGGAATACTCCCCCGATCCCAAACGCATCGTTGAGTGGGTGGAAGAAGCCTACCGCGAGACGGCGAAGCGTATGGATATCGTAGGGATGAGAGGGTAAACCAAAGGGTTTACTTCTTTCCCCGGTGCTCGTTTACGTAGCCGAGCACTTTTTGCTGGTCGCCGTCGACTTGCCAGACGAAGCGGAGGAAGTCGGCCAAATGGATGTTCACGCCGCGAAGGAAAGGACGATCCCCGCCACAGCCATACATCAACTCCGGGGGCATCTCTCCGTGCAGTTTAGCTTGTGCCTTCTCAATGATACGCGGCAACCAGGAGATACCGCCCAGCTCTGCAGATTTGGCGGGTAACTTGTCCGAATCAATCACTTTGCCACTCGGTTTGCCATGTTGAACATTTAGGAAATACTCACGGCGAACCTCGGTAACTAATAGCACATCCGAATAGATGGGTTCATCACCCCGGCAGAAATCCTCTACGAAATCAAACAGCTCTTGGGCGGAGCAACCAATGGAAGCCAGAAACTCAACCTCTTCCTTGCTGAAAATATCCTTGGCGGTCTGCGTGCCATTGTTGTAGCGCAGCACTGCCGCATCATAAATTTTTTTGAACTGTTCCGCCCAAGTGTAATTCTGCATAGGCACAGGATAGCAGTGAATTTTTAAGTACGCCAGTTCGATGGGGAAATCTCTCTCTGTTTGTTTTTCTTTTAGCCATTCCTTGGCGGCTTATGGGCGATTTTGTTCGCGTAAGGTTGTAAATCCCCAGTTTGCCCCTATATTCGGCTCTATCAGACCAAGACGTTTTACTGGTTGCCGGTGGGCGCATGTCTGGAATGACACCTAATTCTATGGACAAACTCTCTGTTTTGCCCGAAAGCCCGGAACAAAAAATCGCCCTGCTACAGCAGATGGTGGATGCTGAAAAACGTGCCCGGGAACAGGCTGAAGCGGAGGCGAAAAAGACCCTCAGACAACTTCAGGCGCAACAGCGCCAGACCGGCTTGCTGGAAACCATCGCCACGGCGGCCAATCGTGCCAAAGATGTCACCAGCGCCTACCAGTTCGTGTTGGAGCTGATTTGCAAGCATTACGGCTGGCCAGTGGGGCATGTTTATCTCAAACGCTCGGAAGGGGAGCTGGTTTCCACTGGTATTTGGTATCTGGAGGATGCAGAAAAATACGCGTCTTTTCATGAAGCCTCCCGGGATCTGGTGGTGGTGGAAGGGAGCTGTCTGAAAGGGACGGTTTTGAAGAACCGCCGCCCTTTCTGGCTGGTGGATGTGGCGCACACCACGGCTTTTACCCGACATAAAGAGGCTGCTGCTGCGGGTTTGCATTTTGGCTTCGCGTTTCCCATCTGGATCGGGCAGGAGACTGTCGGGATTATTGAGGTCTTTGCTCCCGAATGCGCAGAGCCGGATCAAGCGATGCTGGATCTGGTTGGGCAGGTGGGCATCCAGCTCGGCTTCGTGCTGGATCGCGAGCGGGCGATGCGGAAGGTGCACGAACGGGAGGAGTATTTCCGGCATCTTACCCAGAACGCGCTGGACCTCATCACCATCCTGAACGGGGATGGCACCATCCAGTATGAGAGCCCCTCCATGCGACAGGTGCTGGGTTGGGAAGAATCCGAGTATCTCGGACGTAACGCTTTTGAGTTTGTGCATCAGGAAGACTTGCCGGAGGTGATTGATGCCTTCACCAAAGCGCTCCGAACCTCAGGCAGCACGCCGCCTTTGACCTTCCGTTTCAAACACAAAGACGGCTCCTGGCGCGTGCTGGAAGGCATCGGTAATAATCTGCTGGCCGATCCAGTGGTGAAGGGCATCGTGTTCAACTCGCGCGATATCACCGAGCGGCGCAAACTGGAGGCTCAGTTCATCCAATCACAGAAGGTGCAGGCTATCGGCCAGCTTGCTGGTGGCGTGGCCCATGATTTTAACAACATCCTCACGGCCATCATCGGTTACAGCGAGTTGGTGATCAACCAACTGCCCGAGGGTGGCAAGCTGCGCGACAACGTCCGCCAGATCAAATCAGCGGCCGACCGGGCAGCGGGCCTGACCCGGCAATTGCTCGCCTTCAGCCGCAAACAAGTGTTGCAGCCCCGGCGTATCAACCTAAACGACACAGTAATGGACATGGACAAGATGCTGCGCCGTTTATTGGGCGAGGATATCGATTTCTTGACGACGTTGGCTCCGGGGCTCCACCGGGTCAAAGTGGATCCTGTCCAGATCGAACAGGTAATCCTGAACCTGGTGGTGAATGCCCGGGATGCCATGTCATCAAACGGCAGACTGACGTTGCAGACTTCAGCGGTCCGTCTGGGTGAGGAGTATGTACGGGTGAACCCGGATGTCGCGCCGGCGGATTACGTCATGCTGGCTGTGAGTGACAACGGCATGGGCATGCCGCCGGAAGTGCGCGCCCGCTTGTTTGAGCCCTTCTTCACCACCAAAGAGGTGGGCAAAGGCACAGGGCTGGGGCTCGCGACCTGTCACGGCATCGTCAAGCAAAGCGGAGGTCATATCACCTGCTACAGTGAGGTGGGCAAGGGGACGACGTTTAAAGTGTACCTGCCCGTGGCTGAGGGCGAGACCGAACATTTTGACCGGGGAACGGATGATAATCTGCTCGTCGGCGGCAAAGAGACGTTGCTCATCGTGGAGGATGAACCTTTGGTCCGCGAGCTGGCCGTCGTGGTGCTGCGTGACTTGGGTTACGAGGTACTGGAGGCTGGAAACGGTTTGGCGGCGCTGGCCCTGGTGCGCAACCACAAGGGCAACCCGATCCGCATGGTCATCACCGACGTGGTGATGCCGGAGATGGGGGGGCGTGAACTGGCGGCAGAACTGAAGCTGGTGTTGCCGGATGTTAAAGTTCTGTTTTGCTCAGGCTACACGGAAGATGCCGTGATGCATGGCGGCTTGTTGGAGCCGGGTACTTCATTCTTGGGCAAGCCCTACACGATGACCGCGCTATCCGCCAGGACGAGGGAATTGCTGGGGCAGGAGAAGCCCAGTTAGTTCACGACGCTTACTTCAGCAACACTTTCACCGCTTCCTCCAGTTGCAAGTCTCTTCCCTTGGCAACGGATTCCGGATCGTTGTTCACCCGGTGATCGGGCTCGAGTTGCTGGTTCTCCAGATACTTGCCCTGGCGATCCATCACACCCACTTGCGGGATGCCGAAGTAGATGGATTTATCCATCTGTGTTTCCCACCAGACGGCGGTGCCGGTGCCTGGGACGGGCATGCCGACGAGTTCGCCGATGCCCAGCGTCTTGTAGAGCAGGGGGAACATGTGGGCGTTTGAGTAGTTACTCTCGCTCATCACTACGACGGTCTTTTTGTTCCACTTCTGCATGGGGTCATGGCCGATGAGGTTGCCGCGTGGAACATAGTCGAAGTAGGTCTTGCCGCTAAGCAGGTCGGCGAGGTCGTCATGCAGCCAACCGCCACCGTTGAAGCGCGTGTCTATGATGATGGCCTGCTTGTCCGTGTTGCGTCCTAGTACCTCAGAGTAAAACTCGCGAAAGGCGGAGTCACCCATGCTGCGGATGTGGGCATAGCCGAGCTTGCCGTCGGAGAGTTTGTCCACGAGTTCGCGGCGGGTCTTGATCCAGCGCTCGTAGAGCATCTCATCTTCAGCTCCTTGCGAGATTGGTTTCACCATTTCGTCCCAACGCGTGTTTGTAGCCGGATCAAGCAGGGAGAGCAGCACGGGCTTGCCTGACTTGCGATTCAGCAGGGCGTAGGGATTGGTGTCTTCGGCGATGGCCTCACCATCGATCTTCTCGATGATATGCCCCGCCTTGATCTTGGTGCCGGCCTTTTGCAACGGGCCTTCCTCGAGTATCTCCAAGATTTTCCAGCCGGGCCCCTTGGGCGAGTTCTCGAAGAAGGCGCCGAGGCTGGCGGTGATGTCGCCGCCGCTGCTGGAAGGACGATAGCCGCTGCCGGTATGGGAGGCGTTCAGTTCGCCGAGCATCTCGCTCAACATCTCCGCGAAGTCCCAATTGTTCTCGATATGCGGGAGGAAGCGGGCGTAAGCCGATTTGTAGTAGGCCCAATCTACTCCGTGCAGGTTTTGCACGTAGAATTTCTTCAGGACTTGCCGCCAGGCGTGCTCGAAGATGTACGTGCGTTCGGCAGCGCGGTTCAACTCCATCTCCGCACTGAAGTTCACGGAGCTCTGCTTGCCGTTGCTGATCTCGATCTTGGTGATCTTGCCACCGTTCAGTACGAAGAGGTTTTTCCCTTCGGCATCCATCTCCAGTTTGCCCGAGTCGGCGCCGAGTTTCACCAGCAGCTTGGTCTCGTTCTCGCGCGGCTTGTGCTGCCAGAGGTCGTAGCCTTTCTCGAATTTCGCGAGATAAAGCACCGTCTCGCCATCGGGCGTGATGACCGCATCGGCGAGGCTGGAGGAATGGATGGTGAGGCGCACGGTGCGATCCTCGATGCCTTTCAGCTCGATCTTTAAAGGCTCGACCTTCTTGTCCTCTTTTTTCTTCTCGTCCTTGTCGTCGTCTTTCTTCTCTTCCGACTTTTTCTCATCAGCGGTTTTTTTGTCCTTCTTTTCCTTCTCCTTTTTCTCCTGTTCCTGGAGCAGTTCGTAATCAGCCTTGGAGAGGTTGAAGCGATCGTAATCCTCCTGCGTGAAGAACATGCCGTAGGCATCCACGTTTGCGCCCCAACTGCCGTGGCTGCGCATGCCGTGGCGATCAGTGAACCAGAGCAGCATCTTGCCCTTCATCATCCACTGGGGCCGTTCATCCTCGTAGCCGCTCTTGGTCAGGTTCACGGGCGGTTTGCCGCCAGCGGCATCGAGCAGTCCCACCTCTTGCGACCAGCGGTTCTTATCCAGGAAATTCACGAGGAACCATTTGCCATCGGGTGACCAATCGAACCATTGATCGCCATCTGAGTAGGAGTAGTTCGCATCGCCTGGCAGGACCACACGGCTTTGCTTGCTCTCCAGATTCAACACCTTGAGCGTGGTGCGTTCTTCCAGATAGGCGACTTCCTTGCCGTCAGGCGAGTAACGGGGCTGAAAGGTCTCGGCGGCATTCGCGAGGAGCGCGGTCTCTTTGATAATGGTGGCACTATAGAAGTGGAGTTCTTCATCCCGGGCGATGGCGGCCTCATAGAGATTCCAACTGCCATCACGTTCACCCGCATAGAGCAGCTTGCGGCCATCGGGGCTGAAGCTTATGGAACGTTCCTGCTCCGGAGTATTGGTGATGCGCTTGGTGACTTTATGGTCGATGGAGGTCACGAAAATCTCGCCACGCACCACGAAAGCGATCTCTTTGCCCTTCGGAGAAAGCGCCATCTCGGTGGCATCGCCGCTAAAGGTGGTGAATTGAGCGTCATTCCGTTTGCGATCGGCGGCGATCTGGATGGAAACCTTCTGCGGCTTTCCGTTGCCACCTTTCACCAGATACAGCTCGCCGTCATAGCTATAACATAGGTCACCCTTCTTGGAACTGGAGAGGAAGCGGACGGGGTGTTTCTCGTGTTTGGTGATCTGCGTGGCCTTATCCGGGGCGGAGAGGGGCATCTTCCAGACATTGAACGAGCCGCTCTTTTCGCTCAGGTAATAGACATCTTTCTCGTTCGCGCTCCAGACGGGATTGCGATCTTCGCCTGCGAATGAAGTCAGCTGGGTGTGTTTGCCGGATTCCTTGTCATACATCCACACATCGCGCGCGATGGAAGAGGTGTGATGCTTACGCCATTCATTCTCATATCCCTTGCGATCGTGGTAGAGGATGCGGGTGCCTGCTTTGTCGAAACGTGCATCTTGCGCTGGGGTGGTGAGAACCTGATAGGGGCGTCCGCCAGAGACGGGGATCTGATACAGCTCCTGCAGGGTGCGATTCGGAAATTGCTGGTTCTCCGGTGAATCCAACCGCTGGGAATAGAACAGCACGTTCTTGCCATCCGGCGTGAAGTCGGTGGGGTAATCTTGCGCTGAGTGAAAGGTGAGACGTTTGGCTTCGCCACCTTCAGCCGGGATGAGAAAGACATCGAAATTCCCATGACGATCTGAAGCGAAGGCGATGCTCTTCCCATCGGGCGACCAGACGGGCATGAAGTCCTGCGCTTCATGCAAGGTAAGCGGGATCGCCTGGCCACCCTTGCTGGACACCAGATAGAGGTCGCCAAGGTAACTGAAGACAATCTTGGTGCCATCGGGCGAAATGGCGGGGTAGCGCAACCAGAGCGGATCAGCGGCGCGGGAGTTCAGGGCAAAGCTGAGGAAAGCAAGCAGACTGATAAATAGGCGTGTCAGGCGTGGCATAGGTCATTCTCCCGCCACCAAGTGTCTCATGGCCAGCCGGGATTGGCGCGAAGCATAGCGAGCCGGGTGATAGGTAGGAAGAAGAAGTTGAATCAGGGAGATGGCACGCTGGCCCGGCTTTGAAAGACAGCAAACCGGGTAAAACGAGGGGGTTTCGGATGAACATAAACATCTTTATTATGTAGTTTTCTCCAACGGCTAAAAACGCCAGGGCTGAAAAATCCTTGGGAAAAGCAGAAATTGGCGGATTAAGGCGTTTTATGGGTGTGTCACAATCGCGTGAACGGGGAAAATGCCGTTGACCCTGAGCCGGGCGCTTCTCTATTCTAAAAGCCCGTTAACCACTCAAATTAACTCTATGAGCAAAATCGTTCCTTTGATCAGTTCTGGCACTGCCGGTCCGCTCGGCGTCCTGCATTTGCCCCGTTTGTGGCAGAAAGTCTCCCTCGAAGCCGCTGGCAAGCTGGCGGACGGCTATCCTGGCATCGGTGCGGGCTATGACTCCATGGTCATCAGCGCCCTCGGCCTGAATGCCGATGCGGTGAAGAAGTTCATCGCTGAGAGCAAGCCGACCTATCCTAAATTTGAAGCGTGGATCAAACAGCAACCCGGTGTGAACCTCACGAAGGGCAACATCCACAAGCTGAATGTGGCCATCGCCGGTTACATCCATGCGGATGACACCCGTAAGGGCATCCTCACGGCCAACGGCCTGAATGACGACGGCTCCACGCTGCCGGACGCCATCAACCTGAACAACTTGGATGACTGGTATGAGTTCTGGTCGGCCGAGTTGAAGTAAGCCGGTAATTCTTTCACGAAACGCCCGATGGCCGCTTGGCTGTCGGGCGTTTTTGTTTCAGTGGCAAAAGCGCAGGGGGTGGATTAGGATGCGGCGAGTCCCAAATCACATGCCATGAATGCTGATGCGAATAAACAATCGAGGTGTCTTCAGAGAAGGTGGCTGATTGCACTGATGTTTGCGTTCATGACTTTGGCGGGCCACGCCCAGAGCACGAACAAGGCGGTCTATTTTGCTTCCAGTTTCGAGCAAGACGACTGGTTTGCGGCGTGGGGTGAGAAGACGCTGCCGGATAATTGCGAACTGGTGAGCAGCGATCCGGAGCGGAAGTTTGAGCCGCTTGCCGGCAAAGCCTTGCGCGTGAAGGTGAACAAGGACGGGCATTACGGCACGAGCATCGACTATCATTTCAAAAAGCAGACGGGCAGTGAGCCGGAGGAGGTCTATTTCCGTTATTACATCCGGCTGGCGGATGATTGGACGGCGACGCAGGGCGGCAAGTTCCCCGGCGTCGGCGGCACGTATGGCAAGGCGGGTTGGGGTGGGCGGCCGGTGGATGGCACGGATGGGTGGTCGGCGCGTGGTCTCTTTGAAGGGCGCAAGGAGGGCAAGACGCCGATCGGCTTTTACTGCTATCACATGGACATGAAAGGGAAGTACGGCTCGCAGTGGGTATGGGACAAGGACCAGCTGGGCTATCTGGAGAACAACCGCTGGTACTGCATCGAGCAGTATGTGAAGCTGAACACGCCGGGCCAGGCGGATGGCATCATGCGTGGCTGGGTGGATGGCAAGTTGGCGTTTGAGAAAACGGATGTGCGGATGCGGTCGGTGGACCGTTTGAAGATCGAGATGGTGTGGCTGAACATCTATCTCGGCGGCACCTGGACGGCGAAGGCGGATCACCATGTTTACATCGATGAAGTGGTGATCTCGCGGGAGCCGATCGGAGTGAGGAAGGAGAAGTGATATGGAGGGCATGCCTGTCAGGTGGTTCTATCGCTATCGGTATCTGCACTTTTGGGAGGCAGAAGTGCCGGTAGGGTGTGATGCTCATGTGCACAAAACGGGCATCATCTTCATGGATAAACCTAGTAGGCTGCTTTTTTCAGTGGTGACTTATACGCGTGAGGATTGGGAACAACAAGCTGCTGAAGTAAAATCAGTAGGAGAACATAAAACATGGGATGAAGTGGCCAAGCATCATTTGTCTTTGCCTGAGGATGCATCGGAAAGAAAACCCCTAATTGACTGCGAACGCTGGAATGAAGAGATGCAACGTATGTTTCGTATCAGAGATTGGAGGTTTAGAGGAGAAAACTTTCTTATCATGATCGTGCAGCACAAGGCTGGAATGAGGAACCCGGCACACGATTCTGTATTGGACCGATTTGTGAACACTTTGAGTATCTTGAAAGTCTGAGTAGTTATGTCTGACGCACCAGAGTTACAGCAGGTGGACCGCACGTATGTGCGTTATCGCGGAAAGAAGCTGAGCTATTTCGCGGGGTGCGATTATTTCCGGCTGGCGAGCCATCCGAAGGTGTTGAAGGCGGTGAAGGAAGGGCTGAAGAAATATGGGCTGAATGTGTCGGCCTCGCGGACGACCACGGGGAACCATAAGTTGTATGGAGAGTTGGAAGAGGCCTTGGCGAAGTTTTTCGGGGTGGAGGATGCCATCCTGACGAGCATCGGTTATCTGACGAATCTGGCGGTGGCGCAGGGCTTGGCGGGGGAGATCCAACGGGTGTTCATCGATGAGCGGGCGCATGCGTGTCTACAGGATGCGGCCAAGTTGCTTGATTGTCCGGTCACGATCTTTGCACATCGTTCGCCGGGTTCGCTGCTGACGAAGTGGCGTGAT
Source organism: Verrucomicrobiota bacterium (assembly GCA_030834415.1). Classification (GTDB taxonomy): domain Bacteria; phylum Verrucomicrobiota; class Verrucomicrobiia; order Limisphaerales; family JAEYXS01; genus JAEYXS01. Next base: position 8,582 of record JAURFH010000049.1, on the reverse strand, counting down.
GCGGGGCAACCCAAACACAGCCTGGTGATGACAGACGGGATGTTCGCGCATGATGGTTCGGTCGCACCGTTGAAGGATTATCTGGCGGTGATGCCCAAGGATGCGTTGTTCCTGGTGGATGACGCGCATGCGGCGGGTGTCTTGGGAAAAAAGGGGCGGGGCAGTGTGGAGCATTGGAAATTTCCGCGCAAACGGGTGATCCAGACGGCGACGTTGAGCAAGGCCTTCGGGGTGTATGGTGGGGTCATCCTCGCGTCGCCGAAGTGGCATGAATTGATCCAGATCAAGAGCCGGGTGCTGGTGGGGAATACGCCGATGCCTTTGCCTTTGGTGAACGGGTGTTTGGCGGCAGTGGCGGAACGGAGCAAGGATGCCTCGCTACGCAAACAGTTGCTCAAGAATATCGAGTGGTTGCGGAAGGAGCTGGCGGGGCATGGTTACCGGTTTCCGGAGGAGGCGAGCCCGATCTTTGCGATTGTGCCCAAGTCGGTGACAGAGGCTGAGAGCATGAAGAAGGCATTGTTGAAGGCGGGCATCTATCCGCCGTTCATCCGGTATCCGGGCGGGCCGAACAGCGGCTACTTCCGGTTGGCGGTGTCCAGCGAGCATACGCGGGAGCAATTGGAGCGGTTGGTGAAGGGGTTGAGCTCAGACTGATTGGGAAACGTTGAACATCCAACGCTCAACGTCCAACTTTCAAGGGTCGGGCACCCCTCATCCTCAATCCTTCTCCCCTCCGAGGGGAGAAGGACGAAAGAACACACGCTCAATTTCATCTCGACGACGTTTCTTCATTTCGCACGACTTTGCCTCGGGTTAGTACGCGAAAGGCTTTGATAGCGGTGGCCCAAAGGGCCAAAAGAATCCAGCCCAAGGCAGACTGCGTGCAGGCTGCCTTGGGTGGTGTTATGAGTGGTAGAGCCGTCTGAAAGGTCGCCAGAAGTCTGGTGTCCCTACAGGACACGTCAAAGACCCTACGGTATTCCCAGGGCAGTGGCTGCTTAGTCGCGCACTGCCCTGGGCTGGAATCTTATGGCCCTTTGGGCCCAAGGGCGAAGCAACCGGATGCGCCTGCCGCAGATTTGGGTTCGCTTAGTTTCTTCTCGGATTCCAGCACCTCAGATTTCTGGTCTTTCAAAATGGCGTGTGCTGCGTAGGTTGGCGCCTTCATGGCAGATACTAAAGCAATCGAGTTTTTCAACCGCTACACCGGGAAGATGGAGCGGGAGCAGGTCTATGGGGCGGCGTGGCTGAACTGGACGTATGGCAATCCGCTCGGAAAACTGGCGCTAGAGGCGGTGGCCAAAAGGGCGTTCTTCTCACGCTGGTATGGCTGGCGGATGGATCTGCCCGCGAGCAAGGAGAAGGTGCTGCCGTTCATCAAGGAGTTCGGGGTGAACGTCAGTGAGTTCGCGGCGGTACCGGAGTCTTATCAGACGTTTAATGATTTCTTTTATCGCAAACTGAAGCCTGCTGCCAGGCCGGTGGATGTGGCGGCGGATTCCGTGGTGTTCCCGGCAGATGGGCGTCATCTGGGGTTTCAGGATGTGTCGCAGGTGGACGGGGTGTTCGTGAAGGGGCAACGGTTTGATATGAAGGCGCTGGTGGCGGATGCGAAGCTGGCGGAGCGTTATGCGAACGGCACGCTGGTGCTCTCGCGCCTGTGCCCGGTGGATTATCACCGGTTTCATTTCACGGCGGGTGGAGTGCCCTCGGAAACGAAGTTGCTGAATGGACCGCTCTACTCGGTGAACCCCATCGCGCTGAAACAACGGCTGTCCTACCTGTGGGAGAACCGGCGGTGGTTGACGGTGCTGAAGACGGAGCAGTTCGGCGACGTGCTGCTGATGGAGATTGGCGCGACGAATGTGGGCAGTGCGGTGCAGACGTATCAGGCGGAGAAAGCGGTGAAGAAGGGCGATGAGAAGGGGTATTTCAAATTCGGCGGCAGCTCGACCATCACGATCTTTGAGCCGGGCCGGGTCAAGCTGGCGGAAGACTTAGTGGCCAACTCGAAGCAATGCCGGGAATTGTATGCGCGGGTAGGGGATGTGATGGGGGCTGCGCAATGACTGGGAAACACGTAAAGAGGTAAGTCAGCAGCTTTTGATCCAATTAACGTTACAGCTGCACGGTGATGCTTCTCGGTAATACTGAGAAAATACAGTGTTTGGGACTGGTCCTTTCCTAAGGTGCTGTTATGCCATGTTTCTATTTTTGGTGAGATAAGTCTTTAGCTCATCAGGGGAGTATGGTGGGTTTTTCCGATGGAGCATTGCATGACAGTTTGGACACACTGGAATCAGGTCTGCTACGGGATCGACTTCATAGTTGCTTCCAATATCCGCCAGGCGTCGCAGATGGTGGACGTGAATGAATCCTTTGCCGAGTGAGCCAAAGTAGTCGCCAAAGGAGAAGTTGCAGATCGAGCAGTCGAACCCATGATGTTCAAGGCACGCTTTGCGTGCACGCGGGTCACGTTCATACGCGTTCACTGATATGCGCCTTAATGCGCCTTCAGAGTATCTTTCAGGAGTAGATACCTCGTCAGGAATGTGCTGCGAGGCTAAACCAATGGATGCCAAATGGTGCCGCCACAACTCTTCCAGTCTGGCCGCAGCTTCTGGGGCGACAGAGATTCCACTTCCCTGCGGGCTCCAATGAACTTCAGGTAGTTCACTCAAGAGTAGAGAGCGAGGGAGCAGGTTTTCCTTGTTTGGATTCAGCAAGACATCATAACGCAGGTCAGCATAGTTTGCTGTTCTTTTAGGGTCAGAATAATGAGGTGCCTCAAGGGGGGCCGAAACCGCGACTCCTGAAGCCATGATTCCCTTTGGTTCACCTTTTCCGAGCTTGATTAAGAATGAGCGATCTCCGGGGACAATTTTCTTAGTCACGCCGCATGACCACCGGCCATCAAGGTAGCCACGCCGCTGATACGATGCGGAGTCTTCCTCTAGTGAGTCCCATTTCCATCGTTCTGGATTCCAAGTGAAAAGGTAAGTGGCCATGTTTTTTCGGTAACCTAATTTTAAAGAATGAGAAATTCCATTTTGCCGGCTGCTGGGGAACAGGGGAATCTCATTGCGAGGAAGGTGGCTTTGTGGGTGATGAAAGTCAAGCTGGGTGGAACGTTTGAAGGGCTGGATGTTGGGCGATAATCAACCGCAAGGAACGCAAAGGGCGCAGAGAATGGGCAAGGAACATGCGTAATGCGCTCGTGGTTCCATGTTCCTGCTGGTGGTTGGCGTGAGGCTTAAGGAATAGTTAGGGACCGGGTGGAACTCCGACAAAACGTCGCGAGCAGGCCGGTCCTTACCGGATTAGTTCCGCCTCGTTACCTCGGCGCTACGGATAACATCTCATTGAAATCGTTGAGGCGGTCTTCATAATCGGGTGCATTCAATCTATGCGCCTGACACCTTTATTTGCCGTTATCTCTTTGTTGGTCTCATTTTCTGTCCATGCTGCGGATGAGTATCCGGTTCATCCAGATTCGAAGAAGCAGGAGGGTGTACCGCAAGGGGAGTTGATCAAGTTCAGCTTCGAGAAGAGCAAGGTGTTTCCGGGGACGATACGCGATGTGACGGTGTATGTGCCGAAGCAGTATGACGGCAAGACGCCGGCGTGTGTGTATGTGAATCAGGATGGGGTGCAATGGAGTGCGCCGACGGTGTTCGACAATCTCATCCACAAGAAGGATATGCCGGTGACCATCGGGGTCTTCGTGGTGCATGGCCGGGTGAAGGAGGCGAACGCGAATGCGTTGCCGCGATTCAATCGGAGTTACGAGTACGATGGGTTGGGTGGGGATTATGCGAAGTTCATCCTCGATGAGCTATTGCCGGAGGTGGAGACGAAGAAGACGGCAGACGGGCGGGCAATCATTTTGTCCAAGAACGCGAATGACCGGGCAATCGGTGGCTCGAGCAGCGGAGCGGTTTGCGCGTTCACGGCGGCGTGGGAACGGCCGGATGCGTTCAGCCGGGTATTCAGTGTGGTGGGGACATTCGCCGGGCTGCGCGGTGCGGATGAGTATCCGATCTTGGTCCGGAAGTTTGAGCCGAAGGCTCTGCGTATCTTCCAGCAGGATGGCAGCAATGATCTGAATATCTACTGCGGTGACTGGTGGATCATGAATCAGGCGATGGAGCGGGCGTTCACGTTCGCGGGTTATGAGCACGACCACATCTGGGGTGAGGGTGGGCATAATGGGAAGCACGGCACGGCGGTGTTCCCGGATGCGATGCGCTTTCTGTGGAAGGGCTGGCCGGAGCCGGTGAAGAAGGGCAAGGGTTCGCCGCAATTGCAGGAGATCCTCATCCCGGGTGAGGAATGGGAAGTGGCGGCGGAAGGTTACAAGGGCACGGAAGGCGTGGCGGTGAATGCGAAGGGTGAGGTGTTCTTCAACGTGCGGCCTAGCAATCAGATCGTGAAGCTGGGGTTGGATGGCAAGACGACCGTCTATCAGGAGGATTCGCAGAAGGGTGATGGGCAACGCTTCGGCCCGGATGGGCGGCTGTATGCGGTCTCGGCGGACAGTAAGATTTTGGCATATGGCGCGGATGGCAAGGCGACGGTGGTTGCTGAGGGGTTCCGGGGGAACGACCTGACGGTGGCGAATAATGGGAACATCTACGTGACGGAGTCGAGCTGGGACAAGATCAGCCCGAGCAAGGTGTGGCTCGTGAAACCAGACGGTACGAAGAAGGTGGTGGATACGGGATTGATCTTCGCGAACGGCATCACGCTTTCGCCGGATCAGTCGCTGCTGTATGTCTCCGATATGAAGACGCGCTGGGTTTACAGCTATCAGGTGAAGGCGGATGGCACGTTGCAGTACAAGCAGAAGTATTATTGGATCCACGAGCCGGATAACCGTCAGGATGCGGGTTCGGATGGCATGCGCGTGGATCGCGACGGGCGTTTGTATGTGGCCACGGCGATGGGCATCCAGATCTGTGATCAGGCGGGCCGGGTGAATTGCATCTTCCAGACACCAAACGGGCGGGTCTCGAACATGGAGTTCGGTGGGGCGAATTTTGATACGCTGTATGCGACGTGCGGCCCAGTGGTCTATAAGCGCAAGCTGAAGGTGCAGGGCGCGCAGAACTGGGCGGCACCGATCAAGCCGAAGGCCCCGCGGCTATAATAACTAAATACATTTATGAAAAGCATCTCCCGTAGAGCGGTTCTTAAAGGCAGTGTCGCTTTTGCGGCGCTGGCGTTTGCGCAACGGCCTTTATCGGTCTTCGGTTTTGGTGAGCCGGAGGAGGGGGCCGTCTTGGTGCCTTTTACCACGCCGCAGCCGAAGAATCCGAACCGGCCGATGGTGCAGTGGGAGGAATTGAAGAGTTGGACCACACCGAACAAGGACGTGTATGTGGTGAGCCATTACAACAAGCCGGATATCGATGCGGAGAAATGGACGCTGGATATCGCCGGGTTTGTGGACAAGCCGAAGACATTCACGCTGGCGGAGCTGAAGAAGCGGCCGCAGAAGGAGATCATGGCCACGCTGGAATGCGGGGGCAACGGGGCGAGCAACAATTTCATGGGGGCGGTGGCGAATGTGAAGTGGAAGGGCACGCCGCTAGCGCCCATCTTGAAAGAGTGCGGAATCAAGAAGCGCGGCATCGAAGTAGTGTTCATCGGGACGGATGAGAAGCGAGAGAAGGTGCGTGAAGCAGAGTTCGACATGCGTTTCTCAAGGAGTCTTTCACTGACCGATGCGATGCAGGACAAGATCATGCTGTGCTGGGAGATGAACGGGGAGCCGTTGCCGAAGGAGCATGGGTATCCACTGCGGCTCATCGTGCCGGGCTGGTACGGCATCGCTTGGGTGAAGTGGCTGTCACGCATCGAGGTGCAGGATCGGCGCTTCATGAGCAAGTATATGGGGCGCGAGTATGTGACCATCCGGGGTGAGGAGATGCCCGATGGCGATGTGCTGTATCGCGAGACCTCAGTGAGCTTCATGAATGTAAAGAGCATCGTGGCGCGGGTGCTGAAGCTCAAAGACGGCACGCTACGAGTGCAAGGTGCGGCCTGGAGCGATGGGACGCCGATCCGGTCGGTGGAACTGAGACTGGATGACGGGAAATGGGTGAAGGCGACTTTGGACAAGAGCGAGAGTTCCCAGTATTCGTGGACTTTTTGGAGCTATGACTGGAAGGGCGCGGGGGAAGGGGAGCATACGCTGGTTTCACGCGCGACGGATGAGGACGGGCGCGAGCAACCGGCGGCGGATGATCCGACGATCAAGCTGAAGAAGACTTATTGGGAGGCGAACCAGCAGGTGGTGCGGAAGATCAAGTTGTGAGGAAACCGCGATGTTGGGCGCAGCATTGACAGGCGGGGATTCTCGCGCAGTATTTCGGGATGCAATTTCTCCGTATGCGTTTAGTTCTGGCTGCGCTTTTGTGCTTTGGTGCGGCTGCGTCCGTTCAGGCCATTGATGATTACAAGCCGGGTCCGGATGCGGAGGTGAAGCCGGGGGTGCCGCAGGGCAAGGTGGAGCAGTTCACTATCAGCGACAGCAAGATTTTCCCCGGCACCACTCGCGATTGCTGGCTTTATGTGCCCGCGCAGTACGATGCTTCCAAACCAGCAAGCCTGATGGTGTTTCAAGATGGTGGTGGCATGGTGAATCCCAAAGGTTCCTTTCGGGTGCCCATCGTATTCGACAATCTCATCGCGGCGAAGGAGATGCCGGTGACTATCGGATTATTCCTGAATCCAGGCAGCTATCCAGCGGCGGAGAAGGGGCAGCAGGCGCGTAGCAATCGCAGTTATGAATACGATTCGGTGACGAATCTGTACGCGCGGTTCCTGATTGAAGAGGTGTTGCCGACTTTGGAGCGGAAATACAACTTGAGCAAAAATCCCGCAGACCGGGCCATCTGTGGTAATAGCTCGGGGGCGATCTGTGCGTTCACGGTGGCATGGGAGCGGCCAGATGTTTTCGGCAAGGTGGTGAGCCATATCGGCAGCTTCACGAATATCCGCGGGGGTTATGTCTATCCGGCATTGATCCGCAAGACGAAGCCGGAGAATGCGAAGAACTATTATCTGCCCTCCACGATGAATGTGCTGGAAGGGCGGCGCGCCATCCGGGTGTTCCTCCAAGATGGCGAGAACGACCTGGACAACATGCATGGTAACTGGCCGCTGGCGAATCAGGACATGGCGGCGGCACTGAAGTATGCGGGCTGGGATTACAAATTCGTGTTCGGTGATGGCAAACACTCGGGCAAGCACGGCGGGGCGATCTTCCCGGATACGATGCGGTGGCTGTGGCGGGATGCGGCGAAGTGATTTGGTTAACCACGGAATACGCGGAATACACAGAAACGTTTATTGAAAGGAGGCGCTCTGGGAACGGAGCGTCTTTTTTTTGTGAACGTAGTGGAATGCAGTGGAACGCATGGTTAGCGCACGGGCGAGAAATCTGGCAGATTGAGGGCATGAATATGAAATTTTGTGACGATGGAGCCGATGGAGCGGATGGAAGGCTAACTGGATGATGAGTCATGTGGCAGAGTGGAGGCGTATGAGAAACAGAAACAGGGGACTGCGGGTGGAAGGACGGGGCGTTGCGGTCAGATGGATGGGCAGGGGTGAAGGCCCTGGTTTGAGACGGCTTGAAACTCCGACAAAACGTCGCGAGCAGGCCCATCCTTACTTTATTTCGATGGCGAGGACGAGGACGATGCGCCTAGCAGGATTTTACAATGGAGCGGACCGTTTCATCCATTGCGACAATGAGTTAGTGTGGTTAATTAGATAACGATGCACATGACGGGAAACATAGCGGCGAGAGTTTGGGCTGTAGTCATCGGCTTGGGCCTGGGTCTTTTGGCGGCCCGGGGGGCGAGCCCGGCGGGTAAAGTTGACTTCTCCAAGGATGTGCTGCCAATCCTGTCAGATAAGTGCTTCCATTGCCACGGTCCGGATGAAGAGGGACGCAAAGCCAAGCTGCGATTGGATACGGAAGAAGGGGCGTTTCGGGTAAAGGATGGAGTGGCGAATATCGTGAAGGGCAAGCCGGACCAAAGTGAGATCATCGTGCGGGTGTTCAGCAAGGATGAGGATGAGCTGATGCCGCCGCCGTCATCGCATCGCACGCTGACTGAGGAGCAGAAGCAGACTCTAAAACGGTGGGTGGAACAGGGGGCGCCTTGGGGCAAACACTGGGCTTTTGCTGAGATCGCCAAGGTCTCGCCGCCCAAGGTGAAGAACACGCGGGCGGTGAACAACGAAATCGACCGGTTTGTCCTCGCAAGATTGGAACAGGAGAAGCTGAAGCCTTCTCCAGTGGCGACGAAGGAGCAGTTGATCCGCCGTGCGACGCTGGATCTGACAGGCTTGCCGCCGACCTTGGAGGAGATCGATGCGTTTCTGGCGGACAAGTCCAAGAATGCTTACGAGAAGGTGATCGACCGGTTGCTGCAATCGCCGCGATACGGAGAGCAGATGGCGCGGGAGTGGCTGGATCTCGCGCGGTATGCGGATACATTCGGGTATCAGGCGGATGTGGATATGAACATGTATCCGTGGCGTGATTGGGTGATCAAGGCCTT
>JAURFH010000048.1:19780-23268 GCA_030834415.1 Verrucomicrobiota bacterium | reverse complement strand
GCTTCTGGTGAACTCCTGTGCTGCGGCACTCTATCACCAGGCCAAACCTCCCGCACCCAACCCTCGCCAGCCACTTCATTGCTAACCACAGAAAACACGTTTCGGTAGGGCGAGACTCTGTCGAGCCGTGACTCGTCTGGCCCCCTTATCTGTGTCGATCTGTGTCCATCTGTGGTTAAACAGAGAACGTATTTCAAAGAGCAATGAAACCGCCCGACCCCGGCAAACGTGTCTGATCCGTATCTCCTCCTCACAGGGAGGCCAGACTCTGGCGCTGTCCTCGACCCGGCTGGTTCCGCAGTGGGTACTGCGGTCGAATCTCGATTGGAAGTCGAACTTCGACCGACCTAGGGATTCCCCGGTGAGACATACAATCCTACGCTCACCGCCGTCCCGTTCCTCCTCCAGCTTACGGGCCCCGATCCAGGCACCCGACACCCTTCGCCGATCCTATCTGAAGCCCGGTAGGTAGGGCAAAGGTGCTCCTTTGCCCAAACTCTTCCCGCACCTGCGGACCCGGACTCCAACAGGGACCTCACCTTTGAAAGACTAGGTCCCCTACCTGACAGTTCCATAAGGATTGCCAAAAACGATTCGCCTTAAACGAATCAACTAGCGTGAGGATTTCGGGATGGCACTTTTCTGCGTTCTTAATTCCGCATTCACCATTCCCTTCTACCTCTCCTTTACCGACAACGAGTTGTCAGCATTGGAATGTTCGCACATTTCCACCACCCACCCACAACAATTTGTTATCTAAAACCGACATTCCTCCCAACCCCTTCCAACTCAGGAAAATCCAATCGAAGATTTTCCAATATCGGGCCCATCCGTCCCATTTGACCTATCTCCTGACTGCGCCAGGCCTCTTTCCAATTCAAAACTCAAAACTTAAAACCTCATAGCCCCTCTCTGTGCCCTTTGCGTTCCTTTTGGTTGCCCCATTCTCAAGGCCAACGGCCCGCCATGTTACAGCTATGAATGTAGCCCGCCTCCACGGCACCAAGCGCTTTAAGAGTGGCATCATCTCCTGCACCAGCAGCACCTGTCCAAGCGGAATAAAGAACACCCCGTTCCCAAACTAGGCCAATTTTTTCCAGTGGCATATCAGCCGCAAGCACCTTAGCCTCAACCCACAAGTGAATTATCATCCCTCAACCACAACCACACTAGACCAAACCCGAGTTTGGCCTAATATCTGTTAGGCGTTTCCTCACGTGTTTAAAATATGAAAAAAGTTGTCCTCACTTTGCTAGTCGGAGCTTTCACTTGCGCCATCGCTCGGGCGGGAGATTTCGCCACGGAGATGCTTGATGCGACTTTCAAGCTCTTCCATGCCGATTCCACTGGCACATGCGTTCTCGTGCGTCGCGATGCAGCGGATCAGAGCCTTTACCTCGTGACGGCGGCACACGTCCTCGAGCGCACCAAGGGCGACACAGCCATCGTCGTTCTGCGTGAGCGCCGAGCGGATGGCTCTTATCAACGCCGCGACCACACAATCGCTATTCGTCGCGATGGCAAACCTCTTTGGGTGCGTCACGAGACCGAGGACATCGCGGTGATACGCCTTGTGGATCCAACTCCTGTTGCTGTCAATGCATTGCCATTGGCAGCTATTGCGGACGAGGCCGGGTTGACCGCTGCGAAGTTGCACATTTGCAGCTCTATTTTTGTGCTCACGTATCCGCAGCGTTTCGAAGCCAACGACGCAGGATTCGCCGTAGCCCGTCAGGGCATCATCGCCAGCCATCCGTTCCTGCCGGTCCGGCAGCATCACACCTACTACGCCGATTTTACAACGTTCGCTGGAGACAGCGGCGGCCCGGCATTTGTTGCTGGCACCAACGGTCATCCCTTAATCGTCGGCATCGTGCTCGCTCAAATGCGCCACGATGAACGGGTGACGATGGAGTATGAGGAGCGAACCATCCACCATCCGCTAGGGTTGGGCACGGTGCTTCACGCTCAGTTTGTCCGAGATACCATTGACCAAGCAGCCAAGAAGGATGACGCACGTTCCAAATAATCATCCAGAAACGCCTCATAACTAGCTGGAAATCGAAAACACGCGAACGCAACGGGTTATGAAAATACAGCTACTTGAATCATTGCTCCGACCAAAGGTCGGTTGGTGTGCTAACCATGCGCTGCAGCGCCTATGAGGGTTGTCAATCGGGCCGTCGGATTTGGTTGCCGTTTTTTCACAGCTTGCTTTGGGACATTGCGCAATGGACCGAGGGGTTGGCAGCCGCGCCATCAACGACGGTTGGTACCGCGTGCCTGAACTCTAGCGTTAAAAATGAACCTCGTTTACATTCCTTAAGAAAGCGTTCCATGGCAAAATACCTGATCTCATTTCCCAGCGCCGCGATGGTCGCACCCGCCAGCGAAATGGAGGCGGTTAGTCGCGACTCGCACACGGTGATCGAAGAAGCAAAAGCCGCTGGCGTATATGTTTTCGGCGGCGGCATCAATGAATCAGTCCCGCCGGTGCTCGTCTCAGCCGATGGCACGTTTTCAGACGGTGGATATTCGTGGGCCCCTCCGCTCAACGGCGGCTTCGCGGTATTCGAATTACCCTCTCGCCAAGAAGCTATCGCGTGGGCCGCGCGCCTGGCAAAAGCCTGCCGCTGTCAGCAAGAGCTGCGCGTATTCGGCTTCGACCCCGCTTCTTAAAACGATGGCAACTCAAGCTTCTGTTCCCACAGAACAAACTTAACCGGCACAGCAGCCAGTTCGCCTCCGCGGGACGCATCTTGCTAACGCATCCGAAATGCCAGTGGCTAAGGAAAAGCCAGACCACGGTGAATCTCCCTCACCCCTTGGAGGGGAGAGGGCCGGGGTGAGGGGTGCCCGCTTTTAATCTCTACCCCTTCTTCAGCTTTGGGGGCAGAGTCAAGATGCGCCCGCCTCCTTATCCCTCATCAAATTTTGCTTCATTCGTCCGCGCTGCCCCCTATCATCTGCCCAACATGAGCGACACTCCGGCACCTGAATGGTATTTGTCTGACCTGCTGACCCCGGCTTCCATCCAGCTCCAACTCAAGGGCGGAAACCGCGACGCTGTGCTGGCGGAGTTGATCGAGCATATCCCCAGCATCGCCGGCCAACCGGCCGCCAAGCAGACCCTTCTCCGCGCCTTGCAAGAACGGGAAGACCTGCACTCCACCGGTATCGGTGATGGCATCGCCCTGCCCCATGCGCGCAACGCCCTCGTCGGCCTGGTGGACCGCGCCGTGGTCGTGTTCGGGCGTCACGCGAACGGCGTAAGCTACGCCGCCGAAGACCGCATCCCGGCCAAGGTCTTCTTCCTCCTCGTCGCTACCAATGTCAGCGAACACCTGCGACTGCTCGCCCGCATCAGCCGCCTCCTGCGCAGCCACAAGCTCCGCCAAGAACTCTTCAAAGTGGACAAGACCGAGAACGTGATCCGCCTGCTAAGAGACGCCGAACAAGGTATGAACCGTTAAGCGGCTCAGACTTCG
>JAURFH010000048.1:0-19681 GCA_030834415.1 Verrucomicrobiota bacterium | reverse complement strand
GTGGACAAGACCGAGAACGTGATCCGCCTGCTAAGAGACGCCGAACAAGGTATGAACCGTTAAGCGGCTCAGACTTCGCCTTGAAAACCCTGCTGACGTAGCGCCTCAAACAACACCAGCGCCGCGCAGTTCGAAAGATTCAACGAACGTGACTCCACATTGAACATCGGGATCCGCAGCCACCACTCACGGTTCTCCTCTACCAATTGCTTCGGCAAGCCCGCTGTCTCGCGGCCAAAGACCAGATAGTCATCCGCCTGATAAGCCACTTCCGCATAGTGCTTGGGCCCATCGGATTCGACGAACCAGTAGCGGGCTCCCGCGGGTTGCCCCGCCACAAACTCCGCCCAATTCTTCCACCGCTGCCAGTCCACCTGCTGCCAGTAATCCATCCCGGCGCGCTTGAGCTGCTTGTCATCCAGTTGAAAACCGAACGGCTCGATGAGATGCAACCGCGTCTTAGTGGCCGCACACAACCGCGCCACATTGCCCGTGTTCGGCGGAATCTCCGGCTGTAACAATACGATGTTCATCTATCAATTAGCACGCTGTCCTGTAGCGCAGACTGGCAGTCTGCTGTGTCGCCGACTGGTAGTCGGCAAGGCTTCCGATTAATCCAAATCACCATCCTCCGTCCCGGGTTTCTTCGCCTTGAAACCTTTTTTGTAAAACACCTTCCATAGCACCAGACCTTGTGCCGGCGCCGTCATCCCCGCCACCCGACGGTCCTTGGCCGCGATGATATTCTTCACATCCGCCACCGCGATCTTGCCCTGCCCCAGCTGAACCAAAGTGCCGACGATGCCCCGGCACATCTTGTAGAGGAAACCATCACCCTCGATGATGAACGTCAGCATCGCACCCTTCTTCTGGATCTCACAGCGATGCATCGTGCGCACCGTATTCTCCATCTCATAATCCCGGTTTGCCGCAAACGATTTGAAATCATGCTTACCGATGAACAGCTTCGCCGCTGATCGCATCGCCGCCAGATCTAGTTCCTTGGGCACATGCCATACTTGTGTCCGTACCAGCGGGTTCAATGCCGGATCATTCCAGACGAAGTAGCGATACTGTTTCCCGCACGCATTGAACCGCGCATGAAAATCCGCCGGTACTTTCCGCGCCGCCATGATGCGCACATCAGCGGGCATATTGGCATTCAAGGCCAACAATAGCTTGCTGGCCGTCATCTTCAACTCCGTCTTGGGTATCTCCACATGCGCCACCATCCCGACGGCATGCACGCCTGTGTCCGTCCGGCTGGAGCTGTGCAAACGCTTGGGCGTAGGGAAAATCTTATCCAGCGCCTCCTCCACCCTTTGCTGCACACCGATACCGGTCTTCTGGATCTGCCACCCCGCGTAATTCGTGCCATCGTAAGCGATCACCAGCTTCAGTTTGACGACCTTTCTCGGATCTGTCGTCTCCGCTGATTTCGCTTTCTTCGCTGGCAGACTGGCCGTCATAGCCTGATTACAGACCGCCTCCCATGGCGAGCGAGTCCAAGTAGCTTTGCAATAAGATCGCCGCCGCCATCTTATCCACCTGCTCTTTGCGTTTATCCCCGCGCACCTTGTTTTCACGCAGAATCTTATTCGCCTGCACTGAAGTCAGCCGCTCATCCCACGCCTTGATGGGGATGGTGATCGCATCCTTCAACGCCGCGATAAACACCTGCACCTTCAACGCCGCCGGACCATAGCTGCCATCCATATTGCGCGGCATCCCCACCAGGATGAGCTCCACTTCCTTCTCGCGGATGATCTCTTTCAACCGCACGAGAAAATCTGCAAACGGGTCCGCTGGGATGAACTCCAACGGATGCGCCATCATCTTCAGCTCATCGCTCAAAGCGACGCCGATACGCACTGTCCCGTGATCTAAAGCCAATATTCGCATGATAAATTACACTGTCTTTAACACCTTCGCCGCCGTCTCCACCGTCTTCGCGATATCCTCTGGCGTATGAGCAGTAGAGATGAACCCCGCCTCGAATTGCGACGGTGCCAGATACACCCCGGCATCCAGCATACCGTGAAAGAATTTATTGAACCGCGTCCGGTCACTAGTCATCGCGTCAGCCAGGTTATGCACCGGCATGTCCGTGAAGTAACCGCAGAACATCGATCCGATGCGCTTGAACTCCACCGGCACACCGGCAGCTTTCGCCGCGTCCTTCATGCCCGCCTCAAGCTGCTGCCCCAGCGATTCCAGTTTCTCATAAGCCTTACCATCTGCCAGCGCATCCATCGCCGCGATGCCCGCCGCCATCGCCAGCGGATTGCCGCTCAACGTGCCCGCCTGATAAACCGGCCCCAGTGGCGCCAGATAGTCCATGATATCCGCCCGCCCGCCAAATGCCCCCACCGGCAGACCACCGCCGATGATTTTGCCGAAGCAAGACAGGTCCGGCGCCAGTCCAAAAATCTTCTGCGCCCCGCCCAATGACAAACGGAAACCCGTCATCACTTCATCGAAGATGAACACACTGCCGTTGGCTTTGCACAGCTTCGTGAGCAGCTCGTAATAGCCCGGCTTCGGCAGATAAAGCCCCGCATTCGCCGGCACACCTTCTACGATGACACACGCGATCTCACTGGCATTCGCCGCAAACGCAGCTTTGATCGCATCATCATCATTGAAAGGCAGCACGATCGTGTGCTTCGCGAAATCCGCCGGCACCCCCGCACTGTCCGGATTGCCGAACGTCAACGCCCCGGAACCCGCCTTCACCAAAAGCGAATCCCCATGCCCATGATAGCAGCCGTCAAATTTGATGATCTTGTCCCGCTTGGTGAAACCGCGCGCCAGCCGGATGGCACTCATGCAGGCTTCTGTGCCGGAACTGCACATGCGCACCTTCTGCACACTCGGCACCGCCTCCGTCACCCGCTTGGCCATCACCAGCTCGAGCGGATTCGGGATACCGAAGCTTGTCCCCCGCTCCGCTGTCTTCTGCACCGCCTCGATGATCGGCGGAAACGCATGCCCATGGATGGCCGGCCCCCAAGTCCCCACGTAGTCGATGTATTCATTCCCATCGACATCCCAGACGCGAGCGCCCTTCGCCCGATCCACAAAGAACGGCTTGCCCCCCACGGCACGAAAAGCCCGCACCGGCGAATTCACCCCGCCCGGGATGTATCGCAAAGACTCATCAAACAACGCTTCCGACTTCGCTCGTGAAATCATGTTGGGAATAAACTAACGGAAGGCAGGTAACGGCGCAAAGCCCGTTCTTGAACGTATCAGGCTCGATTTCTCTCCCCTTACTGTGGCTTCACTGTTCGCGGCGGCAAAGTCCTCTCGGTCAACTGAGCCATCTCTTCATCACTCAAAACCCGGTCAAACACCGCGAGTCCAGCCATCAGACCGCTGAAACGGTTGTTGTTAGGGATGCCCGCCACGTGATTCGCCCCCACCGTGAATTCCGCCCCTTTCGCCCCGCCGTCAAAGATGCCGTCTTTATAGGGAAATGGATTAAAATTCTCCGCCGCATCCAGCTTCCCATCCAGATACATACGGATGAACTCGGCATCATATGTCAGCGCGATCATATGCCACCCTTCCATCGACACCGTGGAACCGCTACTCGCATAGCTCACCCAGAATTTCTCTTCCGGCGAAGGTCCACCCAAGGCCGAGATATGCCCATGGATGCGATCCTGCGTAGGCACCCGCTGCATGATGGAAGCATCGGTGCGCGTGCGGGCATTGAGGAAGAGCATATATTGCCGCGCAGAATGCGTCTCATCCCATACCCCCGCGATGGATTGCCAGAAATTCTTCCCCTCCCGCTTCACCCAAGCGATGACCGTCACCTGCGCCTTGGGTCCATGAATATTAAGCGGCCCCAGTTTGTCCCGCGGAATGCGCAGCCACTCCCCGGATTTCAGCTTGAGGGAATAAGGCCCGAACAATCCATCCTCTGCCCGCCCGACACCCGGCTTGCCTTCCAACAACTCGACCGGATAGGCACCCACAGCCTTGCGCGAAGAACCGCTCTCCTCCTGAAAGCTCCAGAAGCTGATCAAACCTTTCGTCGCCAATACGCTCTTGGTCGCCGCTGCTTCATCCGCCGCCTGCACGACCAGACATGCCAGCAAGCACAGACCACCGACCAGCCAGCACGTCAGCTTGGTATAGGATCTCCTCACCATTCCCGATACCTCTGCGCGATGGGCACCCGGCGTCCCACCCCAAACGCCTTTGTGGTCACTTTCAATCCCGGGGCCGCCTGCCGACGCTTGTATTCGTTCAGGTCGATCAACCGCACGACAAACCTCACGACATCCTCCGGATAACCGCTTGCGATGATTTCCGCCTGCGACTTATGCTCGACGATGTAAGCTTCCAGAATCGCATCGAGCACATCATACGGCGGCAGCGAATCCTGATCTTTTTGGTCCGGGCGCAATTCCGCCGAGGGCGGCTTTGTGATCGTATCCGATGGAATGATTTCTTTCTCGCGATTGATCCATTGCGATATCCGATAAACCATGGTTTTCGGCACATCACTGATCACCGCCAAACCACCGCACATATCGCCATACAATGTGCAATAGCCCACCGCCAGTTCGCTCTTGTTGCCCGTGGTCAGCAGCAGCGAACCGAACTTGTTCGACATAGCCATCAAGATCACCCCACGCAAACGCGCCTGGATATTTTCTTCCGTCGTGTCTTCCGCTTTACCGGCGAACACTTCCTTCAAGCGGCCCTGCACAGCGTCAAAAGGTTCCTTGATCGTGACGATGTCGTATTGGATGCCGAGATTCTCCGCCAGCTTACGCGCATCATCCAGCGAACCCTGCGAGGAATACTGTGATGGCAACGACAGCCCACGTACGTTCTCCTTGCCCAGCGCTTCCACTGCGATGCACGCCACCAGTGCAGAATCGATACCACCGCTCAAGCCCAGCACCGCGGACTTGAAGCCACACTTGTGCATGTAATCCCGCAAGCCCAGTGACAGCGCTTTGTAGATTTTCTCTTCATCCACATAATCGACCGGCTCGATAGGCGGCGTCTTCTCCAAGTCCACTACCAGAAAATCCTCCGCAAACAACGCACCTTGTGCGAGATGTTCACCGGCGGCATTGAGCACCAGGCTACCACCATCGAACACCAACTCATCATTCCCGCCGACCGAGTTGCAATAGATCAAAGGCCGCTTCGCCTTCGCTGTCATGCTCTTCAGCATCTCATGCCGCATACGGTTCTTGCCGATATGCCACGGCGAGGCCGAAACGTTGAAGATGACCTCCGCCCCCTCCGCCACCAGATCATTCACGGGATTGCGCTGATAGCGCCGATCCTGCCAGAAATCCTCGTCATTCCAGATATCCTCACACACGGTGAGGGCGACCTTGCGGCCATTGAACTCCACCACGTGATTCTCTTTGGCCGGTTCGAAATAACGATCCTCGTCGAAAACGTCATAAGTCGGGAGCAAGGTCTTAACCCGGGTCGCGATGACTTTGCCATCCTGGCACAACGCCACCGAATTCGTTGCTTCACGACCAGGCCGCACTTCATTCCGCCCGACAAATCCCACAATCAACCCCACCTTGCCCGTCGCCGCCGCGAGCCGTTCCAACGCTGCCAGGTTACGATCAATGAAACCATGCTTCAGCAGCAGGTCTCGCGGTGGATAGCCCGTGATAGCCAACTCGGGGAGCAGCACGACATCCACGCCCGCCTCCACTCCACGTTGATACGCGGCCAGGATCTTCTCCTCGTTATCGGCGATCCACCCTACCGTTGTATTGATTTGCGCCAGCGCTACTTTCATGCGTACTCGCTTTCTTCAATCATCACCGGGTTGTCTTCAAAACCTTGGCCAGCGGTCCATGTTCTGTGGCCACTACGGCTCCGGCTTTAACCCCGTTTCGCTCAAACCACCCCTGCGGCGTCTCCAGCACATACTGGATCTGGTCACTCGTCGCCTGCACGGAACTCTCATCCAACGGCATCAGTTTGTGAATCTCTAAAATCACTCCTCGTGGGTCGATATAAGCCGCATCCAGCGGCACCGTCGTGTTGCGCATCCAAAAAGAGGTCTGGTGGGGAAATGGAAACACAAAAATCATTCCCTCATCCTTCCCCATGCTCTCCCGGAACATCATCCCCATCTGCCGCGAGCGATCATTATCCGCGATTTCCGAGACCATATCCTTCCCCCCCACGTTGAGTTTCACGGTGGGCAGTTTGGGTTGGGGTGTTCCTATTGGTTTGGCCGGAGCTTTTGCCCCGGCTGGTGGAGCGGACGTCGCGTTTGGACGGCATCCAAAGAGCCCCGTCACCAGTGCGGCCGCCAGAAGATATACCCCGATACGTTTCATTCGCGCCTGAGAGTGAGCCAGAACCACGCCAGATTCAACCTTGAGATGAGGTTCTCTTTACCCATCCAATCCGGCAGGCTTTTCCTGTATTTGGGGAACTATCGGAAACTTGCGGGTCAACAAGAACCGGGAAGCTTTGCTTATTAGATGATCTCCTTCGCGACTGGCAAAGTTCATCGCACTTCCAAGCCCGTTAAGCTAGAAGGGCCATAACTCTTGATGAAAACACTTTTCCTGCCGTCTGCCCCGGTCATTTGCGCCAAGGCAAAAGCAATCTTATAGCATGAAGCAGTAGCTGCTTGCCGCCAAAAGCTACATGAAGAAGCTTGGCCGCAAGCAGACATGGAGCGGCTGGGGCCGTTAGATGGGGGTGCGACCGAAGGCGGGTGGCGTCATCTTGTGCACTGAATACACCACGATCGCCGGCACCGTGCACTTCTTGGCCGCCCGCTTCAGGAACTCCCGCCGGCTGCTCAGGTTCGTCACCTTCAGCACCTTGTCCTGATTCACTTTCTGCTCTGCTTTCATACGTTTACTACTAAATTGGTTTTTGTCCTTACGGCACCAGCAACAACCCGCGCGGCTGTTCAAAGAACCCGTCCTGCGTGATCAACACCCGGTTGCCTGTCGTCTTGTCCACCTTGAACAACAACCGCTCGTTCACCCCCGCGTTCACCTTGCCGTCCGATACATACAAGTCTCCCGCCGCATCCAACGCCACATGCGTCGGCAACAGGAACGGCGTGCCTTGTGCCCCGTTGGCCGCATCCGACAGTACCGTCTGCACACCCGCTGGCGTCACCCGGATGATCTTCTTCGCCAACGCGTCCACCACCAGGATGTCTCCGCTGACCTCAACCGCCATGCCCACCGGGTAATCCAAATCGCCCGCCGACGTGATCACGGTCTGAGCTCCCGTACCCGGATCGATCTTGATCAGCTTCGACGTGATCGATGCCCCGTCACCCACGCTCGTCACGTAGATGTCGCCGGCATTGGGCGTCCCCGTCGGCGCGATCGCCAACCCTTGCAGGAAGTAGAACTGGTCGCCCTGAGTTAGTGTCGTCTGCACACCCGTCACCGGGTCCACCCGGAACACCGCTCCGGCTTCCGAGAACGCATCCAAATCCGCCACCAAGATCTGACCCGACGCTTCCACCTTAACCCCGAACGGCACCTTAAAGTTACCGCCGCTGGACACCGTCGATACCGCAAACGTCAGCTTATTGATCCGGAACAACCCGCCACCTCGGCTGGTTTCATAATCCACCACCAGGAAGTTCCCATCCGCTTCACGTGCCACTTCATACGGATCTTTGATCGACGTGATCAGCACCGCCGTCGTCGGGTCCGCCAGCCGCGAGATCAGGATCGTTCCCGTGCTGAAGTATGGACCGCGGTCTGCCACGATCACATCCCCCGACGTCATATACACCGTCCACACGTCGAACAGGCTGCTCAAACCATCGGTCAGTCCTGTTGCCGAGGCTGTCAACTGCCGTGCTGGTCCCGCTGTGTCCAGTTGTAGGTTCGTATACGTCACCGTTCCGTTCCCGGCTCCGGTCCCGATGTCCAACGTCACCGTGCCGCCCAACACTCCACTGCCTGAACTCAACGTCAGCGTCACATTCAGGCTGGCGCCTAGACCCACCGTCGATAGGTTGCCGTACAAGTCTTGCGCTTGCACTACCGGCTGCTGAGGGAATACCGTATTGACTTCCACCTTGTCGGGCTGCGTCGTGAATACCAGCTTGCTCGCCGCCAAGGCACTCACCGTCAGCGTCGCGCCACTACCACCTGCGGTCGCTGTCGAATAAGTCCCATCCGTCGCGTGCAAGGTCGCTGTCTCGGCCTTGTAGCCCGTCAGCAACCCGCCCGCCGTGCTGACCCCGTTCACAAAGCTGATCGTCGTCGGGCTCCCCACATTCACCGGCGTTCCGTTCTTGTCCGTCACCGTCGGGATATTCCCTGAGCTGGAGGTCGCCAACCCGCTGAAGGTCAAAACCACATCCCCAGTGAAACCCGTCACCGTGTTCCCGTATTGATCCACTTGCGTGATCGTCAGCACATCAGTCGCTCCCGCCGCCGGAGTGCCCGTCGCCGCCGTGATTGTGTAGCCGCTCAATGCACCAGCAACCATACCCAAGGCCCCCAGGCTCGTCGTTCCCGCCGTCACATCCGTCAACGTGCCCGTCGAAGTCGCATCCAGCGTGATATCTCCCGTCGCCAACGGCGTCCCCGCCGTCGGTCGCACCCGCACATCCTGCCACGTCAACGTGTTCGGCACCGCGCTCTCCGCCGTCACCGTGAACGTCAGCTGGCTCGTCGTCGCCGCCGTCAGCGCCAAGGACGACCCCGTCGTCGCATTATTGATGTTATCCGCCGCCGTCGCACTCCCCGTCACCAGCACCGTCGGTGCCGGCCCACCCGTCGCAAACTCAAACCCAGCCGGCGCCGTCAAGATGATCGTCCCCAAACCGATGTCCCCAGACACCCCCTCCTCATAGATGGGCCCCGTCAATGTCACATACGTCCCCGTCCCAAAGTTGTCCGCCGGGATTGCGCTTCCCCCTGTTGCCGCTGTGATTGTTGGCGTGAGTGCTGAAATAGTGATGATGCTGCTACTCGACAGAGTGTTGCCCGCCGTATCCGTAATTGTGGCCGTCACCGTATACTTGCCATCGAAACCACCACCACTCACTGCCATATCCAGCTCATTGCCAGATGGGATGGTGAGGCTCCAGTTACCACTGCCATCAATCGTCAGATTTCCATCTCCTACCGTGTAAGTGACGCCATTGATTGTGATTGAAAGAGTTTCACCAAGGGCAACAGTAGCAGTGCCGGTGATAGTAGGAGTCGTATCAGCTGTGGTCTGGGAATCAACTGCTGCCGGCCCCGTGGGATCCACCGTGTCTATCGTGATGGTTTGAGTCACGTCCCCGCCACCATCATTCACCGTAAGGGTATAGATACCATCCGGTAAAGTTGAGCCGTACGTATAGGTCCAACTGCCACCTGCAGTCGAATTGACCGAGGTTGAGAATACCTGCGCATTGCTGCTATTCGTCAGCGTCACACTGACCGGACTGCTGGCAGTGGCGGAGCCGTTGAAAGTCAGCGTGTTGTCATAAGTGATGAAGTCGGAAATCAGGCCCGTATCTGTAGAGATGCTATCAATGGATGCTGCCCCAGATTTGTCATGCAGTACTGTCGCCACATCGCTGAAGGAATCACCCGCACCGTTCACATAATTTGCGGTGATTGTGATAGCCCCATTTGCCAGGCTGCTGAGGTTGATGGGACTGAGCGCCCACGACCCATCACCCGCCACCGTAGCTGTATCCAATATCGTCGTGCTGCCATCCGTGATGCTAACCGTTATCGTGCTGCCAGCGACCACATTCGTGGTGAAGCCGCCGATATTCACTGCATTATCTTCGGTCGCATCCAGATTGCCATCGCCGATGGGAGTCGTGATCATTACAACTGGAGCAGCAGAATCAATCGTCAGCAATTTCTCCGCGCTCGCGGCATTACCGGCGGCATCCGTTCCACTGGCTTGCACCTTGATGACACCATCGGCCAGGGCCGGGGTCACTTCTACTGACCAAACACCGCCTGCCTGCACAGTAGTGTTGAACGAGATATCATAACTGCCGTTATTATCCGTATCCACATCCACCGTGATGGTTCTACCCACTTCGATATCCGTAGTGCCTGTGATCAAAGGCGTGCTGTCACTGGTCGTGGCATTAAATGTAAGCGAGATCTCCGCCGAAGTATCGATAACGATGACTTGCGTCGTGGTCGTGGTATTGCCAGCGCCATCCGTCACCACGACTACCAGAGTATATGTCCCATCAGGCAAAGTTGAACCTGATTTGTCCAAGGTCCAATTGCCACTACCGTCGGAAGTTATCGTCGAGGAGAAGATTGTGGCTCCAAATGAATTGGTCAGCGTCACCATTACTGAGCTGTTCGCATCGGCGGTGCCGCTGTAGACCAAGGTATTGTCCGTGGTGATATAATCTGAAGAACTCCCGCCAGTATCGCCCGAAATACTGCCTATCGTCGCCACTGGAACAGCCGTATCTATGGTAAAACTCTGCGAGGCAGTAGCCGTCACTCCGGCCGACTTGGTCGCCACCGCTTCTATTGTGTGCACACCCGCTCCAAGACTCGTGCCAGTGTAATCGAAAGACCAATCACCATTGACATCCGCGATGACCGGGCTGCCCACCGGCGTGCTGTCGATGCTGATGGCCACCGAACTACCCGGCTCAGCCTTGCCGCTGAATACCAAGGTCTGATCGTTGGTGATGAAATCATCGTTGCTCACGCCATTGTCATCCGAGATACCCGTGACCGAAGTGGCGGTCATGGAAATCGCGTTTCCTGCACTATCCGTCGCACTCACTACCACCTCGCTAGAAGCCGGCAAGCCGCTGGCGGGAAAAGTGCCTGAAACTGGCACGGCCACACCCGTATCAATGCTCCAAGTGCCACCTGACTGCACCGTGGCAGTATAAGTGACATCCACGGAACCATTATTATCCGCATCTATTTCGATGGTGATTGTGGTTCCCACTGGCAAACCCGCCGATGTCCCGCTGATCACGGGCGTCGAGTCTCCCGCAGAAGGGCCAGACCCGATTGTCAACGTGGGGGCAGTGGTATCTTTCTGGACAGTGACAGTGTCATTCGCCGTCTGACTGCTCACCGTAACTGACGCGGAAACCGTGAGAGTGCCATCAACCAACGTGGACAGATTCATTGTCGTCGTCCAATTGCCGCTGCCATCCACCGTAGCAGTTCCTAGAATGTCCGCCGTGCCGCCATCCGTGTCAGACACCGTGATGTTCACCGTCGTTCCATTGGGGGCATTGAGGGTTGTCCCTGATATGGTAACCGGATTCACTTCACTCGCCGAGAGGTTACCGTCACCTACAGTTGTGATGGCGATACTTGGAGCCGCACCGCCACCCACACTGCCAAGCTGCAGCGTGGCCACAACTACGTCAGTGTAAACAACCGTACTCGTTGCTGTTGCCTCCACAATCAAGGGACCGTTCGGCGTCAAACTTGAATAATTAAACGGCCCAACACTCCATGTTCCACCTATTAATACAGTTGTCGAAGTAGATGAAACCGTACCCGACGCATTGGTCACTACTACATTGACTGTAGTGCCGGCCGCCAAACTCGAAGTACCCGATATCGTGACCGCCGAAGCCTCTGCATCTACGATAAAATTGTCTCCCGCTATCGTATCGATCGCCAAAGCACCGGTGGCCGGCACAAAACTCGCGGAGACACTGAATGTCCCGGATATGGCAGCCGCAGGCTTATTGCCGGCAATGTCCGTTGCAGTGGCTGCTGGAGTGGCTGTGATGGTTATGGAGCTGCCTGTCAGCTGAAAACTAGGGGTCACAGACCAATCTCCCCCTGCTAAAACCGTAGCATTCGTCGAGCCATTACCACCATACTGGACCGTAATGATGCTGCCCGGGGCCAGATCGCTCGCTCCCGTCACTGTTTCGCCGATGCTACCACTGTTCTTGTCAACAGTGGAAGGCGTGGTAAATCGGATCACCGGCACCGCCGCATCATGCGTGTAAGAATTATTGCTGGTCGTCGCGCCAGTCACACTGGCCGTGAACGTTATATACCCATTGCGCAGCGCACTGAGATTCAAGCCGGTAACCGACCATGCCCCTCCGGATGCCACCGTGGCCGTGCCAGAAGGATCAACTGTCCCGGCATCTCCATCAGTGACGACCACAGTCACCGTCAGTCCATCCGAACTCGTGCTGGTACCGGAAACTGTGATGGCATCATCTTCCCGGCGATTGATCACGAAATCACTGTTCGTGATGGTGCCAGTGGTGTCCGCCGACGCTGTAGAAAAGATCGAAGTTATTGTGATCGTTGGTATGCTGGTCGTCAGCACTTGGCTGGCCGTCGCACTGACACCTCCTCCATCCGTCGCGGTGACTAAAACCCCTTGCGTGCCAATGACACCTGCCAGCGGGTAAGCACCCGAAACCGGTACCGCAGACGCCGTGCTGAGCGACCAGTTTCCACTACCATCCGTAGCGACCGAGTAATAAACCGCATCTGTAAAATTCCCGTCATTATTGGGATCGATGCGCAAGGAGACAAACCCGCTGACAATCGTCGAGGTGCCGGTGATGGTTGGCTTGGCCGTCGGCTGGGAACTGGCTGAAGTGATGGAGACAGCCGGACCGTTAACCACTGTGAGCGCGGAATTGGTGACATTGCTGTAGGGCACACTGTCACGCGTGACTGTCGTGGTGATGTTGTAACTCCCCACCCCCAAGGCATCCCCCGGCGGGATCGTCAAAGTCCAGGTCGTGCCGCTTACCACCAGATTACCATCTCCTTGAGTGTAAGTGACACCGTTGACCACGACCGAAAGCGTGTCCTCACCGCCATTGCTTCCGCCCCATGTGCCAGTGATGGTTGGGGTCGTGTCATTCGTGGTGATCGCCGCTACCTTAGGTTGGGTCACCGCCTCTGCCGTAAAGGTGTTTCCGGCCGCATCCGCGCCCGTCGCCGTGACCGAAGCATACGCCGTCAATCCGCTCGATGGCATGGTGCCAGTGGTGGGAGCCACCACTGAGGAATCTACACTCCAATTGCCGCTGCTATCGACGATGGCAGAGTAAGTGATCAGATCGGTCAGAATCCCATCCCCGTTCGGGTCGATGGAAACAGTGATCACGGAACCAGCGGGCACATCCGTGCTGGTACCGCTGATGACCGGTTTGCCAGAAGTCGCCAGCGTATTCACGGCGATGGCTGGTGGTGTTGTGTCGTAGATTGCTGTCGTTGTGTCTCCCGATGAGTTGGCCACCACCGTTGTACTGCCATTTCCGGTGACCAAGCTGGCCGTAAACGTGAGCGTTCCTTCCGCCAGAGTTGAGAGATCAATATTGGGAATACTCCATGCACTCGTCCCGACTGCCTGCACCCAGTTGGTGATGCTGCCTGTCCCTGAGTCGGATATTATCAACATGACCCAGCCATTGGTTGTCGCCGTCCCGCTGACAGTGAGTGCCGCCCCCTCAATCGCGTTGATCAATCCATTGGCATCTACTGGCGTAGTGATCCGGGCAGAATCCGATGCGCTCACTGGATTGCTCGCGGACATCGGCTCCGTGTATACTCCCAAAGAAGCGAACGTCGCATTTTTGTCGTAACTCGCACCGACACCATTCAAGTCACCGTTAATCGGGCCGGTCTGTGTCTGGGTGAATGATATGTATTGCACCAAGGTGTTCTGATCAAAACCGGAAATACCGGATGATCCACGAGGACCATAGTCACCGTTCTTATCGACCGGGGAAGGTATCCCAAGAACCGTCCTCAAATCAGCCAGCGGAACCCGCCAAGAGACGAATATATCTGTGTTACCGTCGTCACCTAAGTCATTGTCGCCATTCCAATGCGGATCGGTACCGCTGCTAACAGCGACGGCATTGTAATTTTGAGACGTGAAAGGGTAAATGCCGTTATTAGCCAACCAGCCTGTCGGCAAGGGACTCGTTGAAGTACTACTTGGCGAGCTATTTTCTCCGTTGCCTGGGTCCATAAGCCTTACAACTTGGCCGTTACTTCTACCGTCAACCATCATGAACAGATCGATACGCCCGTCCAGATTAGCATCCATACCAACCACACCAACGCCTCCAAAGACCGTAGGGCTGGTCGGATTATCGATCCGCAAACGGAAGTAAAGATAGTCATCTGCGATAGTTGTTGTGCCATTATCTGAGAAACCCACATAGAGAGAGCCATGTGCTGCATCGGCAATGATATCCGTATCTGAAGCTCCCGCCTGACTGTCACCTTGCGGATCTTTGCCCGTGCCAAACATGACCGCCGTCCAGCCTGCGGCCCCGTTTAACACCGGAGCCGCCGCCTCCACCTTCACCGTGTCAAGCAGCAGCAGTGCCAGAACCATGAGTATCGACTGTAATGCCGTGCCCATTTTCAACTGCACCCTGCTGTTTTTGGAATGTTGGCTTTGGTTCATTTTACAACTTAAAAACTCAACCACCTATTTCTCCGTCACCCGGTAAAAACGCCGGACATGATTGGCTGCATCTGGATCATCTAGTTGCAGCAGTCCATCCACCAAAACGAGTGGCAGATTTAAGACCGTCCACGTTTGCAGGTCAGAAGAAACCTCCACTTTATACCTTGAGACATTGGGGGCACTGATGGGGTCGCCATGGATATCGCCGAACACCAGACGCATTCCACCACCCACCAACAACTGCGGTGCCGCCAACTGTTGCAAACCACGCACGATCAACACCGCGTTCGCACTCAACACACTCCCGCTCCCGTTCGTCACCCGCACCGTATATACCCCCGCATTCTCGCGTGCCGCCGAGGCCACAGCCAAACTCGCTCCCGTCTGTCCCTCCAAATCCACCCCGTTGAACTGCCATTGATAGCTCAATCCCGTCCCGGCTGCCGTCACCTGAAAACTCACCGCCGCCCCCGTGATCACCGTCCGGCTCAACGGCTGGCTCGTGATCAACGGCCCCGTCCCCTTGATCGCCAGACTGTGATATCCGCCTGCCGCGATGCTCCGATACGTGTTCCCGGAGAAAGTCCGTTGCCCATTGGCATTGCTGCCCCAGCCCACCACCGTGCCGTCACTCTTCAACGCCAAGCTATGCTGTCCACCCGCCGCGATCGCCACCACCCCGCTCAACGTCCCCGGCACCGTGCATTGACCGCTCTGGTTCAAGCCCCACGCCACCACCGTGCCATTGTCCTTCAAAGCCAACGTGTGGTTCTCTCCCGCACTGATCGCGATCACGCCGCTCAAACCCACCGGTACATCCGTCTGGCCGAAATCGTTCAAACCCCACGCCACCACCGTTCCGTCGCTCTTCAAGGCCACGCTGTGATCCCGGCCGGCATCGATCGCGATGACATCCGTCAAGGTCGCTGGCGCCACCGTCCGGCCATTGCCCGTAAAGCCCCAGCCCACCACCGTGCCATCCCGCTTCACCGCCAAGCTGTGATACCCACCGGCCGCCACGGCCAAGACATCGGATAAACCCGTCGGCACCTCCAAAATCCCATTTCCACCAAAGCCCCACGCCACCACTGTACCGTCGCTCTTCAGCGCCAAAGTGTGGTAAGTGCCCGAAGAAAGTGAAATCACCCCGCTCAAACCAACCGGCGGAACCGCCCGGCCATCAGAGTTGTTCCCCCAACCCACCAACTCGCCCGTCGCCTTGATCCCCAATGAAAAATCCCGCCCCGCTGCCACTGCCACCACATCGGATGTTCCAGTAGGCACGCTTCTCTGCCCATGTTGATTAAGGCCCACGCCAATCAACTCAGCAAAAGCAATCATCGGCAAAAAACAAACGCAGAAAAATAAGCTTTTCTTCATCGAATGGACGTAAATCGTCTAATTACATGACATTTACCCCCAAAAACGGGGCATTTTGCAACTTGATAGTGCTAAACGGCTCCAGACTAAAAATCCCACCTTCTTTGCCGTTTGGAATTACTAATATATGAACTTTTAAAGGCTTGAGGCACCAACCAAACGACACCCATGAAAAGCTAGTGTAATTTTTCAACTCATTTTGATTACACTTACTAATTTATAAAACTCGACAAGGAATGGAAATAATTGGAAAAACCCTAATAAAACTACCTCTTTTGAAATCTGAAGACTCGCATCCAATATTGATACAAGCCCAAGACCATTACCGTTACAGGAAAAAGCACCTCAGCCAGCCACCAATTGCCATGGCAGCAAACCGTTGCAACTTTTGTCATAGCCTCAGATAGAGATAGACCACCTGATTGAAAAACAGAATCCTTATCCGTAGAAGCTCAATCCACCGGGAAAAAATTAGGGCACGACTCCACAAACTTCACCGCACCTCGCAATTCTAGGTTCCCAGTCCGCGCATCTATACCGATCTCTTGAGTGAGGATAAAGCCTTCCACCTCACCACGCTCACAGCAAGTCGCTACCAATCGATCTGGCGGTAGCGGTCCATCACCCAGCTTGGTCGCGCTCATCTGGATGCAGAGATGTGCTTCGTTTCCAAATTTACGCGCCCAAGCCGTGACCCGTTCGATGACTTCCAGTTGATCTTTGGCTTCAGTGATTGCCGCCAGCTTCTGCTCATCACCATCATGCCAAAAAACGAACAATGGCACTTGATCGTCCGCTAACAATTTGGCCGCCGCTTCAAAGGCAAATCCCACAGCTTCCTGCATCTCATCGCTCATACCCAATTCATCCTCTTCAGCAGTCTCAACCCCTTTCCAAGAACCTTCGGGAAATTCGGTGAACACGACGGGTATCTCGATGGCCGGTTGCGTCTTGGTGAGGACATGGGTGATGTTCCGCATCTCACGCGTTGGAGGCAGTTCGCAGATCACCTGTACAAAGAAATCTCCCGACGTCGCCCCCGGACAAGTCTCGGCCAGTTCTCCTTGCACCACTGCCTGACGGTAGGTCAAAAGTTTCCGCTGGAGCAGAGCCAACCTTTTATCCGGCTCCGCAGTCACCCCTTCATCCGTCACGATCAACCCATAGCGCCCATCCGAGGCACGCTTCGTGATCATGTCGATTACATCAACCTCTTCCAAAGGCATGGATGGAGAATCCCTGTGATGCAAACTTCCGGCAACGCAAAACTCCTTCCAGGAACCCATGCATCACTCAGAGCAAACAATACGCTAAAAGACAATTCCGGGTGATGAGTGATTTCGGCACTGAAAATTACGGAGAAAAGGAGTGGTGCACCTGTCAGGAGTCGAACCTGAAACCTTCTGATCCGTAGTCAGATGCTCTATCCAATTGAGCTACAAGTGCAACCAACGGGACCGAAACGCTACAAAACCACCCCCGAGCGTGCAAGCGATTATTTGAAGATTTTTTAGGCCCCGTTTCCCTCTCATTTCCACCTCAAACCGCCGCTTTTCCAGCCAGTAAAGGTGGCAAAGGGCAATCCAGCCCATCCGCGACAGCCCGAAGTAATTCGGCTTCCCGGGGCTCGATGACCCCGTCGCTCCCCACAGCATGGGCACAGGCGTCCAGCGCCTGCTTCTTGATCATGGGCGAAGAAGTGGCCAAGCGATCCAAAGCGGCATCAATCTGGGTAAGGTTCGCTCTTTCCAATGGCTGCAAGGCCAGCCCAACGGCTTCACCACCCAACCGGGCCACCCCCGCTTGGAATGCTTTCTTCCGTTCTTCCACCGTCTCATGCCCCACATTCACCAAGCCCGACAAGAGCACTTCGCAATCTCCCAAGAGCGGCTTGAGCGCGTAGTATTGAGTGGCCGCCTTCTTGGTCTTTCGGTAGTGCGGCCAAAGGTGCCGCTTAAGCATCCGCTGCAAGGCGTACTCAAACAGGTCGATCTGCTGGTCGGCCGCGATCAATAATTCAACATTGCCGATGAAGGTCTCGAATTGGCCTTGCGAGAGATGACGCAAGGCCGGGATGGCCATCTCGATCAACGGCAGCCTTGCTTCATCCTTCACCGCATCAAACGAAGCCCGCAGTTTGTTCAATTCCGCGAATACTCCTGCATCCGCCTTGGCTTGCAGCGCAGAGACTTGCTTTGCACGGCAATTTGCCTCCGGGCTCAGGAGCAAGCCATAGACAAGCGCCCGCGCACCAAAGCTGTCATGCGCCGCCGCCCGCAAAGGCTCCGGCATCTCCGCCAGCAACATCAGGGCCCAGGCGAAATTCTGTGGCTGGACGGTCCCTACCTGCTTCACCACGTCCTGCACCGGCAAGACCGCAGGAAATGGGATCGGCGGGGGCTTGGGGCGTGAGGACTTGTAACCCTCATCAGCCATTTGCCGCCCTCGCTGTGATGCCGAGGGAAAATCGACCCGCGGAAACTTTCCATCAAAGCTCGGGTCAATCGCCTTGATACGCTGCTCGAGCGGCGGATGCGTCGCCGTAAGGTTGGAGAAGCCTTGTGTCAGCGCATTGCCAAAGAACATGTGACTTGCTTCCTCAGCTTCCGGTGAAGTCACCAAAGAACCGCGCCTGCCCAAGCCACCGATCTTTTTCAAGGCATTGGAGATGCCCAAAGGATTCCGCGTGAATTGCACCGCTGATGCATCCGCCAAGAACTCCCGTTGACGCGAGATAGCCGCTTTGATCAACCGCCCAAAGAAGATACCGATGTAACCCACGGCAAACAGCACCAACCCGATGAATGGCAGCGGATTGCCGCCCTTCTCCCGTGCCCCCAGATAATAGCGCCGCCGATATCCGGATTGCAGCAGGATACGCCCGATCATAGCGATGCACAGGATGCCGAACAGCACGCCCATAAGCCGTATATTCAGCTTCATATCTCCATTCAGGATATGGCTGAACTCATGCGCGATCACCCCTTGCAACTCATCGCGATTCAGGAGCTGGATGCAGCCACGTGTTACTCCGACTGCCGCATCACTCACCGAATTCCCCGCAGCAAAAGCATTGATGCCTTCCTCTTCATCCATCACATAGATCTGTGGCACCGGAATGCCAGACGCGATGGACATCTCTTCCACGACATTGACCAGCTTACGTTCATCCGGGTCGCGGGTATTGGGATCTACCAATCGTCCACCCAACGATCGCGCCACCGCTCCACCACCAGAACTGAGCTGGGACATCTTGAAGAGGCTGCCAAGTAACACTGCGGCCGTCGTGCCGCCTGCCACCCAGAGAAACAAGGTCGGCTGCCAAAGACTGCGCAACTGTTCTGAACGGGCATCCATCTGTCCGGCCTTGGCCAGCGCGATGGCAAGAATCAGATAGATGAGCGCGATCGTCCCCACGACTGCGGCGATAAAATAAAGCACCAGCCAACTCGAACTGCGTCGCGCTTTTTCCTGTGCGGTAAAGAAATCCATAAACCGGAGGAAAACTAACAGAAGCCCAAACTCAGACCAGTCCAACCAACGAAGAATTTTGGAATGACAGGTTACTCCTTTTTCAGCAAGCCCGCTTTTTCATATACGTGCGCCAGCTCCAGCAGGATTTTTTCCAGCGCTTTGTCATAAGCCACTCCCGGCATGCTGCTCTTCTTTTCACGCAGTTTGTTGATGGCCAGCTCCAGCTCATCCCGCTTGGCTCTCAGATCTGGCGGCATCTTCTGTTCTTCCGGACTACGGATCAGATGAAATTGGTGCGCACGAAAGCCATCCAGTTCCGCATCATTACGTGCTTTCTTCGCAGCTCTCACCCCAAGAAACCAGTCAGCTGGAGTCCCCAGACCATCACCATTGTCATCCAGCAAGGAATGCTCCGTGG
>JAURFH010000047.1 GCA_030834415.1 Verrucomicrobiota bacterium | reverse complement strand
GATTGACGCCAAACTCGCAGCCATCCATGCGCAAGGCCTGCCCATCAACCTGGTTGAGTTGAACACATTCTACGAGTCCGTCCCGGAAGAGGAAAACGCCGCAATCTTGCTCAATCAAGTCAGCCGCCAGATTGTGAACTGGCCTTACTACGACACCCATATCGGCATCTCTCCCACCAGCCTCCTCTATGCCACCAACCCCATCACTCCCCAGGCCAAAGCGGTCTTGAGCGATCTCATCAGCAGCAATCAACCTGCTTTGAAATTGATCCATGAGGCGACTAGTCGGTCGAGGTTCCGTTATCCCCTGGATTTCACCCAAGACCCGGCGGCCTCGATCAACCATTGGGGTGAGATGAAGAAACTGGTGCAGTTGCTGCGTTTGGAATCCTTGGATCATTTTGCGGCAGACCGAAAAGCTAAGGCCTTGAATTCCGTAAGCACATCTTTGTTCGTCATCCGCTCCATGGAGGGAGAACCCGTGCATAGCTCCCTTCACGTTCAGTATGCCTGTGCCGCGATCACCTTATCCGGACTCGAGGAACTCCTCCAGCGCGCGGACTTTGCCACCGCCGATTTGCAAGCTCTGCAAGATGATATCCGCGCCTTGGAAAACAGCTTGGATATTACCCGGGTATTGCAGGGCACCCGCGCCTATACTGTGGGATCATGGCCAGCTCCGGCCAGCAGCGTGGCTGCTCGATCCGGATATGCCATTGCCACTCCTTTCGATTCCTTCCCGCCATTTGTACAACGCCGCGCCTGGCAGATGTATGAACAAGGCGGGCACAAAGAAGCCGACCTATTGAACTTCCTGGATCTGTATGAAGAGATTCTCGCCATGGCCCACCTCCCTCCGCAGGAAGCCTTGGTAGCCAGTCATAATCTGGAGAAGCAATTGAAAGCTTCCCTGAAACCTTCGATGAACATGATCAAGACCACCTCAGAATTGTCGCTCCTGCTGCAGATCTTTCCGAAACAGGCTGCATTACTGGCTGTCTTGCGCAATGCCCAGACTGCCCTTGCCGTGAAACGCTTTCGTCTGGAAAACCACCGTCTCCCCGATGGCTTGGGCGAAATCATCCCGCAATACTTGCCAACCGCCCCCATCGATCCTTTCACCGGCCATCCGCTGCAATATCGCGTCACCGAACACGGCTTCCGCGTTTATTGCTTCGGAGAAGATTGTCAAGACGATGGTGGCCTGACTCGATTGGAGAAAAGCTATCCGGAGAATGATGACTTGGTCTTCAAGCTGGAACGCCAGCCGCCGCCAGCTACTCCCTGATATTCCCAACTGATAAAGGAGATATCAGTTCAGCAAAATTCCACGACGGATGTACGTCGGAACATCCAGATCTTCGCCCTTGTGGATCGTCGGCTCACTCTTTTCGAAGCGTCCCTTCGAAACGACTTCCAGCGGCAGCTGTTGCTGAAACGCATTCGCAGACTTACGCCGCCGACCGCCACCGACCAAGCCACGAGCTTGCAACAGCTCCTGCGTTTTCTCAGCCGAAAGCTCCGGAGGGGGAGCCACAAATCGTTGCGTATGTTGCACACTCTCCTGACGTTTCAGGAAATGCGTCTCCATCTCCGGGGCATCTTCCGCCACCGTACGCTGCGTCTCGATCGTATCGGGTGATGCCGGGGCGTCCACTTGGAAGCGGGAGGCCACCAAAGTCACACTGAGCCGTTGGTTGTAATGGGAATCGATCGCCGCGCCGAGGATCAGATGCGCCCCTTCTGCCCGACGGTTCACCTGCTCCATGATACGATTCACTTCGGCCATCGAGAGATCGGCCCCGCCCATGATGCTCACCAGCACGGATTGCGCCCCCGTCAGCATCTCGCCACCTTCCAGCAAGGGGCTGGACATGATCTTCTCTACGATCTCCTTGGCCCGCTGCGGCCCCGTCGCTTCAGCTGAAGCAAAGAAACTTTCGGCATGACGCCCCTTCAAAGCAGAACGCAGATCGGAGAAATCGATATTGATCAACCCCGTCTGGGTGACCAACCGCCAGATACCCCTCACACCATCGGCGATGAGCTCGTTCGTGAATTCAAAAGTATCGGCCAGGCTCGTGTTCTCATCGATCATCTTGAACACCTTCTGGTTCGGCAGACAAACAACGCCATCCGCTTCCGCCTTCAGATGCTCCAATCCCAACAACGCCTGTTTGCGACGACGGCTGCCCTCGCAATCGAATGGCAAAGTCACCACTCCCAAGACCAAAGCTCCAGCCTCACGCGCGATCCGCGCGATCACCGGACTCGCGCCCGTGCCTGTGCCACCACCCAGACCAGCCACGATGAAAACCAAATCCGCCCCCTGACACATCTCGCGCAACTGGGCCTCATCCGCCTCGGCGGCCGCTTGTCCCATGGCCGGATCACCACCTGCACCCAGGCCGCGCATATCCGTAGCACCCAATGAGTGCTTGTCCGGCACCGGACTGGCATTAAGCGCCTGTGAGTCGGTGTTCATCACCGTCAGGCGCGCATCGCCGGGTGGATTCAACAGCAGTCGCGTCAACGCATTGCCGCCCGCACCGCCCACGCCGAACACGCGGACTGAAAGAGCCTGGTTCACCAAACCGCCAGTATCTGAAGTGCTCATTGTTTTATATGCTGGATTGTTAGCCGCGACGCCCCGGGATCAACGCACCGATCGTGTCTTTGATGCCGGAAAGCAGTCCACCGCGCACCGCTTTGCCCTTCTG
This sequence comes from Verrucomicrobiota bacterium, assembly GCA_030834415.1. Lineage (GTDB taxonomy): Bacteria > Verrucomicrobiota > Verrucomicrobiia > Limisphaerales > JAEYXS01 > JAEYXS01. Next base: position 20,635 of record JAURFH010000047.1, on the reverse strand, counting down.
TTGCAAGGAACCAAATTTCACCAAACCGATAGTAGTCGCGAATTCCGCCTGTTTCAGGGCATCGCTCAAACCGTTGATGGAACAAGCCTGTCCCAGCATCACCGGCATCTGGAACACCCGTTCCGCCAGATCTTGGATGCCCGGGATACGCGCTCCGCCACCGCAGAGAATCACGCCTGCCCGCAGATATTCATGCAGGCCATGCCGCGCCAAATCCTGGTCGATCAGTTGCAAAGTCTCCTCGATGCGCAACGACATGATACGGCGCAGATGATCACAATTCACCGTGCGTGACGGCAAACCCACCTCGTTCGCCAAGGCGATGTTTTTACCGCGCAAGGCCTCATCCATCATCGCCCCGCCCTGTTCGATCTTCAGTTGCTCCGCCCGTCCCAACGGCAGCTTCAAGCCATACGCCAGATCATTCGAGATATGGTCACCACCGACGGCCAGCACCCCCGTGTGCTTCACCACACCGTTGTTATAGACCACGTATTCCGTTGTCCCGGCGCCGAAGTCGATGACCAGTGCGCCCAATTCCTTCTGGGTGTTGTTCAACACGGCCAGCGAAGAAGCCAGACCGCCGAAAACCACTTCCTCCACCTCCAGTTGCAGCCCCTTCACCGTACGGATGGAATTGCGGATGCGGTTCAAATTCCCATGCACCACATGCACATCCACCTCCACCCGCGCGCCCAGCATGCCAACTGGATTCTGGATACCCTTCTGCCCATCGATCGTGAAATGCTGGCGGATGGCATGCACCACGTAGTTCTCCGCCGGCAGATTGACCGCCTTGGCATTTCGCACCACATCCTGCACATCATCCTCATTGATCTCGCGATCCGCGGACACCACCGGATGCACTCCGTGATTGTTGAACCCGCGCAAATGATTGCCCGAGACCCCCAGATACACACTGCGGATCTCTACATCGGCCATCTGCTCGGCCTCTACGATGGCATTGCGGATGTCTTCCTCGGCCAAAGACGAGTCGGTGATCTCGCCCTTGCGCACGCCACGTGAGCGGGCCTGGCCGATGCCGATGACGCTCAGCGCGCCATTCTCGTTCAACTCCCCGACCGCGGCACACACCTTAGAGGTGCCGATCTCGAGGCCGACTATGATGTTGGCGGAATCAAACATTGTTTCTGCGGGTTCGGATGGTTTTGGGCTTGGGCGCCGGAATGGGGGCATCATTCTGCTGCGCCCAGAGGATCGGGACGTTGTTGGTCACGGATAAATCCAGGACTCCCAACCGTTGACGCACACGCAGCGCATAATCATGCGCCAACCGCCAGCGTTGGAACTGTCCTTCAAAATCTTGCATGCGGAAGATGACCTCATTCCCTTGTGATGTGGCCACTTTCAAGACTTCTGCCTCGGAGACATCCACATACTTCAGGTCCACCATGCCGAACATGGGCGAATTCTCGAAGGCAACGACCAGTTTCAAAGCTTCCTGCACTTGCGGAATCTCCAGCGGCTTGCCCGGGCGCAGTTCACTGGCCGGGATGCCCGTGATCGTCGGGAACCACTCGCCGACTGGTGCCGGCTCAGCCCGCAAACGGTTGTCCACCGGGAGCATCACATAGCCATTCGCATCCAGTTGATAGATGAACGGCTCATACTTTTGGGCACCTACCGGTTTCCGCAAAGTGTAAACCTGCGCCACCGGGATGCGTTCCGTGACCCGGATGCGCAACGTGGAAGGCAACACCCGTTCCACCGACACATGCTGCACCATCGGGGCGAGTTCCAGATCCCGCTTCACCCGCTTCAGATCCAAGGCCAGCAGGTTCTCTCCCTGTTTCACCCGCGACCATCGCCAGAGACTGGCCGGAGCCAGCACGCCGTCCGTCTTCACATCGATGGTCTTGATGGCAAACGCGTCGTTCTCATACACCAATCGGTCCATGAACCACTCGCCACCGCGCCAGATCGCCAGGCTGCCGATGATCAAAGTCAAACACACCGCGATGATGCCGCTCGCCAGCTTTAAGCGCTCCTTGCGCACCTGCTCGGAGCGCAGCTTGACCTCCAGCACGTTGTCGCGCTTCATCCGTCGGTTTCTCGTTTTCTTGCCAAAAAACATCATCTCAATTTTTCCTCAGTTGTTCTTACGTACCAGCGCCAGATTAATCATCCGCTGGCACAATCCCGAATAAGTGATTCCTGCTGCCGCTGCCGCTTTCGGCAACAAGCTCGTCTCGGTCATGCCGGGTAAGGTGTTCACCTCCAGCACCACTGGGTCGCCATTCTCACGCACCATCACATCCACCCGTGCGTAATCCCGTCCGCCCACCGCTTTGAACGCCCCCAGTGCTGCAGCTTGAATCCGCTGGGTCGTCACTTCATCAAATGGTGCGGGGCAAAGGTACTCCGTGCGCCCTGCGGTATATTTGTTCGTGTAATCGTAGGAGCCTTCCTTTGGTCGCACTTCCACCACGGGCAACACTTGCTCGCCCAAGATACCCACAGTCGTCTCCCGGCCCATGATGCGTTCCTCGGCCAGCACTTCCGTGTCATGCGCCAGCGCTTCCCGCAGAGCCGTCGGCCATTGCTCCTTCGTATCGACAAATTGTAAGCCCACACTGGAGCCCTGCCGCACTGGCTTGATGACCAGTGGCGGTTGCAGATGTCCCGGCATCGGCTCATCCGGAGATGAAAAGACCGCAAACGCTGCCGTCGGCACCCCCGTCTCCAGGCAACGTTGCTTGGTCAGCACTTTGTTAAAAGCCAGTTTGCTCGCCGCCACACCACAGCCGGTGTAAGGCATACCCAACTGCTCCAAAGCCGCTTGCACCGTACCGTCTTCACCGTAAGTGCCATGCAAAGCCAGAAAGACCACTTGTGTCCCTTCCGGGAGCTGCCAACCGGGCATCTTCGGGTCCAGCTCATCCACCTGATGCCCCAAACTACGCAAGGATTGCGCCACCGCTGCGCCCGTGCGCAACGACACTTCCCGCTCGGCGGATGGTCCGCCCAGCATCACGGTGATGTGCAATTTCTCGCTCATGCCAAATCTTCCCCCACGATCTGCACCTCGGTGCGCATCTCGATACCCCGCGTCTGCCGCACCTTCTGTTTGATGATTTCGATCAACGCCAGCACGTCTTTTGCCGTCGCTGTGCCATCATTCACGATAAAATTCCCATGTTCGGCGGATACCACTGCTCCGCCGATCCGCGTTCCCTTCAATCCCAGCTCATCCACCAGCTTGCCCGCAGGGATCAACGCCGGATTCTTGAAGATACAGCCCGCACTCGGTTTCGGCGGTTGCGAAGCCCAACGCTTCTGGCTGTATGCCTGCATCCGTTCATCGATCGCTGCCGGTTCATCGGCCCGGCCACGCAAGACCACACCCAAGGCGATGTTCTCATCGAACAACGCGCAATGACGGTATTCCACTGGCACCTCACCAACCGGTCGTTCATGCACTTCACCCGCGCGATCCATGAACCGCACCGATTCCACCACCGCGAACATCTCAGACTGCATCGCCCCGGCATTCATCCGCAAGCCGCCGCCGATGTTGCCCGGAATGCCTTCCATGAATTCCATCCCGGCGATGCCCTGACGCTTCGCTTCCTGCGCCACATTCTTCAACCGAGCTCCTGCACCACAAGTCAGACGCAGGCCATCGATCTCAATTCGACTGAAATGCTCGTGCGCGAGCGAAATCACCACACCCCGGATACCGCCATCACGGACCAGCAGATTGGAACCGCGACCGAGCATGAAAAACGGGATCTTCCGGGACACACAAAAACGCATCACTGTGGCCAGCTCCGCTTCACTCTGCGGCTCTACGAACAAGTCTGCCTTGCCGCCGACACGCATCGTCGTCCGCTTGGCCAGCGGTTCATCACGTCGGCAGAGCGTCTCCGGCGAAAGCTTGCCTGCCAGTTCATCCAATGCGCTCCGGTCAAAACCGCTCATGCCCTGCTTCAATTCCTGTGCAAATTCATGGGCTGCCTTGGTGATGTCACCCGCACCGAGAAAGATAACCAGATCACCCGCCTGAAGTACAGCCTTTATCTGCTTTTTAAGCTCACCAAGTGTCGGTGCGAACTCCGCTGCCTGTCCGGCCTGCCGCACTGCATTCGCCAGCAACTGGCCATCCACTCCCGGGATGGGCGGTTCACTGGCCGCATAGATCTCATTGATCCAAAGTTTGTCCGCCAATTTGAAAGCCGTGGCGAACTCACCCAGCAAATGCTGCGTGCGGGTATAGCGATGCGGCTGGAACGCCACCAGCAACCGCCCGCGCGCCAGCCCCTTCATCGCCCGCAAAGTCGTCTCGATCTCTTCCGGGTGATGTCCGTAATCATCGAACACCCGTACTTTCTCATCACGGTAAAGCTCCTGCTGACGGCGAGCCGCTCCACTAAACGGAGCCAAAGCATCCGCGATATCGTCTGCGGCATAACCCAATGTATGCAACAACGCCACCGTGCCAGCGGCATTGGACACATTCTTCTCACCTACGAGCGATAGGTTGAATGCACCCACCCGCTCTTCACCGCGCCACAGCTCAAAAGCGTTGGCAAAGCTACCGTTCGCCTTACGCGGTTCGATACGGTAGGTCGCCAGCGGATTGAACCCGAAGGAGACGCTGTTCTGCCGTTCGGCGAACATCGAGACCAGCCGCGGATCATCCGCGCAATAGGCTACAAATCCCCGCGTCTGCCCGGCGAAGCGGTTGAACTCTTCGCAGATCGCATCCAGGTTCGCGTAATAATCGAGATGTTCCTCATCCACATTCAGGATGATGGCGTGTTCCGGATGAAACTCCCGCAAGGTCCCATCACTCTCATCCGCCTCGATCACAAAGTAAGGCGACTGCTCACGTGTCTCGACTGCCAATGCGTTTCGCGCTCCGCCACCGGAGCCTACCGCCAAGCCCGCCAGCGAAAATGTCGCGTGACGCCCCAGTTGCGGCACCAGTGCCCCTACCGCATAGCTCGGCTGAGCCTGCAATTCACGCAAAGCAAATGAAAGCAATGCGGCCGTGGTCGTCTTCCCATGCATGCCGGCCACACAAATACCCCGCTGCTGATGCAAGAGTGCCGCCAGCAAGACCGCCCTGCGCACGATGGGTATCTCCAGCCGCTCTGCTGCTACCAGTTCCGGGTTGTCCAGCCGGACCGCTGAAGTATAGACCGCCAAAACCGGACGATGCTCTTCCACGATACGCGCAGCGTGACCTTCGTAAATCCTAGCACCACGTTGACGCAGCTGCCGGACTTCCTCGCCATCCACGACATCAGAACCGGAAACGCTGAAACCCAGATCTGACAAGAGATGGCCGAGCCCGCTCATGCCGCAGCCACCCGCTCCCACGAGATGGACCGTCGCCCCCGCTGGAGCTGCTGCCAGCAATGCTACGACTTCACTGGTTGTTAAACGCTTCACGCCTGTCTCTGCCCTGCCGATAATTTCTCTGCTTCACTTACCGCCCCACCACTACATCTGATGCTGGCACTGCGACGCCCGCACCTGCCGCTGCACTAAGAGCCTTGCTGCGCCCCTGCCGGATCGATTGCAAAATTGTCTCCGCCATGTTCGCCGCGGCCGATGGCGTATGCCATTGCGCCAATGCATGACCGATGGCCTCGCGGGTGGACCGGTTGCCGATCAGCTCCAGCAACACCAAGTTCAACGCTTCTGGACGCCCGTTCCGTTGCTCCATGATTCGCGCGGCATTCGTATCCACAAATGCCCGCGCATTGTGATACTGGTGATTATCCGCCGCCTGCGGGAATGGAATCAGGACCGTCGGCAGCCGCATCGCCGCGATCTCCGCCAGCGAGGAAGCACCGGCCCGGCTGATCGCCGCAGAGGCAGCGCCCATCGCCAGTTCCATCTCACTGAAGAAAGGTCTGACAAACGCTTTGGCCTTCTGCGCCGCATAAGCGTTTTGTACCCGCTCGAAATCCTCGGCCCCGGTCAGGTGCAGATATTGCAGCTCGGGTGACATCAGCTTCAGGTTCGGCAACATGTGCAGCACCAGTTGATTGATGCCCCGGGCACCTTGACTGCCCCCCATGATAAGCAACAGCGGCTTCGCGGGGTTGAATCCCAGCGCTGTCTTGCAACCTTCCGGATCCAGCGGCTCGAACTGCGCGCGCACCGGCATGCCGACACTCATCACCTTGGGCGCTTTCAGGTGGGCTTCCGTCTGGGGAAACCAGGTAAAGGCCTGATCCACCTTCGGAGCCAACCAACGATTCGCCCGGCCGGGAATCGTGTTGGAGTCATGCAAGAACGTCTTCGCGCCGAAGCTGCGTCCTGCCAAGATGGGAGCCACACTGGTAAAGCCGCCCATCGCCAATACCGCATGCGGTGCCTTCTCACGAAACCGTGCCATGCACAATTGCCGTGACTGCCAGAACTTCAAAAAGAACTTGAGATATTGTCCCCGTTGCAACCCCACGGCAGGCAGCGTGACCACATCCATCCCCCGCACCGCCTTCACGGCCTGCTGGTCCACATCCTTGGGCGAGACCATCAAGGTCACCTGACAGCCACGCATCAACAATTCCTCGGCCACAGCCAGACCGGGAAAGAGGTGTCCCCCCGTGCCGCCGCAGGCGATCACGATGGAAGGCGTTGGTGTTTTGTTTTCCATCAGGTTGTTTGGGGTGTGCCCAAGGCCCCGTTAGGCATATCGCTGGTGCTCTTGACGTCGGATTCGACCGGCGACGGAGCCTGTCGTGCGACACTCAATAACAAACCCACTGCCGTCAGCATAACCAAGAGATTGGAACCGCCGTAACTGATGAAGGGCAGGGAAATTCCCTTGTTCGGCAGCGCGCTCGTGACTACCCCGATATTGATGAACGCCTGCAAGCCGATCAAAAACGTGATCCCCGTGGCCAACAACCGGCCAAAGGCATCTTTCGCCTTGGAAGCGATGTAAACGCCGCTCGCCACGATGCCCACAAAACCGATCACCACGCCGATGGTGGCGATCAACCCCAGCTCCTCACCGATGATGGAAAAAATGAAATCCGTATGATGTTCAGGCACAAACCCGAGCTTCTGCCGCCCATTACCCAAGCCCAAGCCAGACCAACCGCCCGAGCCCAAAGCGATCATCGCTTGCCAGGCTTGATACCCTACGCCTTCGCGGTTCTCTTCGAGATACAGCCAGCTGAACACGCGTTTCATGCGCATCGGATCATGCCAGATGGAGATACCCAATCCCACGATGCCAGCCACCACCGGCGGAATGAAATAGCGCATGCGTACCCCCCCCACGAGGAGCAGCACACAAGTGACCGCCGAAAGCAAAATGGCCGTGCCACGGTCAGGCTCGATAAAGATCAATCCGACTAATAGACCGGCAAAACAACCCGGCACCACCAAGCCATTCTTGAAGCCCGGCATCTGCCGCTGAAAACGCTCGCCATACCAGGCCAGCATGAAAACCAAAGCCAGCTTGCCAAACTCCGAGGGTTGAAGGCGCGCGACGCCAAGATCGAACCAGCGCCGCGCACCGTTAATTTTCAGACCAATGCCCGGGATCAGCACTAACACCAACAAGAGGACGGCAAATCCGTAGATCCACCAGACCGATTTGCGCAGCACTTGATAATCAAGCGAGGCCACCGCCACACAACTGATCAGGCCTGCCCCACACCAGACCAGTTGCATGACCAGATAACGCGCCCCCACTTGCACCATGCTGGAGCTATACAGCATCACCATCCCCAGCGAGAGCAATGCGCCCACGCAGAAGATTAGGGTAGTGATGGCTGTTCTCATTCTTGTTGGATTCTTTTGAGTTATTACTGGTTGCCCGGAACCAATGGTGCCGTCGGTGTCGATGTCGGGAAGGCAGCCGGGGCCGTCATGACCGGCTCAGGAGCCGGCGCAGCAGCAGCCACCTTGGTAGGCACCTTCAGCTTCTGCTTAACATTGATCCGGGTAGTCTTGAGACCATTGGCCGACTGGATGGCTTTCACTGTGGTGCCGTGTTTCAAAGCGATGCCATACAGTGAATCACCCGCCTTCACCTCATACGTCACCATGGTGGTGCCGCCTGAAGTCGTGGCGCTTGGTCCGCTCAAGCTGCTGGTCGCCACCGTCGTAGGCGCAGCCGTTGTAGCGGACACCGGCACATTGATCGACTGGCCGATCTGGAGACGGGCAGGATCAACATTCGGATTCGCATCCAGAATCTTCTTGGTAGTGGTGTTAAATTTCTTCGCGATAGTGTAGAAGTTGTCACCCTTCGCGATCTTGTACTGCTGCACCGAAGGCGCCGGTTCCGCCATCGTCGGCAGACCGGTCGGCGCGCCAGGAGCCGGGGCGCTCATGTCCACCACGGGGGCAACACTGGTCGGCGGCAAAGATGTTGCCGTCGGTCCCGGAGTCATCGGCGTGACCGGACCAACCGTGGTCGGCGGGGCGCCAAACGGATCAGTCGGGGCCGGAGTTGTGCCCAAGTCAGGACCAGGGTTGGTCGGCGTCAGTTGAGAAGGATCGGTGTAGTAAGGATCAACCGGCACCGACGGTTGGCCAATCGCCACTTCTGGGGCTTTCGGTTCATCCTTCTTGCAACCACCTTGCATGAGCACACCGACAATCAAGACGGCATGGACGGCAACGATGCTGAAGACGGCCAGACGGACATTCGCCTTGGCCTTTCCGGTTTGTTGTTGCAGGGAACCCTGCGGGACTAATGGATTGGGGCTGTTTGCTGACATACTATTGGGCAGTTTTAGTTTTTATCGTGTTCGGGCTGACAATCGTTACGGTTCAATCAAATATTTCTCCGAATAATTGCCAAATTTTATACTATTGTTCGTATTAGTTCAATTTATTCGCTTTCACCGCTACCACTAATTGGGCGACAAGATGTCTCACTACCATCCATTGTGCGCTCCATGTGCTCGACCGATTGTCGAAACACGTCACCCCGGTGCTGATAGTTTTGAAACATGTCAAAGCTCGAGCAAGCCGGTGAAAGTAGAACAATATCGCCTGAAACTGCCTGTTCGGCAGCTTCTGTAACCGCTTCTAACAGTGAACCGACCAAGGTGCAAGGAGTAAACAGACTCCACGAGGCACGAAGTTTTTCCCGGGTCTCACCGATCAAAAAAGCATGCTTCACGCGCTTGGAAATCTGCGGTCCGACGGAGTGATATTCGAAGCCTTTATCGCGTCCGCCAGCGATTAGAAAAATGTTTTTCTCCCCCTTCTTGCCTGGAGGCATGGTCTGCAATGCCTTGTCCAGGGCATCCGGATTCGTGGCCTTGGAGTCGTTCACATAGCGCACGCCTTTCACCGCCGCCACCACCTCGCAACGATGCGCTGCCGGAACATAACTTTGCAGAGACTTTTGGACCTCTTCCAAAGGCAACCGCAACACCCGCGCCACCGCGAGCGCCGCCATCAAATTCTCCGCGTTATGCGGCCCCATCAACCGGCAATGATCCATGTTCAACAAAGGTCCCGTCCAGTTGTGCAACCGGCTGATGATGAGTCCGCGATCCAAATAGATGTCCGCTTCTTCATCCACCACACTGAAAGTGATGATCTTCGCTGGGATCTTGACGCCGATCGCTTTCAAACGGGCCAACGCCTCGCTCTGGATGATCGCCCAGTCGAACACCTGTTGGCTCTCAAAGATACGCGCCTTGGAGAGGGCATACTCATCCATGCTGGCATAACGATCCAGATGATCGGCCGTGATGTTCAGCAAAATGGCAATACTCGGGCGGAAATACTGAATGGCCTCGAGTTGAAAAGAGCTGACCTCCAGCGTCAACAGATCCAGTTCCTTGGTCTGCTCCACCACGGCAGTCAATGGCGTGCCGATATTCCCCGCGGTGACCGTACGTTTTTGGTTCTGCGTCAGGATGCGCTCGACCAGTTCCGTTGTCGTCGTCTTGCCGTTGGTGCCGGTGATAGCAATGTTCAGGCACAAGGAGTGTTGGTAACCCAGCTCCAACTCGCTGATGAGGTGCAGACCGCCGTCGCGCAACTGTTTCACCAGCGGCAAAGTCGGCGGGACTCCCGGGCTTAACACCCCAAAATCAAATTTCCCTTCAGGCGCATCTTGTGCTCCTAACAAGACCTCGATGCCTTCTGAGCGCAAGTGGCTGGCCTGCCGTTCCAGATCATCTGATTCGGCACTGTCCACCACTGTGACCTGCGCCCGCTTCTTCTGCAAAAAGCGCGCCGCCGCCGCCCCGCTCTTGCCGAGGCCGATCACCAAAACCGTTTTGTCCGCCAGATTGCTCATCGCTTACTTTCTTACCGCAGCTTCAAGGTGCTCAACGCCACGACCGCGCAGAGCACGCTTAAGATATAAAACCGGGTCACCACTTGTGACTCGTACCAGCCCTTCCGCTCAAAATGATGATGGATGGGTGCCATCAAAAATACTCTTCTGCCTTCACCAAAACGCTTCTTGGTGAATTTGAACCAGCCCCGCTGGATCATCACCGACATCGCTTCCGCAACAAAAACTCCACCCGCGATCACCAGCACAAACGGCTGATGGATCAACACCGCCACGATACCCAAGGCCCCGCCCAAGGCCAGCGACCCCGTGTCCCCCATGAACACTTGCGCCGGATGGCAGTTGAACCACAGAAAACCCAAACCCGCCCCGAACATCGCCGAACAAAAGATCGTTAGTTCACCGGCTCCGGGCACATATGGCACTTGCAGGTAACCCGCCATCTTCACATTACCCGCGATGTACGTCAGCACCACGAACACCACCGAAACGATGGTCACGCAACCGATGGCCAGACCATCCAGACCATCCGTCAGATTCACCGCATTTGAGCTGCCCACAATGGTTAGCACCACGAGCAACAAACCAATCGCACTGGCCCCGGTCAGCACCGGATACTTGTAGAACGGCACCATGATTTCGGTTACCAGCGCCTTAGTCTCCGGCAACATCCACAGATAGACTGCGATGAAGATGGCCAGACCGAACTGCACCACCAGCTTCACATGCTCTGCCGCCCCTTTGCTGTTTTGTAGGGCGATCTTCGCGTAATCGTCATAAAAACCTAACCCGGCAAGCACTACTACTGACAACAAGGTCAACAAAATCAGCGCATTCCACTGCGCCCATAACAGCGCCGAGATATCCAGCGCCAGCACGATCATCAGGCCACCCATTGTCGGTGTGCCTTTTTTGCTGAGACGCGCTTTCAAATCTCCACCTTCTTCGGCCTTATCCAGATAGTCCTGACCAAATTTCAACTGTTTCAACCACCGGATGACCTTCGGCCCCAGCCAGAGGCTGAGCAAAAGAGCCGTCACCGCCGCGCCTGCGCTGCGGAACGTGATGTAGCGAAAGACGTTCAGAAAAGAGACGGAGCCTTCCCAGCTTGTCCCCAGGCTTTCCGCCAATACGTACTGTGTCAGGTAATATAGCATCCAATCTCTCTAACCCCTGGCCGCCATTTCCCGCACCCGCCGCTCGCCGATCAGTCGGATGGCGAACCGGGGCAAACCAACGCGGGCAGCCAATCGCGCCTGCCGTTCGTTGCGTTCTGCCAGTCCGTCATCGCGCCACGCTTCATTTTCACCCGAAGCATGCGCGTGATCCGCCGCGACTTTATCTGCAGTTTTTGTCATAACCCTGTCGTGCTTTACAAATCAGTCCAAACCTTCCAAGACCCGCTCCACCTGGCTGCTGCGGGAAGCCTTCAACAGCAGCATGTCTCCCGGTCGTAACCAGTGCCGAAGCTCAGATGACGCCACACTGGTATCCTGGCACTCTTTGACCATCTGGATACCGCCGACCTTCGCCGCACTCGCCGTCACCTGCCCCATCCGTCCAACCGCCAACAAAGCATCGATCTTTAGATCCGCCGCGTGCCGCCCAACTTCCGCATGGGCGGCCGCCGCTGAGGCTCCCAATTCCGCCATATCGCCGATCACCACCATCCGCCGGCCCGAACAGGGCAGATCCACTAAAGTTTGCAGCGCTGCCAACATCGAATCCGCATTGGCGTTGTAGCTGTCGTCCAACACCGTCACACCTTTGCGCTCGGAGATCTGCAGACGCATCTTCGGCACCGGACATTCAGCCAACCCGCGTTTCATTTCAGCCGCCCCGATTCCCAATTCCGCACCCACTGCCAGCGCCAGCAAAGCATTCGTGATCTGATGCCGCCCCAGCAGAGGCAACTGGTAAACTCCGTTGAACTCCGGCTTGGGAGCGGTGACTTCCAGTTCAATGCCCAACAGTCCCGACTGGACCAACTTGCCCGACCAATCGCCACGCCCACGCTGGCTGACCGTCACCACCGGGCACTTGGCCCGCCGCAAAATCTGTTCCATCCAGGGGCTGTCCAGATTCACGAACAGCCGCCCTTCAGTCGGCAGCAATTCAGCCAGGTAACCTTCTTCCTGCGCTACTCCGACCAGATCGCCAAAAAATTCCAGATGCTCACGGCCTATGCTCGTGATGACGCCATACTTCGGCTTGATCAGGTTCACCAATGGGGCGAGTTCCCCCGGATGATTCGTGCCAACTTCCAATACAGCTGCTTCGTGCTTGGCTGACAAATTCAACAAGGTTGCGGGCACCCCGATATCATTGTTGAAACTCGCCTCGCTCTTCAGTGTCACCAACTGCTGCTTCAATACCGAAGTGATCAATTCTTTAGTCGTCGTCTTACCGTTGGAACCAGCCACTGCCACCACCGGAATCTTGAATTCCTTCCGGTAACCGGCAGCGATCTGCCCATAAGCCACACGCGAATTCGGAACCAACAATACCGGACATGAGTTCCAGCCCGCCGGAACCTTCCCCTGCTCCGCCACCACAGCCACCACGCCCTTGGCGGCCACTTCATCCAGAAAGCGATGTCCGTCAAACTTCTCGCCTGCGATCGCCACGAAGAGATCACCCGCCGAGACCTTGCGTGAATCCGTAGAGACGCCTCCGGCCATCACTCCGTCCACCTTGCCGTGAACCTGAGCCCCGCAACTCTCCGCGATCTTCGCTAACGCCAGTTTTTCCATGCTTCTTGCCGTAACACCCTTTAGGAACCCGAAAACCCGATAGCTTCCAGTGTTTCCTGTGCATAGACGCGGTCATCGAACGGCACTACCGTGTCCTCAAATTCCTGATAGGTTTCATGCCCCTTGCCCGCGATGAGCACCAAGTCACCGGGTTGCGCCATGCGGATAACTTCATCGATCGCCCGGCTGCGATCCAGCTCCACCTGATATCCGTCCGCCCGCACCGAGCGAAATCCTTCCTCGACCATCGCCGCGATGGCTTCGGGCTGTTCCTTGCGCGGATTATCTGTGGTGATAAACGTGTAGTCAGCCAACTCCGCCGCCACCTTGCCCATCTTGGCGCGCTTGCCCGTATCACGACTGCCACCACAACCGAAGGCCAACAGCAACCGGCCGGTCGTCAATTCGCGCATCGTTGAAAGCACATTGCGCAAGGCATCATCCGTGTGCGCATAATCTACAAACACCCCGAACGGCTGCCCGGCATTCACCGCTTCTAGACGTCCCGGCACCGGCGGAATGGAAGCCAGTGCCTGCTGGATGTGTTCCACACTCACCTCCAGAGCGAGCGCAGCACCGATAGCTGCGAGGGCGTTGTAAACATTGTGCCGCCCGATCAAAGGCAACTTGATATCAAAAGTCTGCGTGTCCGTCAGCACCGTGAACAACGTCTCCATCGCTCCGAGTTTGACATTCACCGCCCGGAGTTTGGCGCTGTCTTTAAGACCGTAGCTGAGATTCACTTCCAATTCCGACTCCAAGCCCAATCGCTCGCCGAAAGCATCGTCGATATTGATGACACCGGTGCTTTTCTTACCACCTGAGAACAACGGGCTGAACAGCTTCTTCTTGGCCTGATAATAGGCCTCCATGTCCTGGTGATAATCGAGGTGATCCTGGGTCAGGTTCGTGAAGATGCAGACATCAAAATCCACCCCATGCACGCGGCCTTGGTCCAAGGCGTGGGAACTGACTTCCATCACGCAAGAACTGCAACCCGCCCGGGCCATCTGGGAAAGCATTTGCTGCGTCTCCAACGCCTCTGGCGTAGTGCGATGAGCCGGAATCATTCGGTCGCCCACTTCGTAACGCACGGTACCGATAAGTCCGGTCATCTGGCCGGCCACTTCCAAGATGCGTTTCACCAAGAAAGAAACGGTGGTCTTGCCGTTCGTGCCAGTGACCCCGATCACTTTCATCTTGCGGCTTGGGTACTGGTAGTAAGCCGCCGCCAGTCGAGCGAGTGCTTCGCGTGAGTCTGCCACTTTGACTTTCGTGGCGCGTAAAGAGGAAAAACCGTTCTGCTCACAGACTACTGCAGCTGCTCCCCGGTCGATCGCGCTGGCGATGTAATCGTGCCCATCCACGTTCTGTCCCCGCACCGCGACAAAGACCATCCCTGGCGTGACCCGGCGGGAATCATAAGTGATTCCCAACACATCACGATGCAGGTTGCCATCCACCTTCATCGGCTGGAGGTCGTTGATGAGTTCTTTAAGTTGCATGGCGGGGTGTGGTCAGTTGCGACGCGCAGTCAGCAAACCCGGCCTTTGTTTGGGGTTATTGGTGAATTGTGGATCCGGCACCGGCAGCTCTGGACGCAGGTTGAGATAGCTGGCCGTACGTTCCGCGATGTTGTGAAAGAACGGAGCTGCGGTCGTGCCGCCGTAGTAACCGTGCTTCGGTTCATCCAGCACCACCGAAATGCACAACTCCGGATCATCCGCCGGGAAGAACCCGATGAACGAGGAGAAATACATGCCCGGGGCATAAGGCGGCTTCTGTGCCGTGCCGGTCTTGCCCGCCACCGTGTAATATTCCAACGCGGCCTTGGGAGCCGTACCATTCGTGGCCACCACCGTCTTCAATGCCTGCACCATTTGGGAAGCTGCCTCAGGACTCACAACCTGCCGGACCATCTGCGGCTGATAACGCACCACGGTCCGTCCCTGTTGATCTTCCAAGCGATTCACCAACATCGGGCGCATCGCCTTGCCACCGTTCGCGATGGTGGACATGGCCATCACCATCTGCAACGGAGTCGAGGCGATCTCATGACCCATGGGGATGCGCGAGATGGAAAGTTTGTTCCAGTTTTTCACCGGATGCACGATACCTGCTACCTCTCCCGGCAACGGGATACCAGTGCGATCACCGAACCCATAGGAGCGGATGTAGCCATGCAAACCTTCTTCCCCCAGCTTGAAACCGATCTTGGCCGAACCGATGTTGGAGGACTTGGTAATGATCTCCTCCACGCTCAGGATGCCATAGCCATGGTGATCCCGGAGCAATTTGCCCGCGTAATAGAACTGACCATGCTCGCAATCGAATTTGTCTTGCAAGGTCACCAAGTGTTCATTCAAGGCACCACTGACGACCACGATCTTGAAAGTAGAGCCTGGTTCTGAGATGTCACAGATCACCCGGTTGCGACGGGCGGCAGCTTCAAAATCACCCGGCTTATTCGGGTCAAAAGTCGGCAAGGTAGCCATCGCCAGGATTTCACCCGTCTTCGGCCGGACGACTATTGCTGAGGCACTGATCGGCGTATGCTTCTTAATCGCTTCGGCCAGCTCCATCTCAACGATGTGCTGGATGCCGGCATCGATGGTAAGCACCACATTAAGGCCATCGCGTGCTTGCACTTCCTGTTCCCGGAAGGGCACCACTTCCCGCCGCGAACGATCCGTCTCCGTCATCCGCCAACCACGAACACCGGAAAGCTTAGAATTCAAAGTGCGCTCGATGCCTTCAATACCTGTCGTCTCGATGACGCGTTCACCATCCACTACCCGCTCACCCACACCCACAAACCCCAAGACGTGCGCCGCTAGTGATTCGTTCGGGTAAACGCGCTGTTGATCATCCAAGCTGTCAGCGAAAACGGACTTGTGCCGCAAGTTGCGATAGAATCCCCGTTCGGTCCGGGTCAGTTGAGTTTCATCCACCGACAGCTTCAAGTCTTCCATGGTGTCCTGGATGGACTGCCAGGTCTCGACCTTCACCTTGCGCTTGAGAACAACATAACGATTCGTCAGGACATTCCCTAGCTCATTGGTGCGAAGGCGCGGTTGCAGGCGTTGCGCCAGTTCGGCTTCATTCACCTCCAGCAAGGGAGCGATCGCCCGGGCGACCTCTTGGGCGTGAGGCCCGATGAGTGTCGGATCCGCGCAGATGGTTTTTACGAAGACGCTGGTCGCGAGCAGATTGCCGCGCACATCGCGGATCTCGCCACGCCGGGGCTCGAAGAGAACACGCCGCTGAGTATTGTTCTTCGCCCAGTCGCGAAGCTCATCGTGGCGCAGGACCTGCAGGTCAACAAGGCGGTAGCCCAGCGCGCAAAACGCCGTTACCAGCAAAAATGCCAGCATCAGCAAACGGCGATATGGGACCGACATGACCATGATTTTGAACCTTACATTGCCCACCGCCAGCAGCCTCCGGTTTCCCGGCCGAAAGCCCGCTTGCGACGGCAAAAAATTGTTTGTTTGGCAACACTACTGATTATTTGCCCCACCCCTGACCGCGGAGGCCACCGGGCGCTCCATGGTCACCTGACCGCCGTCGTAAGGCAGTTCCACCATCCGCACTATCTGGCTGGGCTGCGTCGGCACCAGGCCGAGCCGCAGTTCGCGCACTCGCATATCGATCACACTGGGCAACCGCATCTGGGCCAGTTGATCGCTGCGCAGCTTGTTTTGGCGCTTCAATTCCGAAAGCTTGAGCTCGCGCTCTTTGATTTGTTGGCCCAAGGCACCGATCTGGCTCTTCTGCCAGACAAAACCGATCGCCGCCATGGCGATGAACAGGCAGAGCAGGACCGCCTTGATCGCCGGTCCGAACCGCACACCCGCTGCTTCATTCTTCCGATTCCGTGCCATTTTTCTTTGTTTTCTTAAACTTTTTCCAGCACCCGCAATTGCGCACTACGCGCTCGGGGATTCCGGGCCAATTCCGCCTCGCCCGGCAGAATCGCCTTGCGGCTCACCCAACGCATCTTGGGCACACAGTCCTGCCGCAACTCCGGCACATCCACTTCCCCAGGGAAGGTGTAATCCCGCGCCATTTCCCGGCCCCACAATTTCACCGTCCGGTCTTCCAGCGAATGGAACGTGATCACCGCCAGACGTCCGCCGGGGTTCAAAACTTCAAACGCCGCCGCCAAACCCCGCTCTACGCATCCGATTTCATCGTTCACCGCGATCCGCAGGGCTTGAAAAATTTTGGTGGCCGGATGCGCCTTGCGCCCGGCCCGGGGCGACACTCGCTCGATCAATTCAGCCAACTGCCGGGTCGTCGTGAAGGGCCGGTCTTCCGTGATCACTCGCGCAAACCTGCGCGCCTGCGGCTCATCGCCATACGCCCGAAAAATTCTTTCCAACTCACCCGCCGTCCAGTCGTTCACGATTCCTGCGGCGGTCAGCGGCTGCCGTGTATCCATCCGCATATCCAAAGGCCCGTCCGCTTGAAAACTGAACCCGCGTCCCGCTACATCCAACTGTGGCGAACTGACACCCAGATCAAAAAGCACCCCGTCACAACTTCCATCCGCCACCCACTCTCGCAACTGATCAAACCGTCCCCGCTGGACTTCCCAGCGCTCTTCAAATTCTGCCAACCGGCTCTTGGCCGCCTCAATGGCGACGCCATCTCGATCGCAACCAAACAGCCATCCACTCGGGCTGCTGGCCTTCAATATGGCTGCTGCGTGTCCAGCCCCACCGAGCGTCCCGTCCACGTACCGGCCGCCCGTCTTGGGTGCCAGGGCTGACAACACCTCCTCCAGCATCACTGGAATGTGGATGAAGTCGGTCACGTTGCATTGCCTTGGGTTATTTCCACCGACGTCCCAGACTAAAAAGTTTCGCGGTCAGCCAGCTCCAGACCACCCCGCCCTTGCCCTGCGGCTTCACTTTCGCCGCCGAGTTGATTGCTACCGGTTGCTCCGGCGATGCCAGCTCAAAATCCGTTTCACTCAGGTCATTGCGCACCACCTTGACCTGATCGAGCTTCAACTCGCCCTGCTGCAATGCACTGAACTGCGCGGCCGCTGCTTCCGCCCGGGCTTTGACCCGTTGACCAAACAAGGTTTCACGGAGGCTCTTGCGGGCAACCGCTTCTTCTGCGGAGGCATGCGGCCCCGAGCCCACAGACTCTGGAGCCGCATCGGTTCCTCCCCCTGGTGCATCAGGGAAAAGTGTTTCTTCAGCCTGCGGCGCAGGCGCTAATGACACAGAACGCCCCACCGGCTCGAAGCGCGGAAGTTTCTTCTTCTCATCCACCCGAAACGGACTGGGTTCATCTGAAGCCCGTCGGACCGCTTTCGATGCTGCTAACAACGAACCTGTTTCCATATGCTTCACCTGTGTTAGATAAGTTTGAACGCCTCCGACTGGAGCGCGTCGTCCACCGTGGACGCCTGTTCCAAACGCTCCGGATTCCAAATCTCAAACCGGTCCATCAACCCCACGAAAACAGCCTCTTTCTCGATACCGACCGCTTTCGCCATCTGGTCCGGCAGACAGATGCGCCCAGACTTGTCCAAAGTGACCGAAGCTGACTTGCGTCCCAGCAACCGCCGCAATGACTCCGCTTTCGGATCCGCGAAGGGCATCGCTTTGAGCTTCCCGACCAACTGCGCCATTTCCTCCGGCGGCAAAACCAACAGGCACGCATCAGGGATTCCGGCGCTCGGCCACAAAATCAACGTAAGCTCCACATCCGGCTGGTGTGGGCGCCATTTCGCCGGGACCTGAACCCGCCGCTTGTCGTCCACCCCGTGACGAAAGGTCGAGCTGTAGTAGATCGGCGTTATGGTTTCAGTTGATGACATTGTTTTAAGGAGGCGTTTTCCGGGCCCTTCATCCACCGCGCCCCACAACGCCCCACTTTCAACCATTTTCACCCATTTTAGTCAATCTTTAACTCACTGCGTTTTTATCCACCACTTATTCACATTTTACTTTAACGTAAAAATAGGCCCATTCCGTAGAATTACGGAGAACACCCCTCTGAAAAATATTTTCTCAGATTTAACCTGAGAGATGGCCATTTTTAGGCATGCCCAATCAAGTTACCGATAAAGCGAAATTTTGAATCGACGCAAACAGCAATAGGTCCAGCCTTCGAAGACCACCTTTTTTCACTCGTCAGAAATCCGTTAAAATCCCCAGATTGCCCCTCGGAAAGTTTCTCTTTTCCCTCCCCCGCGATTCCTGCTTCATTGCGCCGTGCCTGAAACCGCATTGCGCACCCTAGATTTTGACTACTCGCTGCCTCCAGAGCTGATCGCCCAGCATCCGGCCCCACAGCGGGATCAGTCACGTTTGCTCGTTTTGGACCGCTCCACTGAGCAGACCACCCATCGTCAGTTCCCGGATTTGGTCAGTTACCTGCAACCCGGCGACACCCTGATACTCAATAACTCGCGGGTCATTCCCGCCCGTCTGCGAGGCGTCAAACGGGATACAGGCGGCCAAATCGAGATATTACTGGTGGAAGAAGTGGCCAAAAACGACTGGTGGGCCTTGCTCCGCCCCGGAAAGAGAGTCCGCCCTGGCTCGGTGATAGATTTCACCCAGCACGATGGCTCACCCGCCTCACTGAGCGCGGAATTGATTGAAAAGAATGAAGCAGGACATTGCCGCCTCCGTTTCCAGTGCGATGGTGATGTGCTAGATGCGATTGATGCCTTGGGCGAGATTCCCCTGCCTCCATACATTAACCGCGAGGCCGGAGCTTCGAGCCCGGAAGATCTGGAACGCTACCAAACCGTTTACGCCAAAGCCCGCGGTTCAGTAGCTGCGCCTACAGCGGGTTTGCATTTCACCCCCGAGTTGCTGCGGCAGATCAAAGATCGCGGCATCAACATCCACTATGTCACGCTGCATGTGGGGCTGGGCACCTTTGCGACCATAAAGGTGGAGCGCATCGCGGAACATCAGATGCACTCGGAACGTTTTGAGATCAGCGCGGAAACAGTTGCTGCGATCGCCGCCACCAAAGCTGCGGGCAAACGCGTCTTTGCCATCGGCACCACAACGGTGCGCGTGCTGGAATCTGCCGCTGCCCAAAATGACGGCCAACTCACTGCCATGCGTGGCACCACCCGCATCTTTCTTTACCCACCCTATCGCTTCCGAGTGGTGGATTGTCTCGTCACTAATTTTCATCTCCCGCAATCCACTTTGCTCATGCTGGTAAGTGCGTTTGCCAAGCCGGGCGAAATGACTGGTCGCGAGCTGATGTTGAACACCTACGCTGAAGCCGTGCGTGAGCGATACCGCTTCTTCAGCTATGGCGATGCGATGTTGATCAAGTAAGCAACTGATGACCGCCAGAAAAAACAATCGTCCGTTCGTGTTGATCAACATGGCGATGACTGCTGATGGCAAAATCGCCACCGCAAACCGCGCCATCACGACATTCGGCTCACCACGAGACAGCAATCATCTCTACGAACTCCGCGCCACCGCCGATGCCGTGATGTCAGGCGCACGCACCATAGATACGAACCCGGTCTTGCTCGGTAATGGCGGTGAAAAGTTCCGCAAACTGAGACATAAGAGCGGTTTGGACGACCACGCGCTACGCATCATCGTAAGCGGCTCGGCGAGCATCG
>JAURFH010000474.1 GCA_030834415.1 Verrucomicrobiota bacterium | reverse complement strand
ACCCATATGAAGATCGAGGGCATCAAAGGCTGTTACGAAAAGACGCGAGGCATCTTTTACTTCGCGCGCATGTGTTCTAAGATACGGCTGCATGCCGCCGGAAAACTGCCGGAGGGGTATTTCGAGATGCTGGGCAAGGGCTTCGATGGGCGCATCTGCCGTTATTTCGACGTCCGCTATGAGGACGTCAAAAGCCTCGTGCTTTCTGGCCTGTCTGATGAAGACGTGCTGGCTTGGTGCGACACCAATGGCCGTAGTCTGAACGATTAGCAGATCCTTATCTTCAACAGCTTCATGAGCAAACGCGGCTGGCGCGATGACGAGACTGACGGTTTTATTCCAGACATGATCAAGCAATACGGCCTGCCAGAAGACGGCACCGTGCTCACGGATTTCGATCTCATCGAGATGGACGAAGGCCGTTGGACGCCCGACCAATGGCGCAATGCCTGGAAGTAGGGTGTTTGGGCCGGTCATAAGGTTTGCCCCTGAAAAACCGG
>JAURFH010000473.1 GCA_030834415.1 Verrucomicrobiota bacterium | reverse complement strand
ACCCATATGAAGATCGAGGGCATCAAAGGCTGTTACGAAAAGACGCGAGGCATCTTTTACTTCGCGCGCATGTGTTCGAAGATTCGGCTGCACGCGGCCGGGAAATTGCCGGAGGAGTATTATGAGATGCTGGGCAAGGGCTTCGATGG
This sequence comes from Verrucomicrobiota bacterium, assembly GCA_030834415.1. Lineage (GTDB taxonomy): Bacteria > Verrucomicrobiota > Verrucomicrobiia > Limisphaerales > JAEYXS01 > JAEYXS01. The sequence continues at coordinate 351 of JAURFH010000473.1, read as the reverse complement.
ACGCATCTGCCGTTATCTCGACGTCCGCTATGAGGATGTGAAAAGCCTCGTCCTCTCCGATCTGGCCGATGAAGACTTGCTGGCTTGGTGCGAGGCGAATGGCCGTCGGCTGAACGACGTGCAGATCCTTATCTTCAACAGCTTCATGAGCAAACGCGGCTGGCGCGATGACGAGACTGACGGTTTTATTCCAGATATGATCAAGCAATACGGCCTGCCAGAAGACGGCACCGTGCTCACGGATTTCGATCTTATCGAGATGGACGAGGGCCGCTGGACGCCCGACCAATGGCGCAATGCCTGGAAGTAGGGTGTTTGGGCCGGTCATCAGGTTTGCCCCTGAAAAACCGG
>JAURFH010000472.1 GCA_030834415.1 Verrucomicrobiota bacterium | reverse complement strand
GAGGGCGCGTACATGGGCCGCGGAACCCCTGTCATTGTTTGGCCGGATGACGTTTGGAATGAATGATATTAAAAAAATCTTTGGCCCACCGGGAGCAGGTAAGACTACTTACCTGCTCAACGTGGTTGACGCCGAGCTGGAAAAGGGTGTGCCCTCTGTAAAAATGGGTTACTTTTCTTTCACCAGAAAGGCGGCAAACGAAGCTCGTGATCGGGCGATCCAGAAATTTCCGCACCTAAACGCTAAGACAGATTTTCCCTACTTCCGCACCTTGCACAGCCTTGCCTTTCACTGCCTGTCGCTAAAGAAAGAGGATGTCATGAGCGCCGAGCACTTTCGCGAATTTGCAAAAGAGGCAGGGCTCGATTTAAGGGTGTCGCATGATGCTGATATGGACATGCTGCGCCCGGATAACCCTGTACTGAACGAGATCAACATTGCGCGGATCAAGGGCCTTGACTTACGTAAACATTACAACCAATCGGCGCTAGATATTGAATGGC
>JAURFH010000471.1 GCA_030834415.1 Verrucomicrobiota bacterium | reverse complement strand
TGTTGATGCGTTAGCGTCAACAAGTCGCGGTCGCCATATTGATTGCCGTGGCGATCTACCAATCTCATTGCCAGTGCGTAACGTTCAACCAAAGTCATGATGTCTTCGCGGTTCATTTCTCCCCCCTTGCTCTGATGGCGGCGGCGCACAACTGCCCATCAAGACTTGGTGCTTCTTCAAGGCACACCCGCGCACACGCCTCACGTTCATGCGCGGCGACAAGGGCGGCGAAGCGTTCAAACACAGGGGCAAGATCACGCTCAACCCATGTCATATGGTCAAACATTGCACCAGCCTCTCTCGCCATCTTGATAATGTCGTCTCGGTTCATTTCAACGCCTCCAATGCGATGTCACTAAGTTTTTGTTTGTCGTGTAGCGCCGCCCAAATGCGCTCGTCGATGGTGTCCTTCGTCATAAGGACGTAGACCCACACGTCGCGCTGCTGGCCGGATCGATGCAATCTTCCAACGGTCTGTTCGTAAAGCTCAAGTGACCACGGCAGGGA
>JAURFH010000470.1 GCA_030834415.1 Verrucomicrobiota bacterium | reverse complement strand
CTCCATCTCTTTTGCGCTCCGAGAGATCCTTCGTTCAGGTTGAAACAATGGCTGACTTGGTGGAAACGCAAGCTAAGCTGTCAGCATTTGCCGAACACAGGTGAATGGCAGCGTGATTTTTGGGACACGCGTCTAAGACAGGGTGAGAACTACACCGAGAAATGGCATTACATCCGTGAAAATCCCGTTCGTAAGAATCTGGTATCCCGTGCCGACGACTGGCCGTTTCAAGGCCGCCTCAATGAACTACCGTGGTCCGGCAGGTGAGCCCCTGGGAGGGACGGCATGTTGCCGTCCCTGACCTTTTCTGCGAATGGCGCATTGACCGGAATGGGCTTGTGATCGTTTCGTGTTTATTCTGATACCCGTACCAAATTGAACGTTCGCTGAGTAAAGAGTTTGGGACAGTAACATGCCGTCCCTCCCGTTTTTGGGGTAAATTTTTCCTGAAAATTCCTTTCGCATTCTTTCCGGGCGTCATTAAAGATGGCGGGCTCATGCAGTTGC
>JAURFH010000469.1 GCA_030834415.1 Verrucomicrobiota bacterium | reverse complement strand
TGACATGCATGCATGCATGCATGCAGCTCATGCATGCATGCACCCGCGCCGCTGCAATTACACGTGTCCCGGGCCCGGGCTGTGGGCCGGCCGCGCGTGCATATATATATATATATATATATATATATATGCATGCAGCGTCGACTCGAGCGGGCGCGCGCGCGTTATATGATATATTATATATATATATATATAATATGTATTTATATATTATATATATATATATATAATATGTATTAATATATGATATATATATATATATATCATTATTTTTAATTATATACATATATATATATATATGTACAATATCATATATATGACATGCACGCGGGCGTTGACTCGATCGAGCATGCAGCCATATATATATATATATATATATATATGGTTTAATGCATGTGCGCGCTGCGTGCATGCGGGGCCCGGGCGTGCCATGCATACATATATAGCAGAGGAGTTTTAAAAATACCAGGTGAGCCCGCACTGAGCTCGCGCTTTTGCCACGTGCTGCACACATA
>JAURFH010000468.1 GCA_030834415.1 Verrucomicrobiota bacterium | reverse complement strand
GATCCTGCGAGACCCGCGCAAATGAGATATGCCGCCCTCGCGCTGATCCTCATCCTCGCCCTCGCGCTCAACCCCCGAGACGAATGAGACCAAGCCCCCGCAGCCCGGGGGCTTTTCTTTTCGGTTGACTCTGCCGGCCGCCCGGCCGACCTTGCTTGTCCTATGTCGCACCTATCCATCCCCACCTCGGAGCAGATCCGCGCCGCTTGGCACATCATCAAGACGGACGAACTGAACCTTCACCGCCGCTGCGCCTCGCTGTCGGAACTCGATCGCGTTGCCGATCGCAAACAGGCGCTGGTCGGCGTTGAAGAGCAGATCCGGCGCGCCCTCGATTGTTTCCGCAACGCCCGCACGCTGCGCTCGCTGTCTGACGCGCCCGGCCACGACCTCGATGCCCTGCGCGCCGAGGCCAACGCCGAGGACGCACGCGCCTACCTCATCCTCCGCGAAGTCTACGCGGTGCTTAACCTTCCCACCCAGTAACCCACCACAACCCAAAACACAAAAAGCATAT
>JAURFH010000467.1 GCA_030834415.1 Verrucomicrobiota bacterium | reverse complement strand
ATAAGGAATGCCAAAAGCCTCCAACGAGCCAATTGACTGGGGATTTCGGGATTTCTTCATTCTTGGCAGCCGACCTTCGGCTTCAGAATTCTAAATTCCCTTCGCCCTTCCTTTACCGACAACGAGTTGTCAGCAATGAAAACATTACCAAAGCACCGTCAATTATCCATCAAAAATCCGCGAAAAACCGACCTGTTTTCGGAACAAATTGCGCCAGAAGAAATTGCAAACGAAGATTTTTTGAAAGCCACCCGGAAATCCAGAACCCGTCATGAATTCGCCTTGGCACATGAACCCGCGTAAAGCTGAGGGCCAAAGGCCCGGCCTCATACCAGCGTGGGGCAACGGCCCAGGTAGCCATCGCCACCACAAAAGGGCTGTAAGCCCAATTCATCCGACCTAGCTCTCCTCAATTTCCTTCAGCGTTTTACCTTTTGAATTCTTCCAGGCGGTCAAACCGTTTGCATGACCACCGTGAATGATTGAAGCAGCGGCGCTCGGACTGGAAAATTCACAATCT
>JAURFH010000046.1 GCA_030834415.1 Verrucomicrobiota bacterium | reverse complement strand
CATCAACCTGAAATATGATCAGGACGGCTCTGTTTACATGATCGACTGGTATGACAAACAGCAATGCCATCGTCGCGAACCTGAGGTGCATGACCGTAGTAATGGCCGGATTTTTAAGGTGGTTTATAACGACCAGAAGGTGACAAAGGTGGATTTGGCCAAAGCGTCCGATTCTGAGCTGGTGAAGTATCAAGCACACCCGAACGAATGGTATGCCCGCACTGCCAAGCGCCTCCTGCAAGAGCGTGCCGTCAAAGGCAAGCTCTCCAAGAACGTGGCTGGTGACCTCGTGAAACTCGTGAACGACAGCAAAGGATCGAACATCAAGTTGCGTGCCCTCTGGACGTTGCACGTCATCGGTGGGATCGATGCTGCTACGGCGGAGAGGATGCTCGCCAATAGCGATGAGTATGTCCGTGCGTGGACAGTGCAGTTGCTTGCCGAGAGTGGACAGCTTACGGGCAAGGTGGCGAAGCAATTCAAGGACATGGCGGTCAATGATGCTTCGCCGATGGTGCGCATGTATCTGGCTTCCGCTCTTCAACGGATCCCAAGTGCCCAGCGTGCGGATATCCTCCAAGGCTTACTGGCCCACGCGGAAGATGCGACGGATCACAATCTGCCGCTCATGTATTGGTATGCCACTGAGCCAGTTGTTGCTGAACAACCCGTGCTCGCCCTTAATCTGCTCTCCAGCTCCAAGATTCCGCTGATCCGCGAATACATCGCCCGCCGTATGACGATGGATCACAAAGCCGTGGCTGCGAAATAATCTGATACGCCATTCCTCATGAGATTCTTAAAGAACGTTACCGCTGTCACAGTCGCTGGACTCTTGTTGGCTTCGTCCAGTTTTGCCCAATCAGCGAATGACACCCTGTCTCCGCTAGTCGCCGTCTTGTCGCAGTCGAATGACGCACAACTGCAACTCGATATCCTCAAGGGCATCAGCGAAGGCTTGAAAGGTCAGAGCCGCGTGAGCATGCCCAAAGGCTGGGAGGTGGCCGCTAAGAAGCTGGCGCAAAGCCCAGATGCAAAAGTGCAGGAGCTGACGCGCAACCTTTCGCTCATCTTCGGCAGCTCCACTGCCATGGCGGATTTGCGTGATCGCTTGCAGGACAAATCGGCCAAACCCGCCGATCGCGTGGCGGCATTGCAAGCGCTGGTAGCGGCGAAGGATGCTGGACTCGAAGCGATGCTTCCCGCGCTGCTGAATGATGCTGTTTTGCGTGGTGCGGCCATCAAAGCGGCGGGCGGTTTCAATGATGGCGCCATTGCCCGCGTGCTCATCCAGAGTTACGCCAAGTTCACCGCCGCCGAGAAGCGCGATGCTCTCATCGCCCTGACCTCGCGCGTGAGCTTCGCCAAAGACATGCTGGCTGCGGTGGAGCAGGGGCGTATCGATCGCAAGGATCTCTCGGCTGATATCGTGCGCCAGTTGCGTGATCTCAATCAGGCGGACATCACCAAGCAGGTCGAGAAGGTCTGGGGCAGCGTCCGCGCCACACCTGCTGAGAAGCTCGCGCAAATCGCCAAGATGAAGAAGATGGTCCAGAAGCCAGGGCGTCGTGATGATCCCATGCATGGCCGGGCAGTCTTCGCCCGTACCTGTCAGCAATGCCATACGCTTTACGGCGAAGGCGGCAAGATCGGTCCGGACATCACGGGTTCCAATCGCGGTGACATCGATTACATCTTGCACAACATCCTCGATCCGAACGCCGAGATCCCGCTGGATTACAAGACCTCCACGGTGGAGACGAAGGATGACCGCGTCATCACCGGCATCATCAAGCAGCAGACCGAGCAGGTCATCACCATCGCAAGTGCGAACGAGACGTTGACCCTGCCACGCAAAGACATCACGACGATCCGCCCGAGTGAACTCTCCATGATGCCTGAGGGATTGGTGGATCAGTTGAGCGATAATGACGTGCGCGACTTCATCGCCTATCTCGCCACGAAGAGCCAGGTGCCGATGCTCGCGACGAAGGACAACCTCGACCTGTTCTTCAACGGCAAGAACCTGGACGGCTGGTCCGGTCCCAAGGGAAATTGGAAGGTCGAGAACGGTGAACTCATCGGCACTAGCCCGGGCTTGAAGAAGAATGAATGGCTGGTGGCTCCGCTGGCGGTGAATAATTTCCGCCTCATCGTGGAAGTGAAACTGGCTCCAAACGCGGGTAACAGTGGTATCCAGTTCCGCAGTGAAACCCAACCGGATGGCATCGTGAAAGGTTACCAAGCCGATGTGGGCGTGGGTTGGTGGGGTAAGCTCTACGAGGAACACGGACGCGCCTTGCTCTGGAAAGAGAGCGGTGAGAAGGCGGTGAAGACCGATGACTGGAACACCTACGAGATCGTGGCTGTGGGCAGCTACATCAAGACCGCCATCAACGGCCAGCCTTGCGTGGATATGGAAGACACCGCCGGGGCCAAGCAGGGCATCATCGCCTTCCAGTTGCACTCCGGGAATGTGCCGTTTGAAGTGCGGCTCCGTAAATTCCAACTGGAGTTGGATCCCAAAGCGGAATTGAAGACGGTGAAGAACCGATGATCTGTCTGAGCCTAAAAATGTCAAAAGGGTTGAACCATTCTCCGGTTCAACCCTTTCACTTTTAGATCTTTTAACGAGACTTCAGTTGTTCAGCACGCTTACCTTTTCTTTGAACTGATCGGCGGTGAGTTTGCCAGTGGCAAAGCTGTTGATGTCCGCCTTCTTGGCGCGCAAGACCAGATACGTGGCACGGCCCATCTGGGAACGGAACCGTTCCAGCGGAGAACCATCACGCGTGCTTTCATCCTGAGGTGCGACTACCGGTCGGGCACCGAAGGAAGGCGAACCGGCCAGCACTATGCTTACGCTCTGTTCGCCTTGCAGATGACGCAGATTGGCCGCATCACGCAACAGTCCCAAAAGCGATTCCTTCAAGGCGTTCACTTTCTCAGCATCATACTGGATCGGACTGGGGCGGCCTTCCCGTGCGCCATCACCGCCGCGTCCACCGAATAATTCCTGGCGCGCCCGTTCCCATTGATTTCCACGTGGGCCCTGCTGCTGTTCGTGAGCGGGCTTTTCCGCATTCGCGACACCGTAGAGGACTTGCGGAGTGCGCAGGCTGAACATCACCCCATAATCATCCAGAAACATCGCGCGACTGTCGCTGGTAAGAACGGAAGGGATGTTACGGTATGCATTGAGTTCATCCTCTGAAGAACCCAAATCTTTCTCCACTGCCCGTTCGAGCAAGTGCAGCATGGTGGTCAGATCTTCTTCCACCTCTTGATGGAATTGCGCGTCCTCCTTGGGGGCGACGATCAGCATGCGACCGGACATGCGCATCAAAATCGCATTGGGATTCGGCCGACCTTGGTAGCCGCCATCGCCTTTGCGTTCGCCATCGGGCGGGCCTTGACGGTCGCCTTGTCGCTCGGGACGCGGTCCGTTCTGTCCTTGCGGCGGCGGGTTCTTTGGCCGGGGCGGCCGTTCGCCAGGGAACTGACGGGCCGGTTGATCCTGCTCCTGAGCCAACAACTCGGAGGCCTCAAAGCAAACGCTCCAACCGACCAGCGCAGCGGTCAGGCTGGAGAGTAAAACCAGGCTTTTCATAGGGCGGCCTTTGTTCACTTGGAATTGCCTGACTGAGCGGTGAGGCGTTCGTTATCCGTGGCCGGGACGAGTTGGGCGGACATCGCCAAGCTTTCCATGTCATAACGGAGCGAGGCGAGATCGGCGAGGCGCTGGGCTTCCATCTGGCGGAGCGTCTGTACGAGTTGCTGCTGGTCCTCCACGCGCAGCTTGTCCTGCTTGGCGGTGAACTCGACCATCGTCGCGGTCATCTGTTGCTTCAGTTCGGCGGCGACCTCGGCGCGCACCTGTGCCTGCACGGCGGCGACATCCACTTGCGGGGTGGTCGCCCGACTGAGGCCGAAGCCGAGTGCCACCATGAGCATGGCCGCGGCGGCCCAGCGGACCACCGGGAACCAGTTGAAGGCGGGGGCGGTTTTCGTGATGGGCTGCCACGTATCCAGCGTGGTCATCGTCTGTTTCCAGCCTTGCACACGCTCGCGGCATTCGGGGCACGCGGCCAGATGCGCGGAGAGCTTCGCGCGTTCATTCACCGGGGCCTCATCGTAGAGGTAATCCATCCATTCTTCTTGTGCCGGATGTTTCATAAGCTTGTTCAGTTCAGATCAAATTTTACTCACGTCGTTCTGCAAAAGCCGTTCCATCTGTCCCAGCGCTTCCACCATGCGGGACTTCACTGTGCCTTCCGGGATATCGAGCACATCGGCGATCTCGCGGAACTTCAGCCCTTCATAATGCCGGAGCACCAACACGGTGCGATAGGTCTCCGGCAGTTTCAGCAAGGCCTGGCGCACCATGGCGGCGCGCTCGCCGGCTTCCGCCTGTTCCACCGGGCTGTCGTCATCGGCCACCAGCTCGATCACCGTTTCGCCCTCGGCATTCTCCATCGCCGTCTCGCTGCGGCGCTTGATGCGGCGCTGCTCGTCGTAACAGAGATTCAGCGCGATGCGCCAAAGCCAGGTGGAGAACTTCGCATCCGGCTGGTAGAGCTGCCGTTTCTCAAAGACCCGGACGAACGCCTCCTGCGTGAGGTCCTGGCCCTTGTGCAGGTCACCGGTCATCCGCACGCAGAGATTCCGGATGGGCTGCTCCCAGCGGCGGACGAGCTGAGCAAAGGCGTCCTCATCCGCGTGCTGCTGCACGCGCCACATCGCCTGCTCATCGGAGAGCGTGAACAATGTGTTGAGGATGGTCGCCATTTTGTCCCGTCAGCCTCGCTCAAATCATCCGGCTTGTCAGCCCTGCAAGTTATTCCTGCTCCACCGGGGGACGTTGCGGGCGGTTGCCATTGCCTTCGCGTTCACCTTGGGGGCGTCTGCCTTCCGGACGGCGTTGGGGTGGCGGACCGTCAAACTGGCGGTCACCACCTTGCGGACGTGGGCCACCCTCGCGCATCTGGGGGCGTTGGCCTTCGCCATCGCGCGGACCACCTTGGGGACGGAACCCATCACGTTGACCGTTCTGCGGACGGAAGCCATCGCGACCCTCGAAGGAAGGGCGTTGACCGTCACGCGGTCCCATCTGCGGTGGACGCTGGCCATCGCGCGGGCCGCCTTGGGGAGCGAAGCCATCCCGGCGCATATCCGGGCGCTGGGCGAAATCTCCATCCCGCGGGCCTTGGCGGAAACCTTGGTCCCCATCGCGCGGACCACGCGGCTGATTCATACGATCGCCATCGCGGGGGATGCCTTGCGGGCGTGGAGCCCCATCACGCATCTGCGGACGTTGGCCTTCACCGTCACGCGGGCCACCTTGGGGACGGAAGCCATCGCGGCTTTCAATTGGGGGGCGTTGACCGTCACGCGGTCCCATCTGTGGTGGACGCTGGCCATCACGAGGCCCGCCTTGTGGGGCGAAGCCATCTCGGCGCATATCGGGACGCTGGGCGAAATCACCATCCCGGGGGCCTTGGCGGAAGCCTTGATCGCCGTCCTGCGGGCCGCGACGCATATCGGGGCGGTCAGGGTTACGTTCGCGGGGGGCTTGCGGGCGGAAATCGGTTTCCCGGCCCGGCTTTTTATCGGCAGGCTGTTCGGTATCAGCCGGTTGGGCGAGGGCCGTCCATCCGCTCAAAAGGGCGGTGGTGAGCCCCAAGATCATTGCATTCCGCTTCATAACATTCCGTTCTTTGCCCCGCGCTCAGGTCATCTGGCAGCAGGTTCATGAGTGTTACGAAGGGGGCGGGGGAATGGTTCGGGGAAATTTTCGATACGCTCAAGGTAATCGCTGCGATGGCGCACACTTGAGCGGATGGGGCAGCCGCCGAGGAACCCCCAAAAAAAGCCCGAACGCCTCCACCTAATTGCCGCCACCCTCGGCGACAAACTCATCTCCACCACAACCACTTAGCCGCCTAGTTTCTCATGAGGCCGCGTCTTTTTTGTGTCTGGCATGACAACCCCTCCGAATAAGTATCCCGGCAATCGCTCCGAGTGCCGCCGGACCAACGACAAGAGCGAAGTAACCAAGAATCGAGACACTCGCATAGAGGAACTGATCCCAACGCGCAAACATCGTACGATACCCCGACCACTCTCCCACGCAGACACCGGCAACCACCGCGAGAACGACCGCTATCGGAAGCGCGATCCACGAGCGCCGCCCGGTGACGAGGCCGAACGCCAAACCGCCACCGAACAGAAGCACCGCGATAATTAGGAACTCAAACATACGAGATTTGCAAAGCGGCCTAACGACTCAACATAGGTGGTCCCTTGAGGTTGGTGGATGGTTGAAAGTTTGGTAAATGATCCATTGGTTTTTCCGCACCGGCGGGCCAGGTTTGCTAACTACGAGTCGCGGCAACGACTGCGAGCTTATCTACCGGCCCGTCGGCGCTGGCTACAGCGAATTGTTAAGTGCCATGGCGTATCTCCCGATAAAGTAGTGCAACTCCAATGAATGTGAATACGGTCGCCACCACTACCAAATAATAAAAGATGGACCAAATATACTCAGCACCATCGCCATGTCGCGGTAACATCCAATCCGGCAGTGCCCACACGTTTTTCTCCCAAGAAGTAATCCAACCATCGGGATGTGGAAAGCGTGTGAACTGACCGGTAACGAAACGGGGATGCGCGCGAATCGCAGCCCAACCGAAATAAGCTCCGAGGAGCGCTATCGCCGCCGAAAACAAAAAACGAGAAAATCTCATGATGCGTGGTGCCCCTAACGTCTCATACTATACCGCATAAAGTCGATACTATTGGATATTGGGACTTGGTTGCGGAGGTGATGATAAAGGCCTTGGTCACAGGGATTAATAAGCCAAGGGGCGGGGAGTTCGTCAATTCAGGTGAACCGCAGAGAACGCAAGGAACGCAGAGAGGAATCTATGTTAGGGACGGCGACACGCCGTCCCTCCCGGATTGGAGGCTCTCTCAGTGATTGAACAAGAACTCGCGGCTGCTGAGGAGGGCCCAGTAGATGTCTTCAATGACGGGGCGAAGTTCCTTCTCATCGGTCTTCTGAAGGACTTCCAAGATGCGCGTGCGTTCCTTGTCGGTGGGGCGACGGGAGAGGGCGCTGAGGTAGGCGTCTTCCACGATCTGCTCGGGCGGTGTCTTGGCAATGAGCAGTTTCTCGATGTGATTGCCCTTGGCTTCGAGCTTCTCGTTCACGGTGTCACCGTTGGAGATGTGAAGCACTTGGGTCACGCTCGGATTGTCCGTGCGTTCGCAGGTGCAAGTGGCGTTGCGATCGGGGCGGCCAAAGGAGCTGAGGAAGTAGGACTTGATGTTCGAGTCCGGCAATTGCAGTGCGCGGTAGTTCTTCGGATAGTCTTTGAAAGTGGTGGATGCTCCGGTGACTTGGGAGAAGGCATCCAGCATCACCTCGGCCATCAGGCGGCGCGGGTAGTAACGCGAGTAGAAGCGTTTGTCGTCCGCATTGCCGGGCAGGGGCTCGCTGCTGCGTTGATAGGTCTCGGATTGCAGGATCACGCGCATGAGCGCTTTCAGGTCATACTTCTGTTTGGCCAGATAATCGGCGGCGGCGGTGAGCAGTTCGTCGTTGCTGGCGGGGTTGGTCTTGCGCAGATCATCCACGCTCTCCACGAGACCTACGCCATAGAAATTCGCCCAAAGGCGGTTCACGATGGCCCGGGTGAAGTAAGGGTTCTCCGGCGAGGTCAACCAATGCGCTAGATGTTCGCGACGGTTGGTGTCTGAATCGAAGTCCAAGGTCTCGCCATCCAAGGGACGGGGCTGCTGCGGCTTGCCGGTCAACGGCTGGACGAGCTCGCCTTGGCTGGCATCCACGATGATCTGGTTGCCTTCACCGGTGCCGGCCTTCGCGCGGACGCGAGCATAGAGATTGGCCATGCTGTAGTAATCATTGTTCGTCCACTTCTCCATCGGATGATTGTGGCACTGGGCACAATTGATGGACATGCCGAGGAAGGCTTGTGAAGTGGTTTCCGCGAGAACTTTGGGTTCTTCATGGAGGATGAAGAAGTTGGCCGCGCCGTTTTCCAGAGTACTGCCGCGAGCGGTCACGATCTCGCTCGCGAACTGGTCCCACGGCTTGTTGCTGGCCACGCTGGCGCGCACCCAGTTGTAGTAAGCCCACATGGCGGCGGGCTTGAGCTTCTCGCTCTTCACGAGCAAGAGGTCGGACCATTTGTAGGCCCAGTAATCCACGAACTCGGGGCGGTTCAGCAATTCCTCGATCAACGCATCGCGTTTCTTGGTGGAATGATCGGCGAGAAAAGCCTTGGTCTCTTGCGCGGTGGGCAGGATACCGATGGTATCGAGATAGGCGCGACGGATGAACTCGTCATCCGATGCGCGCGGTGAGGGTGGCAGGTTCAGGCTGCGCAGTTTGGCCAGCACCTGTTCGTCGATGAAGTTGCGTTTGGGCGCTTTCGTATAGACGGCCTTCGGGACGTCGTTCGTGTAAGGAGCGGTGACGGTAGCGATGGCGATGCGCTGGAGATACCAAGCGGTGATGGCGCCCTCGCCGTAGCCCATCACCTTGATGTTGCCATGCTCATCGATATTGGTGACCTCGGAATTGGCGTCGGTGTATTTGGTCCAGCGGGTGACATCTTCCACGCGGCCATCATTGAAGTAGGCACGCACCAGGATCTGCTGTTCTTCACCCGGTTTCAAGATCACGTGGTTCGGCACCATCTCGATGCGTTCGATGCGGGCATCCTCTTGCTTGGGTCCTGGTGTGCCATTGGCGATCCATTCGGACAGCACCTTGTATTCGAGCGATTCGGTATCGAACTTGATGCCACCTTTATGCGGTACGGCACCGGTGGGTTTGGTGACCAACAGGCTCTTGGCGGGTTCGGCAGGGCTGATACGGCGACCCAAGGTGTGGCGGGTGAGCGCGAGGAAATCACCCTGGTCATCGTAGCCGCGCAGAGAGACCTTGAAACCGTTTTGACCGGCGGCAGCTCCATGGCACGCACCAGAACTGCAACCGAACTTGGCCAGCACGGGCTGGACGTGATTGCGGAAGGTCCAGTCGGCAGGTGCATCCATGCCGGTCACCTTGATCTTGGTCGTCACCGTTTTCCGACCGACTTGAGCCTTGATCGTCGCGGAGCCGTTGGCGACAGGAACAGCGAACCCGTTCTCCAAGCGAACCACCTCCGGATTGCTGGAAGTATAGGTAACGGCATCCCGCACTTCACCGATGTATTGCTTATCCTCCACACGTTCCACCACCAGCCGTTGCCGGGCGATGGCGCCGTTCAGCTCAATCTTCTCCGGCAGAATGGTGAGAGATTCGCGGGCGTACAGTGAAGCTACGCTCAACCAGATGACCGAAAGGATGACAGAAAAACGTTTCATCGACTCAACAGCATGAAGGACTAGAACAGCTCCTTGATCGGTTGCGTGCCGAAATCCACCAGCGGGAAGGGACGACCTTGCGGGCCGGGCAGATGAGCGGTGAGGTCCAAGCCCAGGCTCTCATAGATGGTGGCGACGATCTCAGAGGGATTCACCGGACGCTCGGCCGGATATGCCCCGATGTCATCACTCTTGCCGATGACACGACCGCCTTTGATGCCGCCGCCGGCGAAGTTCACCGTCCAGCAGTTCGGCCAGTGATCGCGGCCACCAGCGGGGTTCACTTTGGGAGTGCGACCGAACTCCGCGAGACTGGCCACCATGGTATTATCCAGCATACCGCGTTGGTGCAAATCTTCGATGAGTGCGCTGTAACCCTGGTCATACATCGGGGCGACAATGTCGCGCATGCCCTCGATGGCGGTGAAGGGCTTCGAGCCGTGGATATCCCAGGTGATCTCGTTGAAGACGGTGATAAAGGTGTTCACCGTGACGAAGCGCACACCCGCTTCGACCAGACGACGGGCCAGGAGGCAGCATTGGCCGAAGCGGGTCATGCCATAGCGCTCGCGGACTTTCAAAGGCTCCTTCGTCAGGTCAAACGCTTCGCGCGCCTTGGTGCTCGTCATCAGGCGGTAAGCCGAGGCGAAGTTCTCATCCATCAGCTTCGCGTTCTCCGTGGCTTCGAAAGACCGAACAGCATCTTCCACTACCTCGCGCAATTCGCGACGACGTTGCAAACGGGCTTCACCAATATTCGTAGGCGGCAGGAGATCCGGTACCTTGAAATCTTTCTTCGACGGATCGGCCATCAAGGCGAAGGGATCGAACGCCTTGCCGAGGAAACCGGCATCCTGTCCATGCGGCATATTGCCACCGGTGGGGCCCATGGGCTCCGGCAGGATGATGTTCGCAGGCAGTTCGTTGCGGCGGCCCATGATGTATTCCAGCGCGCAACCCGCATGCGGCGTGATGATGCCACCAGTGAAGAGGCGGCCCGTCTGCATCATCTGGTGACCGGTATCATGGATGGCGGAAGCTGTATGATAGCAACTGCGGACGAGCGAGAACTTGTCCGCCAGCTTGGCGTGGAGCGGCAGGATCTCAGAAACCTGGATATCCGGATTGTTCGTGCGGATGGGCTTGAACGGACCACGGATCTCGCGCGGTGCGTCCGGCTTCATGTCCCACGTGTCGAGCTGGCTGGGGGCACCGAGATTGAAGATCATGATGACACTGCGCTCATCATGGCCTTTGGAAACTTTGTTCGCGGCCTGCAGGGCGGAATACTTGGCCATGGAAAGACCGAGCGCGCCCAACGCGCCGACCTGCAAGAAATCACGCCGCGTGACGCCATCGCACGTGGTGATCGATCCTTTGCCGGAGACATTTAACATAAAGGCAAAACGGGTTTAAGTATGGGCTGTGACTATGGAGTATAGCATAGGACGGGGGATTGCTGGCAACCATAGACAAGACTACTGGAAGCGATGTAGTTTCCTGCCCGTTAATCAAAGTTATTGCGCATGAGCCAATCCGAAACACCTTTAGTCCAGAGCTGGCGGTATGACTCGAAGATCCGCTTCGCCATCCAAGTCTTTCAATTTTTTGTGATGGTGATGCTGGCGATGCTGGTGTTTGTCCAGAAGCGCAACGGGGAGAAGGCGGTGGTCATCACGCAACAGAAGGCCTACCAGACCGAGAGCGTGCTGAACCGCGAGATCTATGACCTGAAGACCGAGTTGGCAAAGGCACAAGCACGCATCAAGGAACTGGAACGGGCAGCCGCCAAGTAATGAGGGGCTTGACGTCGCAAGGTCGAAACCGCTTAAATCCGGCCACAGGCAATGGACTCTGCCTGCCCGTTCAACGGGGAACCGCCTCAGCATCCGCTGGGCTGATGACTCCTACCTAAAACGTAGCAGCATTATGCCCGAATCTAGTCCAAATCCGAAACTCACGCCACTGGTGCAGTGGTTCGCTCTGCCTTTTATCACAGCTGGAGGATGTCGCCCATGAGTGCTGCACGTCCAGATTCCCCATGGCAATTGCAGGCCAAGGCCGTCCTGAAATGGACCGTGTTGGTATTGCCTCTGGCCATCATGGCCGGTTCATCCGTGGCATTCTTTCTTTGGAGCCTCGAGCAAGTGACGCTGATCCGGTTCGAGCGTCCGTGGTTGCTCTACTTCCTGCCGTTAGCCGGAGTGTTGATCGGGTATGGCTATCATCGCTGGGGTAAATCCGTGGAAGGCGGCAATAACCTGATCATGGATCAGATCCATGAGCCAGGCGGTGGAGTGCCGGCACGGATGGCCCCGTTGGTCTTGTTGGGGACATTGATAACCCATCTCTTCGGCGGCTCGGCCGGACGTGAAGGCACGGCTGTGCAGATGGGGGGTAGTATCGCGGGGACTTGGGCGCGTCTCTTGAAACTCGAGAACGGTGAAGTGCGGATACTACTCATGGCGGGCGTGGCGGCGGGATTTGGGGCGGTGTTTGGCACACCGATGGCCGGGGCGGTTTTCGCGTTGGAAGTCTTGATGATTGGGCGGCTCCAGTATGAGGCCTTGCTGCCGTGCTTCATCGCGGCGGTGGTAGGAGACTGGACCTGTCATCAATGGGGCGTCGGGCATACGCAATACCACGTCGCGTTCACTTCGGCGGGGGCGTTCAAGGTGGATATCGTGTTATTGCTGAAGGTGATCGTGGCGGCGGCGGCGTTTGGTTTGGCGAGCTACGTTTTTTCCGAGTTCTCCCACAGCTTAAGTGGTTTCCTGAAGAAGCACATCAACTCACCCTTGTTGCGACCCGCCCTTGGTGGATTGGCGGTCATCGCCCTGACATTTTTGCTGGGCACATCGGATTATCTTGGCTTAGGGGTGACTTCGCCCGACCCGAATGCCGTTTCCATAGTTTCGTTTTTCACCTCTACGGAAATCCATCCGTGGAGCTGGTGGTGGAAGATCGTGTTCACGGTCGTTACCTTGGCGAGCGGCTTCAAGGGCGGGGAAGTGACGCCGTTGTTTTTTATCGGTGCGGCCTTGGGGAATGCCCTCGCCGGACTGCTGGGCGGGCCGCCGGACTTGTTTGCCGCGATCGGTTTTGTGGCCGTCTTTGCCGGAGCCACCAATACCCCGCTGGCTTGCACCATCATGGGAGTGGAACTGTTCGGGGCCGAACACATCGTGTATCTCGCCACGGCCTGTTTCGTGGCTTACCTGTTCAGCGGGCATTCGGGCATCTATCTCTCTCAACGTATTGGAGTGCCGAAACATCGTCGCGGGGTGTTGAGCCCGGAGATGACCTTGCGCCAGGTGCGCGACAGCAAAGGACCGTCCAAGAAGAACGGGCCAATGGAGAGTGATAAAACGCGCGAGGGTTAAGCCCTGGATGACTTTGGGATAATCAGCCTTGAGGCCTTCTCTTTTCTTGTCCGCCAGTGCGGGAGGATTACACTGCCGCCATGTCTTGGACGGTCGTCTCTACTGCTCCGGCAATGAATATCGTGGGTGATCCAGCGGTGCTGGCCTTGCGTGAAGCCGGTTGTCGTGTGACTTTGGCGCCGCCGACCGGTCCCTTTCCCAAGGGCGAACTACTCAACTATATCCAAGGCGCGGATGGTGTGATCGTGGGGGTGGATCGCTTTGATGCCGCTGTGCTGGAATCTCCCGCTGCTGAAAACCTCAAGATCATCTCCCGGTGGGGCGTGGGTTATGACTCCGTGGATCTACTGGCCGCTACTCGACTGGGTATCTTGGTCACAAATACGCCCGGCCTGCTGGATGAGGCAGTGGCGGATTATACTTTTTCCCTGATCCTTGCAGCGGCCCGTGGAGTGGGTGAAGGGCATCACACCATGCGTCAGGGCGAATGGGCGCCGCAATGGGGTGAGGATGTGAGCGGCAAGACGCTGGGCATCATCGGCTACGGCCGCATCGGTCGCGCGGTGGCCAAGCGGGCAGCAGGTTTTAATATGCGCATCTTGGCGCACGACCTCTTTCCTCCCAAGGAGCCGGTGACACCTGCGGCGGAATTTGTGTCTCTGAACGAGTTGCTGGAGCAGAGCGATTACGTTTGCCTGCACGCCGCGATGACGCCGGAAAACCGGGGGATGATCGGTCGCGAACAATTGCAGCGGATGAAAGAGTCCGCATTTTTCATCAATACGGCACGCGGAGCTTTAGTGGATGAATCGGCGTTGGTGGAGGCCTTGCACTTGGGCAAGATCGGCGGAGCAGCATTGGATGCCTTTGGCGAGGAGCCTTTGCCGGTGGAGCATCCCTTGCGGAAAGCGCCCCGCCTGCTGATGACACCGCATCAGGCTTCTTTCGGGCGGGACACGGGACGCAAAGTTTGCGCGGCTGCGATGCAGGCGGTATTGGATGCGGCGGACGGGGTGACACCGAAATTTGTGGTGAACAAGGATGTGCTGGCTTCACCAGCCTTGCGGGTAAAACTTAAGTAAGCAGGGGGTTGATTTCTTATGAATATCGTCGTGCTGGATGGCTACACCTTGAATCCCGGGGACCTTTCATGGGATGCGCTTAAAAAGCTGGGTGATGTGACGGTGTATGACCGCACCCCGATCGAGATGGTAGTGGAGCGCGCGGCGACAGCCTCGATCGTCCTGACCAACAAGTGCCCCGTCACGCATGATGCTATCCAGCAATTACCCCTGTTGAAATACATCGGGGTGTTGGCAACCGGTTATAATGTTGTGGATGTCGAAGCTGCGTATGATCGGCAGATCCGCGTGACGAACATCCCGGATTACAGCACGCCTTCCGTGGCGCAACTGACCTTCTCCCTCTTGCTGGAACTGACCATGCATGTGGGGCATCACGCCCAGAGCACACGAGATGGCCGCTGGCAGAGCAGTGTGGATTTCTGTTACTGGGACAAGCCCTTGATCGAGATCGCCGGATTGACCTTCGGCGTCATCGGCTACGGCCGCATCGGTCAGATGGTGGCAACGATCGCTCAGAGTTTCGGTATGAAGGTGGTGGCGTATTCACGCAGCCGCACCGGGACTGAAGAGGACGGTGTGAAGTTCGTGAGTTTGGAAGCCATCTTCCATCTCAGTGATGTGGTTAGTTTGCATTGCCCACTCACGCCGGAGACAAAGCATCTGGTAAACAAGGAAAGACTGTCCCGGATGAAGCCCACGGCGTTTATCCTGAATACCGGTCGTGGCCCGTTGATTGATGAGAACGCTTTGGCCGAAGCCTTGAATAGCGATAAACTTGGCGGGGCAGGACTGGATGTGCTGAGCATGGAGCCGCCCAAGAACGGCAATCCCTTACTCACGGCGAAGAACTGTCTGGTGACACCGCACATCGCTTGGGCAACGAAGGCATCGCGAAGCCGATTGATGGAGATCGCCGTGAACAATCTGAAAGCCTATCTGGATGGCAGACCGGCAAACGTGGTGAATTGGAAGGTGTGAGGTCTTTGTCCTGCTTCCCGCTCATCTATTAGTATTTCGAGTGAAAAGAGTTGTGATGTCTCTTTTCAGCATCACTTTTCCCGAGTAGTGTCCGCCCGGAATGTCGGTTGAAAACAAAACCAAACCCTCCAGCAACGGGGCCGAGTGGTGTCGCTTGCACGAGGATGGCCAGCGGACACATAACTGGAAGCGCTGGGGTCCTTACTTGGCGGAGCGCCAATGGGCGACCGTCCGCGAAGACTATTCCCCCTACGGCAACAGTTGGGATGATTTCCCTCATGACCATGCCCGCAGCCGGGCTTATCGCTGGGGTGAGGATGGTTTGCTCGGCATCACGGATCGCGAATGCCGGCTATGTTTTGCTCCCGCATTGTGGAATGGCAACGATCCCATCCTGAAGGAACGTTGCTTCGGCCTGACGGGACCGCAAGGCAATCACGGTGAGGATGTGAAAGAGGTCTATTTTTACCTCGATTCCACACCTACCCATTCCTACCTCAAGGCGCTCTACAAATATCCGCAGGCGGAATATCCTTATGCCAAGCTGGTGGAAGAAAACCAGAAACGCGGCAAGGACGTCACGGAATACGAACTGGAAGATACCGGTGTCTTTGACGAGGGCCGTTACTTCGATGTTTTTGTGGAGTATGCGAAACATACCCCGAATGACATCCTGATCCAGCTCACCATCCACAACCGCGGTCCGGAGGCGGCCCCCATCCATTTGTTGCCCACGGTCTGGTTCCGCAACAACTGGGTGTGGGGCAGTGCCCACGAGGGCAGCACGTCCAAGCCGCGCATCGAGCAGGTGACGCCGCACAAGCTCGCCCTGCACCACGAGTCATTACACCGCTATTATCTGGAAGTGGAACCGGCGGAGGACGGACAGAAGGCTCCGTTTCTATTCACCGAGAACGAGACGAACTTTACGAAGCTTTTCGGCAGCCCGAACCAGAGCAAGTACGTCAAAGATGCCTTCCATGATTACGTCATCGAAGGCAAGAAGACGGCGGTGAATCCGGCCCTGCGTGGAACCAAGGCCGCGCCCTACTTCAACTTCGAGATCGAAGCCGGTGCTTCCCGCACCATCCGGTTGCGGATGTATGCGGAGGAGGAGGCACCCAAGAAAGCTTTCGGTGCCGAGTTTGCCGAGGTGTTGAAGCAGCGGATCGCCGAGGCGGATGAATTTTACGCCTCGGTCAAGGAGCCGCATCTGGCGGAGAGCGAGCGCTCGGTTGTACGTCAGGCGTATGCCGGTCTGTTATGGACCAAGCAGTTCTATTTCTACGTGGTAGAAGACTGGTTGAATGGTGATGCCAATATGCCCCGCCCGCCTGAGAGCCGTCATCTGGGGCGTAACCATGAATGGCAGCATCTCTACAGCCGGGATGTGTTGTCCATGCCGGACAAGTGGGAGTACCCGTGGTTTGCCGCGTGGGATCTGGCTTTTCACATGGTGCCTTTCGCGCAAGTGGATCCGGAGTTCTCCAAGAAGCAGCTTCTGCTGATGTTGCGTGAGTGGTACATGCATCCAAACGGACAGTTGCCCGCGTATGAGTTCGCCTTGGGTGATGTGAATCCGCCCGTGCATGCCTGGGCCGTCTGGCGTGTGTATAAGATCGCCGCGAAGCATGGGAGCCGTGATCGCAATTTCTTGGAGAGCGCCTTCCAGAAACTGCTGCTGAACTTCACCTGGTGGGTGAACCGCAAGGACGACACCGGCAAGAATCTATTCTCCGGCGGCTTCTTGGGGCTTGATAATATCGGGGTCTTTGATCGCTCCCGGCCTTTGCCGACCGGTGGCACTTTGCAACAGGCGGACGGCACGGCGTGGATGGCCTTTTACTGCACCACCATGTTGGCCATGGCTCTCGAGTTGGCGAAGGATGGTGATACCATCCGCCCGGCTTATTCGGACATGGCGTCCAAGTTCTTCGAGCATTTCGTCCAGATCGCCGATTCCATGAACACGCTCGGTGGCAGCGGTCTGTGGGATGAGGAGGATGGTTTTTACTACGACCGTATCCACACGGATCACTCGGTCATCCCGCTGAAGACGCGTTCGCTCGTCGGCTTGCTGCCCTTGATCGCGGTGGAAGTGTTGGAGGAGGAGAAGATTCGGCAACTGCCCGGTTTCTACAAACGCTTCACCTGGTTCATGGAGAACCGCAAGGACCTAGCGCGCCACATCAGTTCGTGTGAGTACGGGGAAAAGCTGCGTCTGTTGGCCATCCCTTCGCGGGATCAATTGGAGCGGGTGATGCGCTATCTGCTGGATGAGACGGAGTTCCTATCCGATCACGGCATACGTTCTCTTTCCAAGTTCCACAAGGATTCACCTTTTATCCTCGAGGTGAATGGTGACGAGTATCGTGTGGATTATCTGCCAGGTGAATCGAACTCATGGCTTTTCGGTGGTAATTCGAACTGGCGCGGCCCGATCTGGTTCCCGGTGAACTACCTCATCACTGAAGCGCTGGAGCGTTACTACCATTTCTACGGCAACGATCTCTTGGTCGAGTGCCCCGTCGGATCTGGTCAGCGCATGAATCTCCAGCAGGTGGCCGATGAGATCGACCGCCGTTTAGCCTCCATCTTCCTACGCGACAAGGAAGGGGAGCGGCCCTGCCATAACGGCCATCCGTATTTCAACAGCGATCCGCACTGGAAAGACCTCGTACTTTTCCACGAGTATTTCCACGGAGATTCCGGTCAAGGCTTGGGTGCCAGCCATCAGACGGGATGGACGGCCTTGTGCATCCGCCACATCGAGGACTTCGCACGGGACCGTTTGAAGAAGTGGCCGGAGAAATCGTCTTAGCTTTCTGTCAGTTCGATCACTCCAGACTGCAAGGCTTCGATCACGACAGTGCCTTTTCCAGACAAGCTCAAGGGCTCACCCGCTTTGAGCAGATAGTCGCGCGGGTCGTTTTCTTGCGTCACCCAGAAAATTCCGGATTGAACCACCAGCGCAGGGATGCAAGGGGCGGCTGGCAGGGTGTGAAGTTCCCCTTTTTCCAAGCGGATGTTGAGGCCTCTTTTGCAGGCCGTATAGCTCGGGCTCCCGGTATGCGAGATAAGACCATTCCCCATGCGCAGGAGCCAGGTGAGGCTCCGGCTGAGTTCACCGAACAGATTGAGGCCGCTGCTTTTCATACGCATACAAGCTTAGGCAAACCGCTCCACCTGCACAGATGCACCCCGTGAGATATGTAGCCAGTACAGTTCTTTGAAGTCAAAACTGTACTGGTCTAATTTTATTAAAAGTGTAACTGTTCTGGTTTCTGGAACCCGCTAAACTGGCACCGCTATGAAGCTCATTGCCACCGCTCAGGACAGTGGGGAGACGCTCTACGAGCAGATCTCGCAACACATCAGCCGGCTCATCGAGCAGGGGACGTTGCGGCCTGGTGAGCGTGTCCCTTCGGTGCGGCGCTTGAGTCAGCAGCAAAACGTCAGTATCGCGACGGTCATGCAGGCTTATCGCTTGCTGGAGAGCCGTGGGTTTCTTGAGGCGCGGCCGCAATCGGGTTACTTCGTGCGGTTGCGGCATTGGCGTCCACCGGCAGAACCAGAGATATCCAAGCCCAGACCAGTTCCAGCCACCATCAAGACGGGCGCTCTGATGATGCGGGTGATGGAGGCGATCCGTGATCCCTCTTTGGTGCGTTTCGGCGCTGCCTTGCCCAGTCCCGAACTCCTGCCTACAGAGAAGCTTAACCGTACTTTGTCAGCTGCTTCGCGACGTAATCCAGAACTTAGCAACAGCTTTGACCCGCCACCGGGCAATACAGCTTTGCGCAACCAGATCGCCCGCCGGGCGATCGATACGGGTTGCGAATTGTCGCCGGATGACATCATGACCACTTTCGGTGGGCAGGAGGCGTTACATGTATGTTTGCGCGCTGTGGCGAAGCCGGGGGACACCATTGCGATCGAATCGCCCACTTACTTTGGCATCTTACAGGTGATTGAATCGCTCGGGATGAAAGCGCTGGAGATTCCGACGCATCCGCGTGATGGTGTGAGCCTCGAAGCGCTGGCCTACGCGCTCGAACAGCAACCCGTTAAGGCATGCCTTTTCGTGCTGAACTATAACAACCCGCTGGGCAGTTGCATGCCGGATGAGAACAAGCGCCAGCTGGTGGAGATGCTTGCCGCGAAGGAGATTCCGCTCATCGAGGATGATATCTACGGCGATTTGTCTCACGCACAGGAGCGTCCGCGCACAGCGAAGTCATACGATCAAAAAGGGCTGGTGCTATTGTGTGATTCGTTCTCTAAGACACTGGCGCCGGGTTATCGCGTTGGCTGGACGGCACCGGGCCGATTCAAAGAGCAGGTGGCCTATTATAAACTCGTCAGTACGGTGGCTACGGCATCGTTGCCGCAGATGGCCATCGCTGATTTTCTGGCGAACGGTGGGTACGGCCATCATCTCCGTAAGGTGCGGCGCGAGTATGCGCATAAGGTGCAACTGTTCACGGAAGCCATCTGCAAATACTTCCCGGAAGAGACCAAGGTCACGCGACCGACGGGCGGGCATGTGCTCTGGCTCGAACTGCCTGCGCAAGTGAAAGCGGTGGAGCTGTTTGAACTGGCGCTGGGCGAGAAGATCAGCATCGCGCCCGGTCCGGTTTTCTCTGCCCGGCAACGCTTTGACAACTTCATCCGCCTGAACTGCGCGAACCCTTGGACGCCTGCCCTCGAGAATGCACTCCTCCGGCTTGGCCGCTTGGTGGGGCGTTTGCAGGAAGCTGGCTCGAAATAACTCGCGGAGCATTTTTCAATGCCCCTCGTCTAATGGGGTATGAAAAGGATTTCTTGGTTCGCTTGGTTGGTGCTGCTGGCGGTCAGTTTTCAGCAGGTGCAAGCCGCGGGTTTGATTGTGATCGGGCCGGAGAGTGATGCGCCCGTCCGCATCATGCCACCCGAGCCTTCGCCGATTCCTCCCCGGCCCCGACCCATGCCGCCGATGCACCGCCCGCTGGAGATCCAAAACCAGAAGGTGGATGTGGCTATACGTGACCAAGTTTCCCGCACCGAGGTGGAGCAGATCATCTACAACCCGAAAGGCCAGCGCGTAGAGGGCACCTTTCTCTTTCCAGTTCCCAAGGGCGCACAGATCGACAAGTTCACCATGGATATCAACGGCAAACCTGCGGAGGCGGAATTGCTAAAGGCGGACAAGGCGCGGGCCATCTACGAGGAGATCGTGCGCAAGATGAAAGACCCGGCACTGCTCGAATACGCCGGGCGCGACCTTTTCAAGGTGCGCATCTTTCCGATCGAGCCGAATGAACGGAAACGCATCAACCTCAGCTACACCCAATTGCTCAAGGAAGAGCAGGGGCTGGTAGAGTATGCCTTGCCCTTGAATCCCGATACCGGCAACGCCAAGACGCCCATCGCCATTAAGGTGCAGATCGATTCGCGCACACCGCTGAAGAACATCTATTCGCCCACGCATGCGGTGGATGTGAAACGCGAGGGTGAACGCAAAGCGGTGCTTGGTTACGAGGCCAACGCCAGCGGCGAAGCCCGGCAGTTTCAAGTCTTCTTCGCTCGGCAAACAGAGGATATCGGCATCCAGTTGTTGACACAGAAGGACGGCGATGAAGGTCATTTCCTCCTGCTGCTCTCGCCCGGTTTGTGGGCGGATAAATCCAGGGTTGTGCCCAAGGATATCGTGTTCGTGGTGGATACCAGCGGCTCCATGGCAGGCAAAAAGATCGAGCAGGCGCGCAAGGCTTTGGCCTTTTGCGTGGAGAACCTGAATGACAAGGACCGCTTCGAGATCATCCGCTTTTCCACGGAGAGCGAACCGCTGTTCAACGGCTTGCGCGAGGTGGACAAAACCAGCCGGGGCAAGGCGCAGACCTTTGTAGAATCTTTGAAGCCCATCGGCGGTACCGCGATCCATTCCGCCTTGCAGACGGCGCTGAAATTGCGCCCTGAAAATGGCGAGCGGCCATTCATGGTCATCTTTTTGACCGATGGTATGCCGACGGTCGGTGAGACGAAAGAAGACCGCATCGTGGAGCTCGTGAGCCCCGAGACGGCGCGTAAGACGCGTATCTTTTGTTTCGGCATCGGTCACGATGTGAACACGCATCTGCTGGACCGCATCACCGAACAGACGCGTGCCGTGAGCACCTACGTGCTGCCGGATGAGGATTTGGAACTGAAGCTCTCAGGCTTCTTCACCCGTATCAAGGAGCCCGTCCTCGCGAACCCCGAACTCACCGTGAAAGGCGATGTGACCGTGCAGCAGCTTTATCCGAATCCCTTGCCGGATATCTTTAATGGCGACCAACTCGTGGTCGCCGGCAAGTTCAAAGGGCAGGGCGCAGTGGCGATCGAGCTCAAGGGGCTTTATGGCGCGGAGAAGAAAACCATCGTGCACGAGGTTTCCTTCCCCAAGAGCAGCAGCGAGCATGACTTCATTCCACGCCTCTGGGCGATGCGCCGAGTTGGCTGGCTGTTGGATGAGATCCGTCTGCGCGGCGAGAACAGTGAACTCAAGGACGAAGTCACCGACCTTGCCCGGCGCTACGGCATCGTCACACCTTACACGGCCTACTTGATTTTGGAGGATGAGAAACAGCGCGGAGTGCCAGTGACGGCGCAAACACAAAACAGTTTCCGCCTGGACGTCGGCGCTCAAGCAGTGGCGAAAGATGCCTGGGCACGCAGCAAGGCCGAGAACTCCGGCTCGTATGCGGTTTCGGGTGCGCGCATGAATCGGGCCTTGCGTTCGCAGTCCGTTGTCGGTGAGGCGCTTGACCAAAACCGCCTCGAAGCCCCGGTCACTTTGGCCGCCTCGCCGGCGCCTGTGACGATGCCGCCTCCGGCTCCCGGACGTGGTGGCTATGGTGGTGGCCTGGCTAGAATTCCTGAGCCTGTGGCAAAACCTGTTTCGAATACTGCCCCCACAGACTACACCCAACAAAACCGCTACGCCGGAGGCCGGGCCTTCTATCAGAATGGTGCTGTGTGGACCGATTCCCTAGTGCAGAAACAGTCTGTGCAAGCCCGCCGCGTCCAGCTTCAGTTCGCCTCACCCGAATACTTCGAGCTGATGCAGAGGCATCCCGAAGTGAAACCCTGGCTCGCTCTCGGCAACCGCGTGCAGTTCGTCCTCGCAGACACGATCTACGAAGTCACCGAGTGAACCGATTAATAGAGCAAAAACTCCTTACGCCGCTTCATGAACTTCTGCACATCAGTCTGCCATGATTTGCGGATCTCCTTTGCGGACTTCCCATCGTGGATCATCTGGATGGTCGCGGGGTGTCCCAGCAGCCGGTTGAACTTGTCCAGATTGTATTCCTTTGGATACAGCCGGTGCAGTGTGGCGGCGATCGTGATGCCGATGTCTACCACGTCGCACTTGTCGCGATCCGTCAGGATGATGTTCACTCCGCGGCACTCCTTGTCTTTGTAAACACTCGCATTGGGCGTGTAGCGTATCGGTACAAAACGCACATGCTCCAGCCCCGCCGCGTTCAATTCCGCCGCGAGCTTTAGGTCATCGATGTAAGGTGCGCCGACAACTTCAAATGGCGTGTCCGTTCCGCGCCCCACGGAAACGGTGGAAAATTCCAGCAGGCCCACGCCCGGATACAACGTTGCCTGTGTCAGGCTGCGCATGTTGGGGGAGGGGTTCTTCCATGGGAGCCCCGTCGCATCGAACCACATGTCGCGCTTCCAGCCTTCCACCTCGATCACCGTGAGGTCGGCACCGAAATGCTTCTCCGCATTATACATCTTCGCCAGCTCGCCGATGGTCATCCCGTGCCGCACGGGAACCTGATGATAACCCACAAAGCTCGTTTTGTCCGCGAGGATAGGGCCATCGATGGCCATTCCATTGATCGGATTCACGCGATCCAGCACGAAGAATTTGATCTTCGCCTTCGCTGCGGCCTCCATGCAATTCCCCATCGTGGATGGATACGTGTAGAAGCGGCACCCGATGTCCTGGATGTCGAACACCAGTGCATCCAACTCTTTCAACTGCTCCGGCTTCGGCACACGCGTCTCGCCGTAGAGGCTGTATACCGGCAGTCCCGTCTTCTCGTCCTTGCTGTCCGGCACCTTCTCATCCAGCAGGCCGCGGATGCCATGTTCCGGGCCGAAAAGCGCCTTGAGCTGCACGCCTTCCGCCTCGAAGAGCATATCGATCGTCGTATTGCGCTCGCGATCCTGACCCGTGTGATTCGTGATGAGGCCGAGGCGAAGCCCCTTCAACCGAGCGAACTTCTCTCGCTGCAACACATCGATGCCGTTTAACACCGCACCTTCGCGATCA
The DNA here is from genome assembly GCA_030834415.1 of Verrucomicrobiota bacterium. Taxonomy (GTDB): domain Bacteria; phylum Verrucomicrobiota; class Verrucomicrobiia; order Limisphaerales; family JAEYXS01; genus JAEYXS01. The sequence goes on along the minus strand of JAURFH010000046.1, from coordinate 523 downwards.
GCCGCCGCATATTCCAGCGGTTGTATCGCAGATGTCTTATCTGTGCGCGCGGGCAGGGCGCCTGGCACATGCTCGAAATCAAAACCGTTCACCGCCTCCGCCGCCAAAGTGCCCAACACTTTGCGCAATGCTACAACTGAACCTTTCTCCGTCGGATGATTTCTGTTCGAGACAAAGATCACGAAGGTTTGCGAGAAGGGATCGATCCAGATGCTCGTGCCCGTCCAGCCCGTGTGGCCGAACGAGCCGATCGGAAAGACGCTCCCGCGCAGGCTGGCGTAATTCGAATCGATGTCCCAGCCCAAGCCGCGCCGGTCCGGCACCTTCGAGGGCGTGTGCACGTTCGTCATCATCTGGATGGTGGCTGTCTTCAAGACCCGCACGCCTTCCAGTGAGCCACCGTTCAGGATCATTCGCGCATACCGTGCCAGATCATGTGCTGTGGTGAAGAGCCCCGCGTGACCGGCCACACCGCCCATCTTGCGCGAGGTCGGATCATGCACCACGCCACGCAAAGGCTTGC
>JAURFH010000466.1 GCA_030834415.1 Verrucomicrobiota bacterium | reverse complement strand
AATTAGAGTTTGCTGTTGCTGTTGGAGCATTTCTTGCTAAACTTAATGGACCTCTTACTGATGCTGTTCCAGAATCATTAGAAAAATCTATACGATCTACTGTTGATATTATTGGACCAGGAAAAATATTACCACCACCGAACCAACCATAGTTAGAGTTTCCTGTTGCTGATAACTCTATTTTTCCTGAACTTAATGGACCTCTAATATTTGCAGTTCCAGTATCATTAGAAAAATCTATGCGGTCTACTGTTGATAGATATCCAGGATTATTATTACCACCACCAAAGATTTCTTTCAATCCTTTCATTGTATGCTTTGCTAAATCGGAAGTCATATTACCAAAAGTTCTTCCCTTTCCACCACCCTTTAGTCCGAATGGATCGCCAATTCCACGCTCTTCCATAGCGTCAGCGATTGCATCAGCGAGTCCTTCATATTCTTTTGGTTTTCCACCAAACATATCTTTGAAGGAATTCATACCTTCCTTGATCTTATCCAGAGGTTGAATACTCATCACT
>JAURFH010000465.1 GCA_030834415.1 Verrucomicrobiota bacterium | reverse complement strand
TGAGGCACAAGTTACCACCAATATTATGGAACACGATAGCGCTATTTTCCAACTCATTGAAGCTGAGAAACAACGTCAAATCAACGGAATTGAACTCATCGCTTCCGAAAATTTTACGAGTCCAGCGGTCATGGAAGCGGTGGGCTCCGTGCTCACCAATAAATACGCGGAGGGATACCCTGGAAAGCGCTACTACGGGGGCTGCGAAATCGTAGACCAGGTGGAAGATTTGGCGCGCAACCGTGCGTGTGAGCTTTTTGATGCGGAATATGCCAACGTGCAGCCCCACAGTGGTAGCCAAGCCAACGCGGCGGTCTACCTCGCTTGCTTGCAGCCCGGTGACACCATCATGGGCTTTGACTTGAGCCACGGCGGTCACTTAACGCACGGAAGCCCGGTCAGCTTCTCCGGAAAAACGTACCGCGCCGTGTTCTACGGCGGTGATGCCGCCAAACAATCGGTGGTGGAGGGACTGATCGATTTCACCATCGAGAAGTTCGGCAAGCTCGACATCTGTTGTTTGA
>JAURFH010000464.1 GCA_030834415.1 Verrucomicrobiota bacterium | reverse complement strand
CTTCAGATTGATGAATTGATTCAATGCTTTGGATCATTTTCTTTTCATTTCTTTTTGAACAAACTTTTTAGCAGTCTCCATAGTATTATGAACAGAGATCTGCTGTCCATTATATATGGACATGAATTTTTTACCAAATGGGATAATTGCCCATTCTCTGGTTTTGCTCACCCATCCTAACTGATCTTCTTCCATAGTCAAGTGCAACAACGTTTCAGGAGGGACTTGAACCCCCGACCAACTGCTTAGAAGGCAGATGCTCTATCCAACTGAGCTACTGAAACATGTAGAGAGTGGTTGGATTCGAACCAACTACTGTGTAGCATTGTCTGCCTCCCTTGCCCTTTGGGTTCACTCTCTGTGGGGCAACCTTCCACCCCTACATATTACCTTGAATAATCATCAAAGTCAACATCAGGATGCAGAAACTCTAAGTAATCTTCGTAATCAACACCAAGATACTCTGCAAACTGACGCAACTCTTCAGTATGTTCTTTGGCAATAAGATCCTCTATGTTTTGAATCA
>JAURFH010000463.1 GCA_030834415.1 Verrucomicrobiota bacterium | reverse complement strand
AATGACCCCACACGATTCTTTTCTAACAAGGAAATCGCAGCGCAGCAGTTCAACAGTCTTGAAACCATTTTACGTAACGCACGTCAACAGGTTTTGACACAGTTGGGTTATGAAGGCAATGATTATGTGATGCGAACACCTAACACCGGCACACAAAGCGATCCCTTTATTATTTCGGCGGACCCCCAGCAACAAAGGATGATGTATACCTTCCTTGGTAGTACGATTGGCAAGCTCCAAGATCCACGGGCCACGGTCTATTTGCGGTTACCTAATGGTCGCGTGGATGCCTTCAATCCCACGCAATTGCGTCAATTGATCGGACAGTGATATGCCCACGATTACGAACACCAAAGGTGAACTGGTTGACCTAGCCACCGGTGAGGTGGTCGGGCGTCAGGAAGGAGCTCCAGCTCCTTCCACGGATATGCGTAAAGCAGGCCCTGATCAGGGACCCAGTAGTCTTTGGCAAAAAGCGCAACAACTATCGTGGGGCTTTAATTCAGCGCTTTTTGCACTGCCTGATATG
>JAURFH010000462.1 GCA_030834415.1 Verrucomicrobiota bacterium | reverse complement strand
GTGTCGCTCCCGGTAGCGCGCCTTGTAAATCATTCATAGCAATGAGGCATTATACCTGAGCTCACTGGTTGATGCCACCCTTGTCGGATAAAGAATCAGGGCGAACTCATCAAAATGATCTCGCCGTCTCACATGGCTGTTTGCCTGCCTGTGAGTTCACGCTAGCCCAACCGTTGGCAAGCTCTTTCAGCCGTGGCAAATGGTGCCCCCTCTCCCCAAGGGAGAGGGTCGGGGTGAGGGGGTAAGTGCCGTTCAAAAGCAATTCACGGCTCCATATTTCCCTCAGGCTATCCTCCTGCCACTCGTCCAGCTTTTATGCGTCTGCCTTCAGCAAAGAATACGAAAAACTGAGCTTCACCTCAGGTCTGCTTCTTTTGTATCCATTTCTGAAACTGAATCGGCTTGTGCCGCACGATCATCTCCAGCAGTTCCTTCACCGTGCCGGCCGGCAAAACCAGCTCTTGATGCTCTTTGCGCATAAAGCCCTCCTGCAACGCATTCCCCAGCAGATCCAATACAGGCTGGTAAT
>JAURFH010000461.1 GCA_030834415.1 Verrucomicrobiota bacterium | reverse complement strand
CAACGCCTCATACATATCACGGAAAACCTCGTGCATATTATGAAGCTCTGGGGCCTGGGCCGCGAGCTGTAGTTTGCTCTGCGCCAGCATAATACGCTGCGCCTGGCTAAATACATTCGGATTGCTGACCGGAATCACGTCCACGCGGTCATCAAAATCCTTAGCCATAATCGATTGATCGTCGCCCGCGACAGAATAAGGATACTCCTGTGGGAGGCTCTCACTCATCACACGTGCAAGGATCTTGAACTCCTGGCGCATGGCGTAGTGCAATCTCTTATGCACCGCACTCATGACCCGTGAGCCCTGTTCCATCATCGCCATCGTAGTACCAACAGCCGCCTGCTGATTGCCCTCACCAACCCGAAGGTCCGTGATCGTGGCAAAACGCTGCCCGGCCTGTACCACAAAGCCCAACAAATTAAATAACGTCTGATCCGGTCCCTTGAACGGTAACGGCATCAAACTATCACGTATGGCCCCGCCAGGTGCATCAACGTCCCTGAACTCACCAGGCTGTAGCGGATCATCGTCGTCC
>JAURFH010000460.1 GCA_030834415.1 Verrucomicrobiota bacterium | reverse complement strand
CACAGGCGAAACGTTATTCTACGGGTTGTTTGGCAGAACCTAGCCCGTCGATGCCTAATTCTACTACATCTCCTTTTTTAAGGTAGCGGGGCGGATCGAATCCGAGCCCTACTCCGGCCGGAGTTCCGGTAGAGATGATATCTCCCGGAAGTAAAGTCATAAACTGACTGATGTAGCTCACTAGGGTCGGAATGTTAAAGATGAGGTCTGAGGTATTACTTGATTGCATCAGTTCGCCATTGACCTTGAGCCACAGATCGAGACTGTGCGGATCGGTGATCTCGTCTGCGGTCACCAAATACGGACCAATCGGAGCAAAGGTGTCGCAACTCTTGCCCTTCACCCATTGCCCGCCGCGCTCGAGTTGATAGGCGCGTTCGCTCACATCATTATGCAAAAGGTAACCGGCTACGTGCTGCATGGCGTCGGGTTCGCTGACGTAGGATGCTTTCTTTCCGATCACCACAGCCAATTCGACCTCCCAATCGGTCTTGGCAGACCCGGGCGGAATCACAATCGGATCAAAAGGCCCCGTAAT
>JAURFH010000459.1:259-541 GCA_030834415.1 Verrucomicrobiota bacterium | reverse complement strand
TGAGGCGAACCGATGAGTAAAACTTGAGTGCGTTACCGCCCGTTGTGGTCTCGGGGCTACCGAACATCACACCGATCTTCATGCGGATTTGGTTGATAAAGATTACCGTGCAATTGGCCTTTTTAATGCTGGCCGTCAATTTGCGCAGGGCTTGGCTCATGAGGCGGGCTTGCAAGCCAGGTAATGAATCCCCCATATCGCCTTCGAGTTCGGCCTTGGGTGTCAGAGCGGCGACCGAGTCGATCACGATGAGGTCAATGGCCGCGGAGCGCACCAAACTGT
>JAURFH010000459.1:0-249 GCA_030834415.1 Verrucomicrobiota bacterium | reverse complement strand
CGGGCTGTGAGATCAACATGTCTTCGAGGCGCACACCCAAGGCCTGGGCGTACTGAACGTCCAACGCATGCTCGGCATCAACGAAGGCACAAACGCCGCCCAGTTTTTGCATTTCGGCGACGACTTGCAACGTCAGGGTGGTCTTACCCGATGACTCGGGACCGTAGATTTCAATCACGCGGCCACGGGGTAAACCGCCCACCCCCAGCGCAACATCCAGTCCCAAGGAACCGGTGGAGACGGTTTGAA
>JAURFH010000458.1 GCA_030834415.1 Verrucomicrobiota bacterium | reverse complement strand
ACGACAACACCGTCAATCGTCCGCTCCCGGAGCGTCACAGTGCCGATGCCGTCAATCACTTCAACTGTGCGACCGCAGATGTTTAAATTTGAGTCTATCCGGCCAGTTGTTCCCAGCACCGGTGCGGTGAGACTCGCGCCTCCGTCCAGCACGACAGAGCCGCACTGAACCAGCACCGGTGCGGTGAGACTCGCGCCTTCGCACAGCACGACATATCCGCACTGTTCTAGCACCGGTGCGGTGAGACTCGCGCCTTCGCACAGCACGACATCTCCGCACTGAACCAGCGCCGGTGCGGTGAGGCTCGCGTCTTTGCGCACATCGACAGAGCCGCACTGAACCAGCGCCGGTGCGGTGAGACTCGCGTCTCCGTACAGCCGGACATATCCGCACTGAACCAGCACCGGTGCGGTGAGACTCGCGCCTCCGTCCAGCACGACATATCCGCACTGTTCTAGCACCGGTGCGGTGAGACTCGCGCATTTGTACAGCACGACAGAGCCGCACTGAACCAGCGCCGGTGCGGTGAGGCTCGCACCGGC
>JAURFH010000457.1 GCA_030834415.1 Verrucomicrobiota bacterium | reverse complement strand
TGCGCTGATGATCCAGCGACTGGTCGAAGCGATCAAGAAAGGCGAGGACCTGTATGACCCTGCTGACTGATGCCACCGTTCTCATAACAGGGGGCACAGGCTCCTTCGGCCAAGCGTTCGTAAAGGCAGCGTCCGCTCTCAACCCCGCTCGCATCATCGTCTACTCGCGAGACGAAATGAAGCAGTGGGAAATGGCAAAGAAGCACCCACAGGTCAAATACTTCATCGGAGACGTTCGCGACCGCGAGCGTCTCCATCTTGCCATGCGCGGCGTCGATTACGTTATCCATGCCGCAGCCATGAAGATCGTCCCGTCAGCGGAATACAATCCCTTCGAGTGCATCAAGACCAACGTCATCGGCGCGATGAACGTAGCCGACGCAGCCACAGCATGCGGCGTCAAGAAAGTCGTCGCCCTATCAACCGACAAGGCATCATCGCCCGTCAACCTCTACGGCGCATCGAAGCTCTGCTCGGACAAGCTCTTCATCGCCTCGAACTCCTACAGCAACACAACCTTCTCCGTCGTGCGCTACGGCAAC
>JAURFH010000045.1 GCA_030834415.1 Verrucomicrobiota bacterium | reverse complement strand
AGCTCAAGGCCGCACTGCGCGAGGCTGAGCCCACCACTTGAAAGACGAACTGGGCGGAGAAATCGTGAAGGGTGCCTTGCAGAGAAGTTTTCGTGAGGGTGGCCTTCAACCCGGCGACCATGCCATCGGTGCGGGTAATTTCGTAGGCCCGGTAGGCCTCGGAGAGATACTGGATCTGGTCATTCCAGCGGGGGTAATAATGGGCGTGATGTTGCGCCGTCATGGCATCGAACAGGAGGAACTCGGCCAGCATCAGCACGGAAGCAGCCAGCCAGGTCCAATAGACCGGTTTGGAAGCGGGTGAGATCATGCCGGCTTTGGATTCTCACTGGAACGGGCCGCGTAGACCCAGCGGTTGGCCTCCAGCCACCGCAAGGTGCGCACTATGCCCTGTTCAATCGTGAGTCTGGGCTTCCAGCCCGTGGCCTGAACCTTTTGGGTATCGAGAAAGATGAAGGGGTTGTCGCCGATCCAACCCCGGCTCCCGCCGGTATATTCCAGCGCGGGTTTCAAGCCCAATGCCGCACAGATATATCCGATGCTCTGGTTCACCTCGACATATTCCGGGGTGCCGAGGTTATACACCTGCGTGTGATGCGGTGCAGTCTTCGCCGTGGCCAGCGTGGTGACGTGCAGCATCGCATTGATGCAGTCCTGCACATAGAGGTAGCTTTTCCGCTGCCGACCATCACCCAGGACACGCAGCCGGTCGGGGTGGGCGAGCAGTTGCTGGTAGAAGTCGAACACGTGGCCGTGGGTATAGCGTTCGCCGAGGATGGAGACGAAACGAAAGATATAGGCCTCGTCCAGGTTGCCGCCCTCGGCATAGGACGAAATCAATCCTTCGCCCGCAGTCTTGGATGCTGCATAGAGTGAGGTCTGAAGTGGGAACGCTTCAGTCTCGGGGGTCGGTTGATCAGGGGTGGCCTGAGCTTCGCCATAGACAGATCCGGTGGACGAGAAGGCTATGCGTTTCACTCCACTGGTGCGCATCGCTTCCAGGATATTGAACGTGGCGATGGTATTCTGCTCGAGATCGCGCCGCGGGTGCGACCAGCCGTCCCTGATGTCGGCATTGGCCGCCAAGTGGAAAACGAAATCCGATCCCTCCATCGCGGCGGTCAGAGCAGGAAGATCAAGATTGTCGCCGCGAATGAGCTTGAAGCGCGGATTTTCAATCGCACCGGCGAGAAAACGCTCCTGCCCGGTGGAGAGGTTGTCCCAACCGGTGACGGCGGCTCCGTTCGCGAGCAGGCGGTCGATGAGGTTGGAACCAATGAATCCGGCGGCGCCGGTGACGAAGATGTTTTGCATGGTAGGGTCAAGGCCCGGTGGCGCGGGGCCGCAGCACGTAGCCAATGCACAGGTTGCAGAAGAAGAAAGGCAGAAATGGCAGAGGAAAGCAGGACCGGCGTTCGACCGTGAACCAGGGCTCCAGTTCGGCCAGGATCTCGGGCACAAGATTGATGTGCTCGCGCCCGTAGAATTCGACGTAGGGGGCGGTGTAATGGCGATACCAGAGCCGCTCGGCTGATAGCTTGCGCGCGAGTGAGTAGGCCGGGCTACCCTCGGTGGGCACAACCACCAGCAGTCTTCCCGTTGTTTTGTTCAATAACCGATGGGCTTCCCGGATGGCGGCCGGGAGATCGGGCAAATGCTCCAGGACGTGGACGGCGATGTAACGGTCAAAAAAGCCGTCCGGGAAATCCATGCGTTGCTGACAGTCGCCGACGACCGTGCGGACCCGGGGAAAGCGCCGGCGGATTTCGGCGGCCATGTTCTGCCGATATTCATTGCAGTAGTAACCCGCCTCCTGTTCGGGTGAAAGTTTCTCGTATTCGAGGTGCTCGCCCAAACCGGCCCCGATCTCGATGGTGGTGCGGAAATCCGGCTGACTGTGACGAACAGGAAACAGGTGATTGAAACGCTCGACCACGCCGTAGCGTGGTCGGCGGGCCAATTCCTCATGCCAAAGCCGCATGAATTCATGATTACGCTGCTGCTGTTCGGGGGTGAGCTGAGGCAACACCTTGGGCCACTTTCCATCAGGCATGGCGCGAGGTCAGGAGCGAGGTTCGAGTCCGGTCAGGCGGTCCACGATGTAGCGCGGGCGGCCGCGCACTTCCTCATAGATGCGACCGATGTATTCGCCGAGAATACCGACACTGATCAGTTGGATACCGCCCAGAAAGGAGATCAGGATGACCAGGGTCGGGTTGCCCCAAAGAATCTCCCAGCCCATGAACTTGTAGAAGAGGTAGATGGTCATCAGTAAAAACGAAAAACCGGCGATGAGGAACCCCAGCATGGTGCTCAGTTGCAGGGCGTAGGTGCTGAAGCAAAAGATGCCGTTGAAACCGATGCGCAACGAACCGAGAAAGCGGTTGTAATGGGTGTCACCGGCGTGACGGGGCGGCCGGTCGAAGGGAATGATACACTGTCGGAAACCGACCACCGCCACCATTCCCCGCAGAAATCCATGGGTCTCTTTGAGGCGCAGTAATTCGTTCACCACACGCCGGGACATCAGTCGGAAGTCCCCGGTGTTGGGTGGGATCCGGACATCGGCGATTTTGTTGATCAGGCGGTAGCCGACGGCCGAAACGATTTTTTTCAGCCAGGGCTCACCGGTGCGTTGGCGACGCTGGGGGAGCACCACTTCGTAACCCTCACGGAACCGTGCCACCATCTCCGCGACCAAGTCCGGGGGATCCTGCAGATCCACGTCCATGACAATTACTGCTTCGCCATGCGAATATTCCATGCCGGCTAAGGTTGCCATCGGTTGGCCGAAGCGACGGGAAAAAGTGATCAGCTTGATCCGCTCGTCCTGTTGGCGGTGCTTCAGGATCACCTGCTCGGTTGCGTCGGGGGAAGGGTCGAGGGCAAAAATGATCTCATAGTCCTCGGTGATGGCTGACAAAATCGGTTGCAACCGGCGCAAAAATTCCGGGACGTTTTTCTCCTCCTTGAAAACAGGGACGATGATGGAAAGAAGCATCTCCCCATTTATCTCTCAGCCGGCTGACAAAATCAACCCCGGTTACACTCAACAATCAATGTGCCCGCCAACCCATGCCCCAGAGAAATTGGATGAATGCGCTCCGCCGCAGGTAACTGATCAGTCGAGGGTGACCCTCGATTTCACTGGCGGGAAAAGCTCGACCGTGGGTGCGCTCGCGCAACCGAGTGATTTCATTCTGTCCGGTGCTGTGCATCACCGCCGAAGTTTTTTGCGCCGCATGGGAGCGAAAGCAGGCCAAAAAGTAGGGAACCCGGACAATAGTCGAGCCTGTCGCCTGAAAACGGAGGAGCAGGTCCCAGTCCATCGCGAAATGGTAGGAAGTGTCGAGACCCCCGACCCGTTCCCAAACGCGCCTGCGCCAGAAAAGAGTTTCCTGCGGCACAAAGTCGTTCAAGCGCAGCACCTCGGGCTCATGTGTGGGGAGGAACCAACGGGCGATCTCCTGTGAGTTTTCGTCGATCACGATCCGATGACCATACACTACGTCCACCTCGGGATGTTGAGCAAAGTAGTCAGCCACGTAAGCAAGCGCCCCCGGGAGGTAATAATCGTCGGAGTTTATCCAACCCATTATGTCGTCTGGTCCGCAATTGGTTTGCGCGAATCCCTGCGCAATGGCATCGGCTTGCCCTTTATCGGGTGCACTGGTCCAGGCGTGGAGCCGATCCGCCTGTTGCCGGATGAGGTCGTTACTGCCGTCGGTCGAACCGCCATCTCGCACGACATACTGGCATTCCACCTCCGGTTGGTCATCGAGCACACTGTGCATGGTTTGGCCGAGGTAGCGGACCTGCTGGTAGGACGGGGTCACGAGGCAGAATTTTGGTCGGCGTCGGGATGGATCGACCGGAGGGAAAGTTTCCTGCCGGATCGGTCGCGCCGGGTAGGCCATGTGGGCCGGCATTTGGAAGAACATCAGCTCGGTCCAATCTCCGCCGCCCAACCAGAGGGGCAGCCAGCGTCGCTTGATTCGCACCGGGCGCTCCATGATCACGTGCCAGTCATGGCCCGAAAGTTGAGCCTCGATTATCACGGTTTGCTGGCCAGCGGGCAGGGTGCCCCGGATTTCAAAGCCAACGTTGTTGTCGGGGGCGGCGGGCAGGGCAGCCTTCACATCAGGTCGGGGTAGATCTACCACCCCATGCAACATGCGATCGGCCGTGCGGAGTCGAATTGCAGTTACAGCACTTTCCTGCTGCGAATAACACCAACCACGAATGATGAGGCAGCGCGCAGGGTGGCTCCAATCGGTTGGTTGATCTATGTGAAACTTCAGCGACACGGCAGGCAGAATCACACAAATTTCAATTTTCTCGCCGCAAAAAGCACCATGCGCAAAAGCAACCAACCGTGGCTCCAGCGATGAATATTGGTGCTGCCATAGGTGCGCTCCTTGTAACGGATGGGAACGTCCGCGATTTTTAAATTCAGTTTGGCGGCACCGAAGAGCAGATCAAAGTCGCCGAAAGGATCGAAGTCACCAAAGTAGGCTCGATTGGCCGCGATCCGGTCATAGTGCACACGACTGAGCACCTTGGTGCCGCAGAGGGTGTCCTTGACTGGTTGGCCGAGCAACCAGGTGAAAATGATGCCGAATGTCTTGTTGGCGCAGAGGTTGAGAAACTGCATGGCGGCCTCGTCCATGGGATAGACGAGGCGACAACCGTTCGCGAAATCGGCGTGACCGTCGGCCAGAACGGCGTGGAATTTTGGCAGCTCCTCGGGTGGCATGGTCAGGTCGGCATCAAGGATCATCAGGATGTCGCCCGTGGCGGCGGCGTAGCCCATGCGCACGGCGTCACCCTTGCCCTTGCCGGTTTGCTGCATGATCTTGATCTTACTTTGCGGATAGGCCTGCGCGACCCGCTGGATTTCCGCCCAAGTGTTGTCCTGGGAGTGACCCTCGACAAAGATGAGCTCAGTGCCCGCGCCCATGTCCGGCGTGCGGAGCACGGCAGCCTCGATGTTGCCGGCCTCGTTGCGGGCGGGGATGATGACGGAGACTGTGCGGGCCGGGGCAGTGGTGCGGCGAATGGGGCGGGAGACGGAAAAAACCGTCAGGCAAAAAAACGGCAGCAAGGGGGCGAGCCAGCGGTTGAACAGGTTTTCGATGCCCAGGCAACGGATGGGGAGTAGCAGTCGGGATTCGGTGCGCAGCGGATTCCAATCGGCGAGCTGCAGCAGGTTCCTGACGTCGGTTGAGCTGAGCCAACTCGAGTGTGGCTGGTCCGAACGCAGGCCCAGCCACCGGGCGAAGCCCATGACCGGCCGCCACAACGAGGAAAAGAAATTGATGATCAGCCGGGTGTCCCCATGCGAGACGGCATGGAGTCGTTGCAGCATCTGTTGCACATCCGCCGCGAAATTCAGCGTATCCGAGATGATGATGTAGTCGAAGGTTTCGCCGAGCTCGAGCAGTTCGCCAGCCTGCACGTGGAATTCTCCGTCGGGAATCCGGATTCGGGCGGCAGCGATCTGGTGGTTTGAGAGGTCAATGCCCACCTTGCGGCGGGCGCGGATCCGGGCGAGCAACTTACCTGAGCCGCAGCCGATTTCCAGCACCGAGGCGTCCGCAGGAATGAGCAGGTTGTAATAGTGTGCCAGCAGTCTGCGGTAACTGCGGGCGGCGAAATTGAGTTCCACGGGGGCGGCATCGTAGAACGAGGCGATCTTTTGCAGATGGGCGGAGGTGATTTCAGATGAAGCGGACATGTCAGTTGGTTTCCTTCTCCAAGACGACGAGCAAGCGTGCGGCGAACGCGCGGGGGAATGGGGAGCAGATGTAATCCAGCCCACGCATCAGGCTGTGCAAAAACCGGCCGCCCAAGTGAGGACCGGAGAAACCACCTGAAGAAAAATAATCAAATGAGGTGATTGGGCGCACTTCGTGAAGGCGCCAGCCTTGCAGCCGATCGCGGCCCTCGTTCCACCAGAACAGGCGGGTGGCTGACCCCTGCGCGGCGAAATAGTCGGCGTCCGCAGCGGAGAAACCTGCCGGGGCTTCCCACGTGATAGCGTCGCGGATAGCAACGGGCTCATGGTGAAAGTAGTGATAAACCAGCCGTCCCACCCAGCTTGCGGCTGGCTCGAATAGAATCAACCGGCCGCCGGGGGCCAACACCCGGTGAAACTCTTGCAAAGCCGTGCCCGGGTAGCGCAGATGATGCCAGACGTCGAAAAGAATGAGATGTGATACCATGGAATCGGCGAAACTTAATTTGTAGCAATTTTCCTGGTGATCGAGCCAGGGGTTTGAAAAGAGGTCGGTGGTGATGCAGTGTGGGATGACCTCCTTGATGTGGCCCATACCCGACCCGAGTTCGACAATGGAACCGCGGATTTGGAAATTGAGGTTGGAGGCAATCAGGCGATAGAAATCGCGATAGACATCCCGCAGCATCGGCTTGCGCTGCCATGCTTCACGGTTGTGCTGGATTTCGATATTATGCTGCTCGAGCGGCAGGGCACTTATGACTTTCATAACGTGGGATTTCGTCCTGAAGGCAGCAGACTTTTCAAATATGGGTCGAGGAGATTATACCCATCGACCGCAGACCATAACCCGGCCAAACCAACAGGAACATGGGCTAATGTTCCCCCCAAATGGAACAAGTAGCCATCACGAAACAAGTTTCAGCGGGTAAACACGATAATCTGCCATTCGGGAAGAATGGTTTTTCCATCGGGCGATTTTATTTGGTATGCTTGCCAAGTCGAGAAGCCCAACGCGTTCGTGCGAACCAATAGTTGATCTCTTTCATGCAGGGACTCATTCGCTTCCATGTAGACGAGGCGACCTACATTCCGGAGATCGCTGGTTTCCAGCTCATCGGGCAGCAGAATTCGATTGGTCATGGGTCGAGTGAAAGTCAGGGTTGATCGCCGGATAAAGTCCGGCATCAATACGACATCGCTGGGATGCAAAATGCGCTCCAACTCCGCGGCCCAGATGCGCCAGTTGGAAGATACCGTCTCCGCCATGTCGAGCATGGGATCGCGGCGGTAGCTGCGGATCTGGAAGACCATTGACACGGTCAGCGCCACCGCCATGGCCGCGACCACTCCCGTGGCGACACGGCGCGCAATGGATGGACCCCCCGCCGCCGCACGCAGGTCGAGCAGGCGGTGAAACACGAGGGCTCCCAGCCACATCAGGAAGAAATAATGGATGATGAAATACCGCGGCCAGAGAGATAGGTTCTCAACCTTCAAGGCGTAGATAATCTGGAAGGCCACGGAGATACCGAGGCAGAGAAGCAGCAACAGCACTTGGCGGCGGATTTCCCTTAGCGGTAGCTTACCGTTGATTTCGGTGCGATCCGTCAGCAACCAGAGCAAGCCTCCAACGAGCGTGGCCGACCAAAACCAGAAAAGTCCATCGGCCAGACGATACACTCCCGGCAGGTGGCCGGTCAGCAACAAGTGGAAGCCTGTGAACAGGTGCTTGTGAATGGGTTCCTGTTCCCGGGCCCAGAGGCCGATGTTGATCTTTTGTTGATTGTCTTGCAGATAAGGCCAGACCGCGGTCACGACGATCACATAGGTGAGGGCTAGGTAGGCGTAGTAACGCTGACGGTCGCCCGGTCGGCGCAGGACGAGGAAGAGACCCTGGGCTGCGGTGGGAAAGACCGTCCAGCTTTGCAGGTAAAAGCCGACCACCAGCGCCATGCCATAGGCGGTGAACCAGGCGGTGTCCGCCCAAGGTCGCTCCAACCGCCGGGCATCAAGTCGGAGGACCAACCAGCTGGTCCAGATGTAGAAGGCCACACCCGCGGTGTATTCACGGATCTGGAGCACATGCATGAACAGGTAGGCATTGAAGGAAAACAGGCTAAGCAGGAACAGACGGGCAGACGGTCGCCAGTCCCGGGAGAGCGCCAGCAGACCCTGCAACGCGATCCAGAGGAAAACGAGATTCACGGAACGGAAGAGCAAAAGGCTTTGCGAGTCAGCCAGCCGCATGAGCCCATTCTGGATCAGAAAGTAGAGTGGCTGGTAGGCATAAGGTGCATTGGCGGCAATGACCCTTGCCCAGGTGGCGTCGAGTGCCAGATCTCCGGGCAAAGCAGGCTGACCTCCGTTGATGATCCAGAGTCGGAGGCCCTCATCGGTGGTGATACCCTTAAGATCGATCATCCAGGCAAAGACGCCGATGATCAACAGGCAGCAGAGCTGCCAGCGGGCGGGTGATTTCCAGGCAGTGCTCATGCGCGCATCAATATCGGTGGCCGGGTTGCGCCAAGTATTCCTGGGCGGCCCGCTCGAAGTCGACTCGGTTCCCGTAGTGATCCTGCATCATTTGACGATAAGCCGGCGGATGGTCGTGTTGATCAAACAAATAGGTCAGTGTGTAGCCACTGACCATGGATTTGTCGCCAGATGGTTCAGGCGGAGAATTATCGTGCAAGCGCAGAGGCGCGGTGACAAGCAAGACGGCAGCGACCACCAAAATGACCGGTGCCAGCCAGGGGCGGCGGCCCGAGCGGTGTGGCCAAGGTCCAGCTGAGAGCACGGCGATTGCGCATACCAGGATCAAGGGGACTTGCACCCCTACACTGGCTGATTCGGTAAAGCTGCTATGCGCCAGCTGCCAGGTTTGTCCCAGCGCAGTCGCCAGCAGCAGAACGATGAACGCCTTCGTTCGCACGGGTATGTCTCGCTGCTGGCATATGGTAAATGCGAGTGCTATGGCGCTAACGTAGAGGAAAGGGCTCGCTCTGATGAAACGGAGGATTTCCCGGACGATACCTGCAGGAGCTGTCAGGATATTTACCGTGAACTGTCCCGGATAAAATACATGCTCCAACTGGTCGGCCCAGCACACGAGGGCTGCATCTGCAGGTAGGATTGTGCGCAGAGTGGCATAGGCGAGTGTAAGGGCAGCCAGGGCGCCGCCGCACAGCAGGGCAAATTCGCTGGCGCGTTCACGAAGAAATGCCCCCCGTCGATTGGCTCCGCTCCAGAGCGTGACCAATGGGATCAGACCCACGAGAAGCGACATCGCCCGGAGCCTTTCGGCTATCACTTCATTGGTGGCACCTGTCCCGGACACCCGTTGTGCGAACCAGAGCAGGAGTATCGCACTGGCAACTGGCAACAGACCAACACGGATGCTGGGTCGGCCTGGACGTAGGGCGGGGACAGAGCAAGCAGCGAGCCAGCACCAGGCATAGATCGCGAAAAGGTGGATGACCCCGAAGGTTTGCACCAGTGCCGCGAATCCACCAAACAAACCTGCGAGAAAAAGCCCTCCGTGGTGGTCCCTCCAGTTCGTGGCGTTCGTGCCATGCCACGCGCAAAGCAATGCCAACACCACGCCCAGACCGCAGCTCAGCAGTTCCGGTTGCACTGTCAGGCCATGATAAAGCAAACCAGCGCAGCCACAGAGAAGCACTACCGTGAGACATCCCGATTCCAGTCCCGGAACCACCGAGCAGGCGAGGGCGCCGCCACCCAGGATAAGCAGGATAATCAGAATGCGGCTGTGCATCTGCTCGAGGCGCACCAATGCCTGGAGTTCATGCAATGGACTGGTGCTTGCGCCGAAAGTGGAGATGTTCCAGACGGGGAGACGGTGGAGCCCGTGCCGGATGCGCAAGTCGAGTGCGAGCAGATAGGAAGACAACAGGCCAGGCTCTGCGATGCGCGCGGGTGCGACGCCATTGTTGAGTGCGAGTGAGTCTGTCAACGTGGGGAGATTGGCTTCGGCGTGGCGATACCATGGCGAGGTGCCGGCGACGTTTGCCATATAGATCCAGGTCGCGAGCAACGCGAGCAACGCAAGAGTAATGACGAGCCTTCGGGACAGGAGTGAAGCGAAAGTGTTCATCGGAGTCCTTCCACTTGTAGCAGACGGAAAACAAAGTGGTAGGCGCCACGAATTGGGGGGGGGGGCTTTCTGGTCAGCATGATTCGGCCCTCCGGCCGCCCGCTGAGTTCGTAATGCTCGAGTGCGCCTTCTTCGAGAGGGATGTTGTTGGATGCGAGGTATAGCATCACATCTGGATAGCGTTCGAGGTAACCGCGCCAATCAAGCTCCTGCTGGATCGGGATGTCCACAAACTCCAAGACATTCTCCCCGGGGAGGGCAATCAGATCCAAAGTCTCGTCGATCCACCCGAGTTGGTGTGAGAGACGAGACTGCTTGACCTTGCGACCGTTGAAGAGCACCTCGATTTCCGTCTTGTCGCGTTGAAGCAACCCAAAGCTATATCGGATGTGCAGGTGGCCTACCCCGGATTGGGCAGGAAAGATGAGGCGCATGCTTGGTTGTCGCACGCTGCGAAAACGGGGCAGATTGCGCAGGGGGTATGGTCCCTCGGCCGGGCGAAGTCCCTCCGTTGCCACAGGACCGGCTTCTGCCGCTAGAATCAGATCATGGAAGTAAAGAAGATGGTGATCAGAGGCCGGCGGAGAGGCGGCAGCAAGGGAATCATGTGGACCAGACCAGCGAAGGTCAGGAAGGAGATAACCAGACAAGCCACCAACTGCGATAAAAGCGACCGACATGCCTAACAGTGCATGGCATGGACGGCGACTCTGTTTCCATTGGAGGGAGAATACCAGACTCGCGACTAAGCCAAAGGTTGCGAGCATCACGTGCGCGGTTGGGTCGAATCGCGCGATTACAAACGCTGCGACCAAGCCCAACCATGAGAGAGCAAGCGAAGGATTGGCTTCAAGTGGATAAACCCGGCCCAATCGGTAAAGTCCGAGGCCGGTGAGTGGCCAAGCAAAAGCCTTGAGCACATCAGGGTCGCCTGGCTGGCCTAGAAAAACGCGTGATAACATCCAGACGGCCAAGGGCATCAGGGTTAATGCGTAGGCGAGCATTGCCCAGGTCCCGGGTTCTTCTGAGTCGGAGGCAGACACCGTTGAAAGCGAAACCCGCCGTGACTGTGACCACCAGAAAACAGTGGCCAGCAAAAGCGAGACAATGAGAAGCCATGCCGGATCTCCCAACCGATCCACGCTGACGAGTAGCAACCGCGTGGCGACGAGATTGCTCCATGTGAGCACGGCGGAGATCAACACTTGGTCTCCCGCCTGTCTTGTAATATGTCGCGCGGTCCCAATTGAGACCCAGATCAGGATAAGACTGTGGAAAAGAAAAAGGTCCATGATCGGGACACGGGCTTTTTAAAATCAGGAGTGTGGTGGATGTAAACTATGCAGCACCTTTGTAGGTTCAAACCAGTGGTTTGGTAAAAGCGGCGAAGCAGTTAAACCCCAACAAAAATTTATGGTAGGTGCAGAGTTGAAAGTGGTGGTCAGCGGCCAGGGTTTGCAGATCATTTCTGCTGTAGTAGTGCTGGTGGTCAGCAATCTCCGGCTTGGAGATCAAGTGCAATTTGAAGGCGAGGAATTCGAGCACTGGCTTGGCTGCAGGAGTTGGAGTGGTGATCAATACCTGTCCGCCCGGCTTGAGGATGCGGTTAAATTCACTGAACAGGAGTGCAACCTGCTCGACCGGGATATGCTCCAGCACGGCCAATATGGTGACGGTATCAAAGCTCTCGTCAGGGAAATCCAGCCGGTCCTTGAAGTGGAATTGGCGGATTTCCAGATTGGCTGCGGGACGTCCCGGAGTCGCGTCATAATCAAGACCGATCCCCCGTTTGATTCCCGGTTGAATGGCGCGCAGGATCATGGCTTGGTGACCGCAGCCAAAATCTAGCACCGTGGTGTCTGGCTGGATATGCTGCCGGACGACACGAGCGCGCCAGCGACAGATGAACATATCAAAGGCATTGAAATCTTTCGTGCCCATACGCGATGCCAGTAGGTCAGTCAGCTTTGGCGCCGTTGATGCGCTTGATCACCACGCGCTCCAATTCCAACAAACGCAGGTTGACTGAACTCAACACGAGGCCCAGGGCGAGACTGAGGCAGGTGAGCATGAAGCCGGATATCGCGAGAATGGCGCTGGCCCGGCTGATCACGCGATGTTGCTCAATCAATTCAATCAAGGGCAAGGTTCCCGCGGCGACCGTGCCGAGAAAAAGGAGGATGGCGACCGAGCCGAAAAGGGTCAGCGGCTTGTAGGAGCGCAGCAGCAGGAACAATCGGAGGAGCACGCGTAATCCATCAGGCAGGGTGCGGAGCTTGGAAAAACTACCCGCCGGTCGTTCTCCATAGGGTGCCTCGATTTCCTTGACGACCATGCCGCGGTAGAGGCTTTGCATGGTCAACTCGGTCTCCACATCGAAGCCGTGGGAAGTGATGGGAATCAGCTGGGCACAGTCCCGGGTAAACGCCCGGTAGCCGGAAAAGATGTCCGAAATGTTGGCATGGAACATGCGGTTGATGATCCAGCAAACGAGCTGGTTACCGGCGACGTGGAACTTGCGGAAGGCTTTGTCCCCATACTGTTCCAACCGGGCCGCAACCATCATGTCCGCATCACCCTGCAGAATCGGGGCAAGCAAGCGATGGACGGCGGTTGCATCGTAGGTGCCGTCACCATCCACCATGACCAAGATATCCTCCCGAATCACCTCAAAGATGGTTGAGACGACGTGACCTTTGCCCTGTCGTTTCTCCCGGATGACCGTGGCACCTGCGGCCCGGGCGAATTCCGCGGTCCGGTCCGTGCAATTATTATCGAAAACGTAAATGGCGGCAGATGGCAGCTGGGCTTTGAAGTCGGCCACGACCTGGGCGATGGTGTGCTCCTCCTGATAGCAGGGGATGGTAATCGCAATGCTCGGGGAGGAGGAGGGTTCAGGGTTGCTCATGGGAGGACGAATTCGACGAAAGTGGAATGGTAGTATCCGGCGTAATGATTAATGAGGCGGGATATAGGAGGCTATGTCCACAGCGTTTTGCATCGACCCCGTCCCGTTAGGTGCCCACAGAAGGATGGGATATTACTCCGCCTTGACCAGCACCAGGCGGTGGTGGCCAATAAAGTGTTTAACACGAGACCAGCCGTCGGTCAGGGCCGCGATCAGGAGGGCGGTGGTTGCGCAGATCACGACGATAAGTTCCGGCAATTGGCGACACGCGGCCAAGGCGTCGGCATAACGCCACGCGCCGTAGTAGAGGACGAGGATGTGCCAGAGATAAACCTCGAGGGTGTATCGCCCCAAATAGGAGAACAAACCGGTTTTGATCTTCCAACCGAGAACCAATCCGGCAGCCAGGAACGCCACCACGGCCAGGTCATACACCAGCATTTCCGGGCGCACATAGGCGAAATCGAGTTGATTTCTTTCAAAGTTTGCGCCGACGACTTCACGATCGAGGACATGGTTGAAATTCCAAGTCATGGCCGCCATGGCCACGAGGAGAGCAACCCAGCAGCCCATGCGCACCATGCGGGGAGAGATAAATTCGCGCAGGCTACGAAAGTGCAGGCCGGCAAAGAAGTAGAACACCCAGAACAAGGGATTGGGTCGACCCCAGTCGTAGTAATTCAAGGTGTTACGGAAACATAGCACGCCCATACTGATATGCAGGATCAACAGAAGGGCCGTGAGTAAGAGGGCAAAACGATCAGGGCTTACCGCTGGAACCAACCGGTTCAACCCTTGGGGAAGTGCTTTCAGGAAAGGCTGCAGAATGTATAATTGCAGGATCAGGGGGATGAAATATAGCGTGGGCTCAACGCCATAATAGCTCACTTTTTGGAGCAGCCAAACGAACCGGGCCCACGCGCCCGGTAGGGCCAGCCAGGCCACATAGTGGTTGAGCAGGAAAAAAGAGGCCAGACTGGCCAGCAGGTAGGGAAAGCCGATGCGCCAAAATCGAGCCCGATAGTATTCTGCGAGCGTCAGCTTTTTCTTGGAGGCCCCGGCCAGCAGACCGGAAAGAAAAATGAACAAGGGGACGGCAAAGATGAATACCTGATTAAGGAAGAGACCGAGATAGAATGACGGGCTCCAGGCAAAATCGTCGGTCGTAACGAAGCTCCCGGCAAAATGAATACAAACCACCCCGAAAATGCTCACTCCGCGCAGGGCGTCGATGTAGGCATTGCGACCGGTTTCAGGGGTGGCGGGTTTGGCGGCACTGTTTTTCATGGGTGGTGATAACCGTTGATCCGCAGGGAGCGGAAAAGGTAATAAAGCTGCTCTTTGTCCGGGAGGGTCACGGTCCGGCGTCGGTGGTGCAGCGTCCGGGTTTCGTTTTTGCCAAAGGATTCATAATGTTCCTTGGCACCTTGCTCTAGAGGGATGCCCTGATTCACGACATAGTTCTTCACGTCGGGATACCGGTCAAGGTAGTCCAGCCAGTCAGGCTCGTCATCGACGACCACGTTTCTGATTTCCAAAATATTTTTATCGGGGCGGGGTTTGAGAGCGGTAGTATGGTCGAACCAGTTGCTGCTGCCGGTGAGTGTAAAGCCCTGCACGAGTTCCCCATTGAAAATCACATCCAATTGAGCGTGATCCCGGGCCTCCAAGCGGACGCTGAAGATGAATTCAAGGCGTGCCATATCCGCTGTGGTGGGGATTTCCAGTCGCACCACCGGGGATTTTGCCCAACGAAAGAGGGGCAGGTCCCACTGAGGGTAAGGACCTTCCGGCGCGGACAGACCCTCGGTGGGGATTAGGGTCTGCGGCTGCGGGATAATCAATTCGTCCGCTAAAATGAGTGAGGGATCGTCCGGGGTATCGATTTCGGGGGGGAGCCGACGAAAGCGATACGGCAGGTCGGTCCCACCGATTTTATCTCCGGTATTTGCATCGACCGCCCGCATGAAGAAACGGCGAAAAGGCTTGGTGACCGGGACCGGGGCCTCTCCGCTGCGGGTAAACGTGGCCAGGGTTGCCGTGGTTCCATCCTCATATTCAATACCAACACTTAACTTAGCTTGGTCCGCATCGTTCAGGCCCGCCACCCTGATGCGCATGTGGGCGTAACGATTGGGCTCGCGCGGTCCGTAATGGAATTCGACGAGCAGATTGCGATTGCCATCGGTCGGCGTCACGGACTCTGGATGCGGCATCAGTCCGTAGTAGTCCAGCGCCAGATCACTCCGCCCTATTGTGCCCAGAAACTCAACCCCGGCAGTCCGCTTGGTCGGGATCGGGACAATGGTGAAAGAAGACTTCTGCTCAATGTTGCTGTAAGCCACTTTTCGCGGATAGCCCCATTCCGAAAAAACGTGATAATAGTCGGGCTGGATTCTTTTAGAGGCAATGAACCGCTGATTTTTGCCTTGGGCCATGAACAGGAAAGTCCGCTCGTTCCCATCGGTGGAATCAATATTGATGCGAGGTTGTTCCTGCATGCGCCTGGCCAGTAGAGAAGGAAGTTTTGGCAGTGCGGCTGGGGCCTGTTCGCCGGCCCAAAGCGGAGCATAGGGGCGACTCGTATTCTTGAACAGGTAGATGCCCGCGAGCCAGAGGGAGGATGTAATCAGTAGTGTGAGAAGAACCAGCCAGCTCCGCCGGCTCCAAGGTCGCTTAGATCCTGAACCCAGGCAAGCGGCCAGGCACGGACTCATGACCAAAATGGCCAGCACCATGTAGCGCTGGTTGTAGAGCGACCATTTGTTCAGGGTGAAATAGGTCGCCATCCAACCGACACCCAATCCGGCCAGCCAAACCATCGGGGCGGGCATATGTCGCCAACGCCAGAGGCAAAACAACGCGCATAGGAGGAAGACCGGCCCCACGAAACCAAACCAGACATGGTCCTCGTTGAGATCGGGAGGGAAGAGGTAAAAAGGTGAAAACGCGTATTGGGGGTTCCAGTTAGTGAATAGGCTCTGTTCAGCCCAGACGTTTAATTTCTGGGTGAAGGCGAGATCGAAAGTAAACCGGTGCACCGGTTCGACCACGAGCTGGGTTAGATATGCTTCGCTGGTTTGCACTACGCTGGTGGTCGAAAAAGGACGATTAAGTGTGTAATCGTAGGTCTGGGTCATCCACTGGCCTTTTTCCGCCAAGTTGATGAGAGCAAATGGTGAGGCCATGAGCAGGAACAACAGCCCAGGGGCGATCCAAGCTCGAAGTCCGGAAATGAAGCCCCGGATCTGACCCCGTCTCCAATGCTGCCAAGCCAATGTCAGCACAATCAGTCCGGCCACTGGTCCGAAAAATACCACGGTAAGTTTTGACCCAAGTGTTAGCCCGCCGGCCAAACCGGCGAGCAAGGCGTCGCGCTCGAGTCGGCCTTCCCGCCACCTAAGCACGAAGACGAGACAACAGAGCAACCCTGCGGCAGTGGGCAGGTCGTTGGTAGTTGCGGTGGCTTGCCCTAAAATTTGAGTTGAGGTCAAAGCCAGCCAAGTGGCGATCAGCGCGTGATTGACCGCGCTGCCGGCCTGTCGGGCCAGTCGGAAGACCGCCACGCCAGACACACCCCAAGTGGCCAGGTTGAGGAAATTCAGCACCTGCAAAGGCGGACTGTAAATCAGGCTGAATAGCTGGAGGAGGTTATAGTTGAACGGGAAAAATATTTGCCGATCGTTCCCGGTGTCGAAGTGACCAAGTGTGCCTTGCCCCATGTATAACATGGCGCGCGGAAGGTGGTAGGTAAGGGAATCGTAATTGTTCGGCACATAGGTGGCCGCGATTCGTATGCTCACATAGACGAGCGGAATCAGCGTCAGAATCAACAAAGTCACCAGCTTGGGTGAAAGTGGGGATGCGTTTACGACCGGGGTAATAATGTCCCTTTGTTTGGCAGGTTGAAATCGTCGGCACAGAAACCAAGTTGCGGCGGCAATGGAGAGCGAGGTGCGCAGGAACCAAGCGGAGGAACCAAGTAGCTGCAAACTGGCCAGCAGTAGGCATGTTACCACAATATTGCCCCAGGCAATGACCCCGACCGCGAGAAACCGATCCAACGAGCGGGCATATAGATGCCGCGTGGCAAAGGCAGTCAGCCCGAGCAAAAACACACTGTGAAACAGAAACAAATACATGCGACTCGTGCGTTGAATCGCGAGAATCAGGTCAAGTCAACCATGGGACAAGTATCAACATGAGCATATGGTCTAGGTTGAAGTAAGTCATTGCGAAGTATAACCTTCCACACGCAGTTGACGAAAGGCGAAGTAAAGCGAATCCCGAGGCGGTGGTGGAATGTCTCCACCCAGCATTGGCAGAACACGATGCTCGGCTTTGCCGCTGGCTTCATAGTGTCGTATTGCCCCTTCCTTCAGGTCTTCACCCTTAGATAGCACGTAGGCTTTTACATCCGGATATTCTTCCAAATAAGTCAGCCAATCTGGGCCATGATCCAGCGTGGCGTCATGGTCTTTCAACTCGATGACATTCACGCCGGGGCTGGCGTCGAATTCCACCACTTGGGTGTGCCAGACCGTCGCTCCTTGCAGATCGAAACTTTGCACCACTTTACCGTTATGCACGACATCCAGCCCGGCTCGGTCCCGCACTTGCAGCCGCACGCTGAAGGAAATACGGATCCGATTACGCTGTTCATCGGCCGGTATCTCAACACGCACCACGGGATCTTTGGCCCAGCGAAAGCGGGGCAGGTTCCACTGAGGATACGGTCCTTCCAGAATGTTGAGACCTTGCACCGTGATATTTCGCGATGGTTTCCCAGTGATGAGTTCCATTGCGAACTGAGTCGATGCTTTTCCGGTCAACGGCCGGGCTTCGCCATCCACCTTGACCGTGAAGGGGATTTCCCCATTGCCAAGGTTACGACCATCCTCCCGACTCACCACTTGGATAATCAAGCGTTTGATCGGTTGCTTAACCGAGATATAGTTCCACTGTTCATTGGCCGAGGCCAGCAACTGTTCAATGGTGCCATCAGGCATTTCAGCGCTAAGGCGAACATCGGCATTGTCACGTGGATTGATGCCGAAGGCGCGGACCCTGGCCCCATCGATTCGGACCGGATCGTTTGTGTTGGAATTATAGTCTATCAGGACTGCGATGTTAGCATTCTCCGGACTTGGAGGGGTGTGATTTGCGTCTGGTGGCAATCCAAGGTAATCGAATGGATCAGCGAATTCCACCACCGTCCCGAGAAACTCAACCCCTGCCGTGCGTTTGCTCGGCACGGGCACCACGGTGTAGGAAGCAAAGTAGGACAGGTTGCTGTAGATGTGGTTGCGAGTGTTGCCCCAGAAGGAGAAGAGATTGTATTTGGTTGGGTCCACCGACAGCCCGGAGGTGAAATACTGGCGCGGGCCCAGATGCATGAGGGGAAAGATGCGCTCATTGGTCCCATAGGAGTAGACATTGACTCTTTCCTGTTCAGGCAGTCGTTCCACTATTCCGGGAGGAAGCAGGGGCCCCCCTTGGTTAGCGACAAAATCAGTAAACGGTAACGGGGTGGGGCGGATACTATTGAAGAGGAGATAATGCCCTGAAAACCAGATGCCACTCACCAGCACGAAGCCGAAAATCCATTGCCAAAGCAATTTTGCCCAACGTGATCCCGCTCCGCGAGCATCCCATGCGGCAGCCACGCACGGTCCCAAGACGACAATTGCCGGCACAAAATATCTTTGGTTGTAGAGTGACCATTTATTCAGCGCGAAGTAGGTGATAAACCAACCCAATCCGAGCAAACCCATCCAAGAAAGCGGCCGGCGCAGTTTTGGGTCCCGCACGTAACACCATACGGCGCAAATCAGGAAGAGCGGGCCGGCAAACCCATAGAATACGTGATCTTCGTTGAGATCCGGGGGAATTGTATAGAGGTCGGAGAAGGCGTGGGCGTCATTCCAATATTTGAAGAGGTGGTCCGCGCACCACTGGTTCATGAGCTTGATGACCCCAGGGTCGAATGAGAAGCGTGCCAGGGGTTCGACGAATAGTTGCACCAGATAACCGTAGCCAGTCTGGAGGGCGCACCAAATATCGAAGGGTTTGTTCAAGGTGAAATCCATCCGGTGAGTCATCGGTTCACCTGTGGCCTTGATATTGTATAGAAGAAAAGGAATGCAGAGGGCGGTGGCTACAATCGCTGGAAATATCCATGCCCGGATACCCGCAGTGAATGCCCGAGTTTCACCACTGCGCCAATGCCGGTAAAGGATGAGCCCAAACAGCAGGAGCATGACCGGACCAAAGAACGCCACGGTCAACTTGGTTCCGGCGCTCATGCTTAGGCTCAGGCCGGCCAACATGGCATCTGCACCACGTTGTGATTGCCGCCAGCGCAGAGCAAAGCCCAGAGCGCAGGCCAGGGCAGCTGCAGCCGGCAAATCAAGAATTGTGCTGGTGGCTTGGGCAAGAGTCTCAGTCGAAGTCCAGGTAAGCCACGCGGCGAGGAGTGCTGCATTGGCACTGCAACCACAGAGCCGGGAAATTCGGTATACGCCGAGTCCCGCAACAACCCAAGCCGCCACATCAAATATGTTTACGCTCTGGAGTGGCGCCCAGTAAACCACGCAGAATATCTGCAGGAGGTTGAAATTGAATGGATAATAAACCTGGCGGAAGTCGGCGGTCTCAAAATGTGCCAGCGAATTATGCCCAAGATAATACATCACCCGGGGGAGATGGTAGGTGAGCGAATCGTAGTTGTTGGGCGTATAGGTAAAAGCTATGGCCAGATTTGCCGCTAAAATGGGGACAAGCGTGGCTGCCGCGGTAATCAGCAGCCATCGGCTTGGTTTGGCTCTGTCCGGTTCAGCCGCCATCGGATCGGGCGAGACGAATCGCCGAACAACCAGAAATGTCGCCAAACCCAATACCAGTGAGGTGCGAAAAAACCAGCTGGGATCATTCAACCTTCCGAGCAGGGAAAGCAGCAGGCACAACACAACAATATTGCCCCAAAAGAGCAGGACTGTGGCCAGTATCCGGTCCAGGGCGTGGCCGGTGAGCCTTTGGGCGGTGACATTGGAGACGAAAAGCAACAACGCGAAGTGGACCAGAAATATTGTCATGTGCTGGGATCGGGTTTCTGCGTCACATAGAGTGCGGAACAACCAAAGCAGCCGAGGAAGCGACCATGCCCTTGTTTCTCCCATTCCCGAGTCGCCTGTTTGACGCCGATTTTCCCGGTGTTATTCTCCGCGTTCAGGAAGTCGTGGATGAGTATGGGAGTGCCCGACGTGAGATAATGGCTTAAAGTTTTCAGATCAGTGGCAACTCCTTCGTAGCTGTGGTCTCCATCGAGAAAAACCATGGTCGGTGTGATGTCCCAGCACTGCACGAATTCCTGCAGCACCCCGTGAAACAAGTGGCAGTAGTCACCGATCATTCCCAAGGCAAGATTGCCCCGAGTGCGGGCAATCGAGTCCGCATCGATGTCGATGCCGTAATAGCTCGGTCGGATGGTGCGCGCCTTGTTGGCTAATGCGCCGCGCAAGGCGACGGTGGCAGACCGCCCGCCAAATGGTCCTACTTCGAGGATGACATCACCGGCATGGTAACCCATTTCATAAAGTTTGAACGAATCGCCGGGCATTTGCCATCCGGGCAGTGCAGAAGTTTTCTCGTAGATCTGGAGATGCTCCGTGGAAAGGAATGTTTCCTCCGTGGCCCAAGAGGGACGGTGTTTATCCATGGCGTGATAATCCACCGGCTCGTTGAACGGATAGGTATTGGTTGGCGGATTGATCCCCGTGCCCTGCTGTAGTCGACCACTGAGGTAGACATGCCAGCGTTCTTCCTGCGCCCACATGGAAAAGCGACTGACCGCATATTGGCGGGACCAAGTCCGGGCCGTTTCCATGAACCGCTCATCTGCCAACACGGACCGGATGACTGCTATGGCCTCGGTGGCATCTCCATTGCGCACCAATCGGCCGGTAATTTCATTACGCACGATTTCTTCAACCCCACCGGCTTTGAATGCGACGACGGGAACCCCGCATAATTGGGCTTCCATCAAAGTCTGGCCAAAAGCCTCTTCGGTGGCCGTGCCCAGAAACAGATCGGCAGCTTGATAAATTTCGGCGAGTTTTGCCGCCTGCAGATGATAACCGAGTCCAGTGAGATCGGGGATCTCATGCGTATTATGTCCAAAAGCGACAAAGGTGACTTCATCCTTCAGGGCGGCGATGATATCACTTAATTCTCGACAGCCTTTGCGAGACTCCTGGAAATTTACCGCGGCGCATAACACCACGGGTTTGTCCGTGGGCAGGCCAAGTCTTATCCGTGCGGCGAGTTTGTCCCCGGTGGTGAACACAAATTCATCGGCTCCTAGATGAATGGGTTCGACCTGCGGACAAGTTGGGAGAGCCTTGAGAAACATCCGTTTGCTCCAATGACTGTTCGCTACAACCTCGATGCCGTAGGCCGGGCCAAAAACGTCGCGCCGTGTCTGCCAGGCACCCGCGATCAATGGCGGCGCGAGCTTGGGATATTGATCCGCCGTGGGGCAGGTTTCATTGCAACCGGTTAGGTAAAGGTTGCATGTTCCGGGGTAGGCGCAGCGCCCGGTGTAGAGGTAGGCATCGTGGACGAAAGTGATGACCCGGCAACCGATGCTCCGCAAGGCGGGCAACAGGCTGAACGGCCAGCGGGCGGCATGTAGATTGCCTACGATGACAATCACGGGATCGAACCGAGTCACCTCCATGAGCAGACCCTCCACCAAGGTGTGCTCCGTCATCGTCTTGTCGCCTTCGAGATCATTGACTTCACGCAGGCCGAGCCAAAGATCCAGATCGATGGGGCGGGTCGCAACCGCATCCAATTTTATTTCGCCGGTGGCCCATGCGAGCACGCCCACCTCAATGCCCAACGAGAGAAAGGCTTCGACCTGACGGGCTTGGGCAATACCCGCGCCATATTGAAAACCTACGTCGTTGAGAAAAAGCACACGCTTGGGCAGATCGGCGGTGCGGCGTTTGTCAGTCAAGGGGGCCATCTGAATAAAAAAAGAAGGTTCGATTAAACCGCCGTTAGGTAGGCCGCGTTGACCTTGCGCAGTTCCGGCAGGAAGGGTAGATCGGCGCCGCCGGTCTTTTGCTTCTCATGCTCACGGAAAATGGCCAATACTTCCGGGACCGCCATAATCCGGGCCTTCGCCTTGGCCATGCGCACCCACAAATCGTAGTCCATGCTGAAATAGAGTTCCTCAGCCAACCGGCCGCCAGCCCGGTCGTATATATCACGCGTGAAAAAGACTTCCGGTTGGTGAAAGAAACAGCCCTTTTGCCAGCGATTTTCCAAATCGAGCAGATCCTCAAGGGACAGTGAGCTGATCAGCCCCAGTGGCAGATAGGAGCGATGGATATGGTGGGGTTTTGGTTCCAGATCGATCACCCGGGCGCATCTGCCGGCAATCATATCGATGTCATGCAGCAGGAAGGCTTGACCAACCGTGAACAGACTGCCGGGAGCTAGTCTATCATCACTGTTTAACCAAGTTAGGATGCGTCCCGTGGCCCGCGCAAAGCCCTTGTTCAAGGCGTGGGATTGGCCTTCGTCTTTCTCACTGACCCACCATTTGAGGCGATCAGCATATTTTTTGATGATATCGACCGAGCCATCAGTTGAGCCGCCGTCGACGATGATATATTCCAGATTGGGATAATTCTGATCGAGCACCGAGTGGATCGTTTCTTCCAGATAGGCGGCCTGATTGTAGCTGACGGTCACGACGGTTATGGCTGGCCAAGCCACTCCTTGGGGAGATAGGGCGGGATAAACGTCCTGCGGGCGGAGGAGCGGCCATTTGATGCGCAATTCATTGGTAGGCAGACGCGGCCCCAACCACGCATCCGGCGGCCGGCGGCAAAGCAGGAAGTTGTCTGCGAAGGTAGTCTGGCTTCGGTCGGACGGAAGCCAGTTTTGGTTCGGATTAAAGTTTCCGATCAGCAATTTGTGATGCGGTTGCAGCCGACCAATTAAACAGGGGAGAAGTTGGGGTGCATCCGTGCTGTCGAACGCGACGGCATCCACCTCCGCCAAACCCGTATCGTAGGCCGGGTTGCCGGTGAGCCGGTGCTCACGCACCCCGAATAATTGATAGTGATCCCAGCCGCTCGGCAAAAGTCCCTTCGCGACGGCGTCGCCTACATCCGGGTTGGCCAGCAGATAAGCCTTCTCGTTGAACAGGCTGTCGATCTGCGCAAGCCATTCCCATAAGGATTCCCGCCAGAAGTGAACGATTCCGCGAGGGACGAGAGGTTTTTTAGGTGCGTCCTGCAGACTATGGGCCAAACCCGGAGGTGCGGAGAATACATCGATGATCGTGCCGTGGGCCGCGAGCCAGAGAATCTGCGGGAGCATATCCGGGTGGTATTTCGCGACAACCAACCGGCGGAAATGGCGACCATAACGCTCCAGTTGAACCCCATGAGGTTCGAGCATGGCTTGGATACCTTTTTGTTGCAGTGTTCCATACGCGAGTGTCAGCCGGGATATTTCCGCGACGTGGGCGGCAATTTGGGCCTCTTTTTCATGGACCAGTTTCACATGGACTTGAAGCGCGGCGTCCTGGCTCTCGATGAATGCTACGTTGTGATCATGGTCGGCATAGGCTTGCTTGAGCTTGTCTTGATAAAACTGGATCGATTTCAAGCGATTCTCGCCGTCCTCGATTACATTTTGGAGGGCCGTATTGGTGGCAGTGAGACGCGCATCAAGACGCTCGGTGATCCGGCGGTAAAGGACGGTGAGATAGTCGAGGTCGTAGATGTCCCTGAGCGAGCTGACCGACAGCTCGACTGGCGCGGAGTAAGGCACGGGTTGAATGGCGGTGCTGCCGGGTTGGCCGGGTTGCAGGGATTCCTCCGGCAAAGTGAAATCGGCCAGACCCCAGCCGGGGCCGTTTAGCACCGGCGGGATCTCGCGCTGCCGCATGGCCTCGATCAACGGTTGCACGACCTCCCAGTCGGGGTTGAGGATTTTCTTTTCACGAAGCCTGGCGAAGAGCTGCTTTTCCCCTTCGGGGGTCCAACCTGACCCGAGGCTGTGTTCGATGTGGAAGCAAACGCAGGGCGGCAACAGCGCGACTTCCTCATAGCCAGCGTAATGGGCTGCGGCCATCCCGAGGCTG
Organism: Verrucomicrobiota bacterium; assembly: GCA_030834415.1. Lineage (GTDB taxonomy): Bacteria > Verrucomicrobiota > Verrucomicrobiia > Limisphaerales > JAEYXS01 > JAEYXS01. Next base: position 343 of record JAURFH010000045.1, on the reverse strand, counting down.
TCGATATTAAACGAGTAAGCCGCGAATTCTGCGTATCCATGGATGGCTTCCCAGCCCTCCCGGGGCAGCAGGGTGAAATCGCCACATGCATTGGTATGCAGGTTGTCGATGTCCATATCGCGTCGGGGACGCACCGACCATATGTCTCCCTCCGCCACCACCTTGATACCGTCAACCAGTTTGTCGGCGTCCGCTCCAGGCAAACAGTGGTGCTTGAACATGTCGTCTCCGTAAAGATTTCCCACCAGCTTCATGGGTCCCAGCCGGCGGTTGGCCCTGACAGGATGCGTCCAAGCGTAGGCCAGGGTTTCATCCACGGTGAAGGTCGCGGGAAGATCCTTGT
>JAURFH010000456.1 GCA_030834415.1 Verrucomicrobiota bacterium | reverse complement strand
AGCCGCGCAAACATCAGGATGTCACACGAGCCGGCTGGCGCTGGCTGTTGCGGCCCGACGATTCTTACCGTTCGAATAGACGAACTGATATAGGCATCCGCCAGTGGCGGCATCGGAATGAACCACTCCTCCCCATCTTGGCACACTCCAGGGATTTTAAGGCGAAGCGGAAATGGCGCACGCTGATCGACCGATCGATCTCTGCTCGCCAAGGGGGGAATGTCGCTGATATACGTGGGTTCGATTCCCATCACCCGCTCCACGTTGTACCCGAGAGCTGGCGGCGGCAGAGAAATGGATGGATGGATGGCTTGGACGCGGGCCGTTGTGCGGGTGCCTATCGACCTTCCTTCCCTTGAGGAATCCGCCGATGGCACTTTGGTTCAGCGGTGAAGGCCGGTGACTCCAACGGCGAGGTTGAGGGATTCCAGGAAACCCAGGCCTGGACTCCGGGTTTCATGCCGCAGATGAAGACGTTGCTTCTGCTCCTTGCCAGCCTGACCGCGGAGGAGGACACCTTCTTTGAAGCTCGGATCCGTCCGG
>JAURFH010000455.1 GCA_030834415.1 Verrucomicrobiota bacterium | reverse complement strand
ACTTGCGCACACAGTTGAGCGGCGTGTTCCACGGAATGCAGGTAATCACTCTCGTAACGGTTCACTGGTTCGATGAGGAAGGTGACTCCCCGGGCCTTGGCTTCATCACCGAGCGAAGGCAGTTGTTCCAGCAGGAGGGCGTCTTGCTGGGCGCGATCTTTCAGGCGCTCGGGGTTGTCCTGGATGAGCGCAGGCGGGATGTTGAACAGATGCGCGTTGAACTCGGCGCAGATATCGAGCAGGCGTAGGATGCTGTCACGGCATTGCTGGCGGACCGTTGATTGTGGGCTCAGCAAGGAACCTTCAAAACCGAGCGAGAGGCTGACAAAGGGGAGGGGGTTGTCGGCTTTGCATGCGCGGGCTTCCTCGAGCCAACTCTTGAGAAATCGGCCGGGCAGGGCGATGCCTGCGAAGCCATAGCGTTGGGCATTGGCAACTTTCTCCGCGACACTTGCTCCGGGCAGCACTTCCAGACGACAGGTGATAGACGGCGTAAACGACATGGGCATGTTCTACTCGAGCGCGTTGAGAATGGAAACAATGGATGCGCT
>JAURFH010000454.1 GCA_030834415.1 Verrucomicrobiota bacterium | reverse complement strand
ACTTGCGCACACAGTTGAGCGGCGTGTTCCACGGAATGCAGGTAATCACTCTCGTAACGGTTCACTGGTTCGATGAGAAAGGTGACCCCACGGGCTTTGGCTTCATCACCAAGTGCAGGCAGTTGTTCCAGCAAGAGGGCGTCTTGCTGAGCGCGATCTTTCAGGCGCTCGGGGTTGTCCTGGATGAGCACAGGAGGGATGTTGAACAGATGCGCGTTGAACTCTGCGCAGATGTCGAGCAGTCGCAGGATGCTGTCGCGGCATTGCTGGCGTACGGCAGGATTTGGACTTAGCAAGGAACCTTCAAAGCCGAGCGAGAGGCTAACGAAAGGGAGCGGACTGTCGGCTTTGCAAGCGCGGGCTTCTTCCAGCCAGCTCTTGAGGAAACGGCCGGGCAGGGCGATGCCTGCGAAGCCATAGCGTTGGGCATTGGCAACTTTCTCCGCGACGCTGGCTCCGGGCAGAACTTCCAGGCGACAGGTGATAGACGGCGTAAACGACATGGGCATGTTCTACTCGAGCGCGTTGAGAATGGAAACAATGGATGCGCT
>JAURFH010000453.1 GCA_030834415.1 Verrucomicrobiota bacterium | reverse complement strand
CAACACGCCCACGTGCAGCGCTCCTCGGCGCAAGTATTCCCGGTTGACGTCCGTTATCTCGTATTCCCCCCGCGCCGAAGGCTTTAGATTGGCCGCGATTTCCACCACCTGGTTGTCGTAGAAATACAGTCCGGGCACCGCAAATGAACTCTTGGGCTGGGTAGGTTTTTCCTCGATGGACAGCACCTTACCTGCTTCGTCAAACTCCACCACGCCATAGCGCTCAGGATCGCTGACCGGGTAGGCAAACACCACGCCCCCCTCCGGGTTAGCGCTCTCCTGAAGCAGTTGAGGCATCTGCGTACCGTAGAAAATGTTGTCGCCCAAGACCAAGGCCACCGAATCCGATCCAATGAAGTCTTTGCCCAGCACAAAGGCTTGCGCCAGGCCGTTGGGCTCAGGCTGAACGGTGTAGTGGAACGAACAGCCCAGTTGGCTGCCATCGCCCAGCAAATTCTGGAATAAAGGCGCGTCGTGCGGCGTCGTAATGATGAGGATTTCCCTGATTCCCGCCTGCATCAACGTACTCAGCGGATAGTAAATCATGGGCTT
>JAURFH010000452.1 GCA_030834415.1 Verrucomicrobiota bacterium | reverse complement strand
CTGAATTGAGAATCCAGAGTCCTTTCCTATTAGACGATAAGGCCATTAAATTTGGGGTGATATACGAGTGCTGCCCTCGTTCCTTGAGTTTCACAAACTCAGGTGCTAACTGTTACACCAATATCACCATTACGAAATTGGAGCCAACTGCCGGGATTGAACCGGCGACCGGTAGTTTACAAAACTACTGCTCTACCGCTGAGCTAAGTTGGCGTTCCGTGAACTGCGGGCGACAGTCTTCCCAAGCTCCGCCCCGATGTCAACCCATCGAAACAATTTCGATACCAGTCAATTCCGTAGCGCAAGCCTCTGGCTTGCCGTACCGCAGCCGTGAACCCCGTGCTGGTAAGTCGGGGCTGGGCTGCTCCCCATTTTGGAGTGCGGAGGCTCGACTCCGCTTTCCCCCGACGCGGCTTGACGCGTCGAGCCCTTCCCATTTGACGCATTCACTTCCTCATGGCTAAGTAACTCCCGAATCCAAGGCGTAGAAAAACCAACCTGATAACATCCAAGCATTTCATTCATGATAGTTGACTTCGCAACCTACCGTAA
>JAURFH010000451.1 GCA_030834415.1 Verrucomicrobiota bacterium | reverse complement strand
CCTAGCAAGCGCGGGATGCTGGAGCTACGACAACACCGGGAAGAAGAACAACAACAACGCTCCGGGTTCAGGCACAGCTTACGGATCAACGTACACGACAGGTGACGTTATAGGCGTGACATACGATCCGTCTACCACGACCCTGACGTTCTACAAAAACAACGTCTCCCAGGGTTCTGCATATACAAATGTCACATCTGGTGATGTGTACGCATTTGTCAGCGGAATATCTGGTGCAGACTTTGCCGTGAACTTCGGTCAGCGCCCTTTCTCATACACCCCGCCCAGCGGCTTCAAGGCGCTGAACACCGCCAACATCACCAGCACCGCAGTCTCCACCAGCGGCTCGTTCACCGGCAACGCAGCGGCGGATGGGCCTTTCGTGTGGACGAACGGCAACCCCGCCACCCTCACGATCAACGGAAACGCCGTGACCTTCGGCACCCATGCGGACAAGACCGCTGGCGGGTTCAAGCTGCGCTCGTCGAGCGCAAGCTACAACGCGAGCGGCTCCAACACCTGGACGGCGACTGCTGGTAAGCGGTTCGTGCAGTTG
>JAURFH010000450.1 GCA_030834415.1 Verrucomicrobiota bacterium | reverse complement strand
AACCGTTTCAGGGTCCCAATACTTATACTGCTCCAAAGCCACCGCCTTAAGCTCCGGAAAATCCCAGCGACCCTTCTTAGACTCCAACAAAATCAAATTAGGCTGGGGACCCTCGTCAGGATAGAAAACTCCCCACGTCGTTATCGCACTGTAGTCCGCCGTTTCCCTTTTACTAAACGCCGTGTCGTAGCTTTGGATAACATACTCCAAACGAGGAATCTTTGGCTGATCCCAAACGTTCCACCACTCCCGCTTCAAGATTGCGTTCGTGTCACCCGTAGGCTGCTGCTGATACTGCGCATTCCACTTGCTCGGAGGAATAGACGCCTTTACCGCGGTTAGATCATCAGGAGACCAATATTCCGGCCAAACGGGGTCCCCAGAAGGTAGCTCCATGGGAAACTCTATTACTTCCCACTGGTCCGCCAAAGGATCCTTTGCCATCTGACGCACCAACTGCCCCGTCAAATCCTTCTCCGACCAACGCGTCATGACCAGAACTATTGCCCCTCCCGGCTGGAGACGCTGTCTTGGTCCGCCCGTGTACCAGTCCCACGCATCA
>JAURFH010000449.1 GCA_030834415.1 Verrucomicrobiota bacterium | reverse complement strand
GAAGCAATCGCCGCAGCGAAGGGGGAAGCATGACAACCTACAACATCCACGACCTCGCCATGGCTAAGGGTACTAGCGAACCTGTGCGCGAAGCTTTGCTGGGAATGCAAGAGCGCATCCAACTTCTGTACGAGCAACTCGGTGAGGCCGAGAAGCAACTGGACGCGCAGTACAAGCTGGGCATGGAGGCAGAGCGCGAGGCGTGTGCAGTTATTGCTGAGACGCCTGTATCTGGCGAGCAGGACGATATCACTATGCAAGCTAAAGACCGCGTAGCCGCCGCCATCCGCGCAAGAGGAGAAAAGAAATGAACAACGAGAAAGTAATTAGCCTACCCGCAAGCGTGAACTACACCCCAGAGCAGGCGCTCAAGTCCGCGCTGGATATGTGTGAAGATGGCGGCCTGAGCGATGTGATGATCATTGCTTTCGACTGGGAAGGCGAACTGTTTGTGCGCTCATCCAAGATGACCCGGGCCGAGGGACTGTTCATGACGGAGAAGGCCCGTGAGTGGTCGATGCACGGAGGTTTGAAATGAGCGCAAAACGAGAGTATCTGTGGGC
>JAURFH010000448.1 GCA_030834415.1 Verrucomicrobiota bacterium | reverse complement strand
AAATTGATTATGAATATGAAATCAGAAAAAAAGCCCTCGTAAGAAAATGTTCAATCAAGTTCCCAAAACAACCGCATCTATTATGTCATATCGCCTATTCAGATCTACCCGATTTCGAATTGCGAGCATCAATGGATAAGCCCGAGTGGTAACAGCATATAGTCAACTCTGTTATTAAGTGACCTGAACAAAAATCTTACTAGGTAACTCGCGGAAGCGCGGGCAACTTTGGGCTTTGAGACGGGACCCCGTTGGGGTCGGGGAAAGGGGCGAGGTTGGATTCTGGCGGCCATGCAGGCCGCTGGCTTTCTTTTCTCAGAAACCCAAGGCAGTTATACTGCCTTGGGCTGGAATCTATTGGCCCGTTGGGCCAAAAGGGAGTGAGCAACGAGTTCCGGTTTACAATGTATGAGATCAGTCTGGAATGGACGGGCCGTCGCTACGCGACTTGGGGTTTTGGAGGTGGCCTTGGTCCGTGCATTTCATGCACGGCTACCATCGGGTCGTGCCGCCCCGACAGATTGCCGGGGGGGCCTGGCACTGGGGAGGTCAGAGCCAGTAGCTG
>JAURFH010000447.1 GCA_030834415.1 Verrucomicrobiota bacterium | reverse complement strand
CTGGTGAAGATGACGATCGTGTTATCCGCTTGGCCGGTCTTCTCCAACGCAGCAAGCACCTTGCCGACTTGGGCATCCATGTAGGCCACCGAAGCATAGTAGCCACCCACGGCTTTGCGTTGGCGGCGCTCATCCATCTTCATGTTCACGCTGGTTTTGTAATTGATGCCAGCCTTGGGGATGTCGTCCCAATCACCGGAGATTTTCGGAGGCAACGGCATCTTGTGGTAGGGCAGATAGGGTTCGTAATACTGCTTGGGCGCGACAAAGGGCACATGCGGACGGACAAAGCCGACGGCGAGGAAGAAAGGCTTGTCTGCGTGCTGGCCCAGCAACTCCACGGCCTTGGCGGCAGTGCGGCCATCCGAGTGAACCAGATCGTCGCCGTCGGCTTCCACTACCACGAAGGTGTTGCCGCCGACCACGGGCTTTTTGCCATCGGGATTTCCCTCCAAGGTCTCTCCCACCCCGGGCGCTTTCCATTCGGGGCCGGGGCTGTTGAACTTCTCCGTCCACGAGGCCGGGTCATCAGCGCCATCGCCGCCATCCTCGATGCCACCGGGGAC
>JAURFH010000044.1 GCA_030834415.1 Verrucomicrobiota bacterium | reverse complement strand
AAATAAGGGAAGCCGATAGATTTGGCAATGGGGTATTGTTGTGGCTTGGGCATGCTGTATTAGCTCAACCGCCGGGCAGAACGAATTTTAGGAGGCGGTTTATCCAGCGGGCTTGCTTGGCGTCCTCTCCACCATGGGATTTGAGTTCCTTAAGCTCCGGTTTGGCGACCTCCGAGTAGTAACTGCGGGCGAGGCTGGGGCTTAGGGTTGAGGCAATGGGTGCTTTCTTGCCGGCTGGTTTGTGCTGGCGGAGCAGGTTCAGTTCACCGACATCCAGCCAGTAGCCGTTGCAGTTAGGGCAGGAATCCACCTCGACCTGATGGCCCCGGCTGTAAAGGTGGCGGCGGAGGAAGATGTCATCACACCGGGGGCAGGGGCGCTTGCGCCGGTGGTCTATGTGAACGAGCGGGTTGATGGGGATGTTTAAAAGCGTGAAGCCCTCGGCGATATGCGGGGTCTCGAGTTTCTTGAGTTCGAAAGCATCGAACCAGATACCGCCGCAACCGCCGGAGCAGGCATCTACGGTAAGGTCAGAAATGGTGACGGCTTTGAGGCGGTGGGTGCAGACGGGGCATTTCATAGGCAAACCCAGATTAGTAGAAATGAAGGAAATGAGAAGTGCATAAACGATGCTGGTGGCTACTGCTCATGCTGAAGAAAGCGTCTGACTACAGACTCTGCCAACGGCTGCATGGCTGCACATTGGTGGAATTGCGGCTTGGAAAGTGATGGGTTCTGCTTTTAATTACTTGGGTCCACTTATTTTGTCATGACGAAGAAAAGTATTAATCAATGGTTTGCTGGTTGGGCGATGGCAGGTGTCGCACTTGCTGGCATATGCCTGCTTGCTGGTTGCGGAGATGCGGGGAAGACGCCAGCGGCGGCTAGCAACGGCAGTAAGCCAAAGGCGGAAACGAAGTCCAGCGATATGTCTTGGACGAACGGAATGGTGTGGATTCTGGGCGGGACGTTTCACATGGGTTCGGAAGGCGGACAGACTGATGAGAAGCCCGTGCGCCAGATCACGGTGGATGGCTTCTGGATGGATAAGACAGAAGTGACGAATGAAGAGTTCGAGAAGTTCATCAAGGCGACGGGCTACGTGACTATCGCCGAGCGCAAGCCTGACCCGAAAGATTTCCCTGGAGCCGACCCGGAGATGTTGGTGGCGGGATCGATCGTATTCCATCCTCCGCCGGGCGATGTTCCGCTGGATAACTACTATGTCTGGTGGACGTATATCCCCGGGGCAAGCTGGAAGAACCCCGAGGGGCCGGGTTCCAACATCCAAGGACGAGAGAAACATCCGGTAGTGCATGTGAGCTACTACGATGCGATCGAGTACTGCAAATGGGCTGGGAAGCGCCTACCCACAGAAGCGGAGTGGGAGTTTGCTGCCCGTGGTGGACTGGATAGCAAGATGTATAGCTGGGGCGATGAGCAGACACCCGGAGGCAAGTGGGTGGCCAACATCTGGCAAGGCAAGTTCCCCAATGAAAACTCCATGGCTGATGGTTTCCGCACAACTTCGCCGGTGGGAACCTATCCGCCAAATGGTTTCGGTCTGGTGGATATGGCGGGCAATGTATGGGAGTGGTGCGCGGACTGGTACGCGCCGACAACTTATGCGACGATGCCGGAGCGGAATCCGCAGGGATCGACGATGGAAGCGAGCACCGATCCGAATGAGCCGGGAATTCCTAAACGCGTGCAGCGTGGTGGCTCTTACCTCTGCAGTGATTCGTATTGCACGGGCTATCGCCCCAGTGCGCGGATGAAGAACACGCCGGATAGCGCTACCTCACATACGGGGTTCCGGTGTGTAAGGACGAATTAGCACCGTCAATTGCACTCGGCAGAAAAGCCTAGAGCAAGAATTCGGATTGCTGAGAGGCTGGAGCAGGAGGCTGAGGGGCGATGTTGGAGGAAGTGAAATCCATCGCTAGTGTCGGTGCCGGCGTGTCTTGATTGGTCACGTTTACCGGGATGTGTGTCCCGCCCAGCTTTTCCAGTCGTGAGAATATTGCCTTATGAGCCAGCTCGGGACGATTGCAATCGCGACTCAAGTGCCCGAGATAAAGTTGCTTAAGATCCGGGTGGACGATCTCTTGCAATACATCGGCAGCAGCGTCATTCGAGAGATGGCCGTGGCGGCTGAGGATGCGCTGCTTCAAACTCCATGGACGCCGGGTGTCTTCCTGCAACAACTTGAGGTCATGGTTCGCTTCTAATACGACGATGTTTGCGCGGCGGACGCGTTCGACGACGACCTTGGTGGCATGTCCTAGATCTGTGAGAAAACCGATGGTTCCGGCGGAAGTGTGCAGCACGAAGCCGACGGGGTCTTGGGCGTCGTGAGGTACGGAAAAAGTATCGACCCCGACATCACCGAGATCAAACGAACCGCCAGTGACGAACAGGCGGCAGTCGAACTTGGTCGCCAATTGCGCTTCCATGGCTTCACGGGTGTGGCGGTTGCAGTAGATGGGGATGCCCAGCTTGGCGGCGATGGCTTTCAGGCCTTGGACATGGTCGCTGTGCTCGTGGGTGACGAGGATTCCGGTGAGCCCTTCTGGGGCGCGACCAATAGAGGCCAGGCGTTGGCGGATCTGGCGTCCGCTGAAGCCGGCATCGATGAGCAGACGTGTCTCGCCGGCTTCCAAGTAAGCGCAATTGCCACTGGAACCGCTGCCTAAAATGGTGAACTGGACCGGCACAAAGCGAAGCTAGCAAGGAGCTTGGCTGGGACAATGATTTTTACGATCTATCAAATAGGCGCGTACACTTTAATTTCCTGATTGACAGTGATTTAAAAAGTTATCCACAGGTGGCACGGTTTTTGAAAAAGCACGGGGCGTGCCAATTATCCCCTTGAGGCTTAGCATAATTTCGATAGGTTTGACGCCGATGTCGCAAGGGATGCATCTATCGCAGCGAATGGCACTGTCACAAGTGCTGGCGCCGCAGTTGCAACAGTCGTTGGCGCTCTTACAGGCCCCGACGCTTGAGCTTCGGGCTTTGGTGGAACAGGAGTTGGAACAGAACCCAATGCTGGAAGAAGTGATGGAGGTGGATGCCGACGCCAAGGAAAGTCGGCTACGCGACGAAGACGGAAACGTGAATTCGGCCGATCCGTGCGAGCCGCCTGAAGATACCAAGGTGGATCCGACAGCCGAAAACTCCGATCCAATCGATAGTTTTCAGGAGGAGTTTGAGAAGTTGGTGCAACTTGATCAGGAATGGCGTGATCATTTTTCCCAGACGAATACGGTGAACCGCCATTCTTCCGAGGATGAGGAGAAACGTGAGTTCTTGCTGAACTCCATCGTGGCGAACACTTCCTTGCAGGAACATCTGATGGACCAGCTGCGGATGTCTGATTGCCGCAAGGATTTGCGGCAAGTCGCCGAACTGGTGATCGGCAATATCGATGACCGGGGCTATCTGCCTGAGCGGAAGGATGATCAGCGCCGTTTCGAGGACGGACGTAAATGGGATACGCTGGATGATCTGGCTTTTTCGACGGGCATTCCCAAGACGCTCATCGAGGAAGCGTTGAAACTGGTCCAGAGCTTTGATCCTCCGGGTGTTGGTGCGCGCGATTTGCGCGAGTGTCTGCTGTTACAGCTTCTGAGGGAAGGAAAGCAACATTCCGATGAATACGAGATCATCTCGGAATACATGGAAGCGCTGAGCAAACGCAGGATTCCAGAGATCGCCCGGGGCTTGGGCATCTCGAATGAGGCGGCGCAAGCGGCGGTGAACCGGGTGGCATTGCTCGAGCCGAATCCTGGTCGGTCTTTCCAGACGGACAATCATCAATACATCGTTCCGGAAGTTTTTGTGCAACAGGTCGGGGATGATTACATCGTCACCAATAACAATGAGCAGGTGCCGCACTTGCGTATCAGCAATGCCTACAAGGACCTGATGGCGCAGCCGGAGAGCGGGACTGAGGTGCGTGAGTACATCCGCGAGAAAATTCGGGCAGGCAAGTTCCTCATCAAGAGTCTTCATCAGCGGCAGCAGACAATCCTGAACATTGCGAACGAGATCGTGAAACGGCAGCCCGAGTTCCTGGAGAAGGGGATCGCTCATCTGAAACCGATGACGATGGTCCAGGTGGCTGAGGCGGTAGGCGTGCACGAGACGACGGTCAGCCGCGCCGTATCCGGGAAGTATATCGAGACGCCGCAAGGGGTCTTTGAGATGAAGTATTTCTTCACCTCCGGCATCATGACGGCTGATGGTGTGGGCATGTCCAATACCAGTGTGAAGGACATGATCGCGGACATGGTGAAGGATGAACCCGGTAACGCCCCGTTCTCCGATGATCAGATCGTGAAGATGTTGAAGGAGAAGAATGTGGTCATCGCCCGAAGAACGGTGGCGAAATACAGGGCGGAATTGAACATCCTCCCATCGAATCTGCGCCGGAAGTATTGAGTTGCTGTTGGAGGTTGGTTTCTTTCCTCTATCAGGATAGGAACTCATGAAATCATAGGTGATGGTTCTTGAGTTTTCTTATAGTGTCTTCCGTCGTAAACGTGCTGGTTTGGTCGAAGTAACTGGAGTTGGCAGAATCACCTATTGCTCCAGATTTGAGGCGATCTTCCCTGTCCACAAAGAGGCAAATTGAGTCAGCATTACTGAGAGGAAAAACAGGAAGAAACCGCTTTGCACCTTGATGCTCGCTACGCCACCAGATTTGACCGTTAACACTAAGATCGCGACCACGAAAACATCCAGCATGGACCATTTGCCCATGTGTGTGTGACGAATTTAAGGAAAGACTTGGCCTGATCGGGCGTAAGTCCCGGATACAGCCATAGAGTGCGAGCAGGGCGGTGATCTTCAAGATAGGAAAACAGACGGTGAATACAAAGAGGATGAGGAACAGAAAGATTTCACTCTCTTTGAAGGGTGAGACGAGGCCTTGGAATACGGATACTTGGTTCTCGAAGATCCACAGCTTGGTCACAGAGGTGAAGGGAAGGAAAATGCCGCATAGCAGGAATCCCAAGCCAGCTAACAGCATCAGCACGATCATCCATCCTGAACTCCAGTGAGTTGATATCAATGGCGAATGTGACCCCATAATCCTGCCCGAATCATGGCACCGATTTTGCGGATGCACAAACTGTTCAGGCTTAAGCAGTGTCTAGTTAGCCTCTTGGCCAAGTATTTGACCTGGCATAGGCTTGCCGCAACGACGGCAGTAGCGGGCGTCTTCTGCATGCCCCTCGGCTGAACAATTCGGGCAGCTACGTTGGCTGGTATGGATGTAATTCCGGGTAAACTCGGCAGTCACGATGCCGGTTGGCACGGCAATGATGCCGTAGCCCATCACCATCAGGATACTGGCCACAAACTGTCCCAAAGGGGTCTGTGGGGTGATGTCGCCGTAACCCACAGTAGAGATTGTGACCACAGCCCAATAAACACCCCGCGGAATGCTGGTGAAGCCATGGGCTTCTCCTTCGATGAGATACATCAAAGAGCCGAAAATCACGACCAGAATAGAAACCGCCAGCAGGAACACTTGAATCTTTTTACTGCTGGCCTTGAGTGCCTGCATGATGGTCCGCGCTTCACGCAGGTATTCCACGAGCTTCAAAACACGGAATACGCGCAGTACCCTCAGTGCGCGCACAATCAAGAAATACTCGGCTCCAGGCACCAAAAGACTCAGGTAGGTAGGCAGGATGGCGAGTAGATCGACAACGCCGAAAAAACTCCGGGCGTAATGCGATGGCGAGTGGGTGGTCCACAGTCGGGCCGCGTATTCCAAGGAGAAGAGGATGGTGAAGAACCATTCAGCAGCGACCAGTGCGGTCGTGTAGTTGGTGCGGATTTCACGCACGCTGGCTAGCATCACTACCAGCACACTGAGTAGGATGCAGAGAATCAGGCAGACATCAAAAGCACGGCCAGCCCTAGTGTCGGCCTCAAAAATGATCTGCCGCCATTTTTCCCGGGCAGGTATAATTTGAACTTCAGTCATAAGCGAATAATGGTGCTTCAGATTAATGTTCAATCATGCCGTTCAGATGACAAGCTTGTCCTTCTCATCATTTGGTAACATCATCAGGGTAATACGTTGCGAGTCTGCGTTTGATTTGGTTTGGCAGGCGAAAGTATTCAGTTCTCTTTGACGACAATCGGTGCCGGGAGGGTCTGGCTGGCTTCACGCAGCTTGGCCTCAGCATTGTCCCGGCGTTTCTTGAAGCTTTCGTTGTTAGGATGGCGATCCACCAACCAGTTCAGATGGAAAACTGCAGCGAACCAAGATTGGCTTTGCTCGCAAACATCTGCTTCCTCGCTGTGCCAAGCGACGATCTCTTCCGGTTTCACTGAGAATTGTTGCGGATACTTCTGGCGCAGCGTGTCCCAGTTTTCAGCGAGCTTGGTAGCAGAGACAGCTACGAGACTCCCAGTGGCGTCCAGGCGGCGACCGGAGAGAAGTTGGGCCAATTGGGCGATGTCATCAATGGGGCGGACATCCGGGGTGAAATCCCATAGGCGCGTGGTGCCGTCGGCGCTGGCAGTGAAAAGGATGCGGCCATCTTGGGTGAAGGAGGCGTGGTCTACGCGGTCGCGATGGACCAGTGGTGGAGTGATGGGGGCGCCCGTAAAGGTATCCCATATCCGTGCGGTATTATCCCAACTGGCGGTGACCACACGCGTGCTGTCTGGGCTGAAGGTGGCGGCGACGACCCAGCCGTTGTGTTGCAAGAAGGGCGTGACCGGTTCGCCGGTAGTCGAATTCCAGATGCGAGCCGTATTGTCGGCACTGGCGGTGACGACGAAACGGCCATCCGGGCTGAAGGAAGCGAGAGTCAGCTCGGCTGTGTGTTCTAAAGGAGGCGATAGTGCCTTGCCAGTGGCAGCATCCCAGATGCGGGCAGTATTGTCCCAGCTGGACGTGATGACTTTGGTGCCATCGGGACTGAAGGAAGCGAGAATCACACGGTCTGAGTGAGTCAGGGGCGGAGTGATCGGTTTGCCGGTGGCAACATCCCAGACGCGAGCAGTGTTGTCCCAGCTGGCGGTGACCACTTTAGTGCTATCCGCGCTGAACTGGGCGTAGGCGATGCGGCTCTTATGTTCGAGATTTTTGCCATCATCAGTACGCATCCGTGGCGGAGGTCCGTCTGGTGAATCTTCCCGCTTCTTGCCCTTGAATCCACCAGCGAACTGGCCGGGTTCAATGTTGGGAATGTTCCGGAGTTGAGCCTTCTTATCGTTATCGGCGATCAACAAATGGCGGCCGTTCGGGCTGAAGACCGCAAAGCTGACTGGGTTGGGTAAGCGTGTGACGCGAAGTTCCCGACCGGTTTTTCCATCCCATGTGCGAACGGATTGATCCCGGCTGATGGTGTTGACGAAGTCATTGGGCAAAAAGCGGGCGGCGAGAATCTCGGCATTGGGGCCAAACACTGGCGATACAGGTTCGCCAGTCATGACGTTCCAGAGACGCATCGTGTTATCGGTGACCCCGAGCATCAGGCGATTGTCCTTGGAAAAGATGGTCTGCCGTAGTTCGCCGCGGATGGGGAGTTCACGTGAGTTTTGTTGCGCAGCGGGCGTATCCCAGACGCGCACGGTGCGGTCCTTACTGGCGACCATGATGCTGCGACCATCGGGGTTGAAGAGGGCTTGCAGGATTTCGGCGCTGTGTGGGAGTGGCGGCGTGATAGGCTGGCCAGTGGTGGCATTCCAGACACGGGCGGATTTTTCAGCCACTGTCAGCACACGGCGACCATCCGGTGAGAATCGCGCCCGAGCGACACGGGAATTGTGGGCCAGTGGAGGGGTGATAGGCTCTCCAGTCGTCGCATCCCACACGCGACCAGTGTTGTCTTTGTTGGCCGTTACCACGCGCTGACCTTCAGGACTGAATTCTGCATAGGTGACGATGTCGTTATGCTGCATCGGCGGTGTGATAGCCTCGCCGGTATTCACATCCCAGATGCGGGCGGTTCGATCTTCACTGGCCGTGACCAGACGTTTGCCGTCTGGGCTGAAGGATACATGACGGACGGCACCTCCATGGCGCAAGGCTTTGCCAAGTTGTTTGCCAGTTTGAGTATCCCAGATCTCAGCCGTGCGATCGCGAGAAGCGGTGGCGAACTTGGTGGCATCGGGACTGAAAGCGACCGCCTCCACAGTGTTGGGAACGCGGATGGAATCGGTTACGGCTTCACCCGTCTGGGCATTCCAGATGCGGACAACCCCGTTCTGGTTTTGCCCGCCTGAGATTGCGATCAGATCACCTTTACTACTGAACGTGGCGCGGCTTACCGGGAAATCGTGGCTTATTTTGATGGGGTCATTCCGTTCTTCGGCCCGCCAGTTCCAAAGCAAGGCGGTGCGGTCGTCATAAAGCAAAACAAGTTGCTGAGCATCTGGACTGATGGCGGCGGTGCGGATGGTGCGCGGCAAAGGGACGGGTTTGCCGATGCTTTCACCTGTGGTCACATCCCACAGCCGGGCGCGCTTGGTCGTGAAAGTGACCAGGAAACGTCCGTTCAGGCTGGAGGCAGAAGCGATTATGTTCTGGTCTTCCGTCCAGAATTGAATAAGACGTGGAGCTTGCCGCAAGGCAGAGGCGATGCGGGTGCGCTGGATTTCCTCACTCTCTTTATGGCCTTCATCAAGACGCAGAGCATCCACAAAAGCCAGCAGGGAGGCAGAGGCATCTCCTTCATCCAGATAGCGCAAACCGTCACCAATGTTCAGGCGGATGAGGCGCTGGCGGCTTTGCTCTGAGAGTGCTTCTGCTTTGAGCCGTTCCCGGTCGGCGATCTCTTCCTGGGCCATCGCGAAATCGCGCTCTTTTTGGAGCTTTTGCTCATTTACTAAAATAACGCCAAGCAAAGTGCACAGACCGCCGATCATACTGATGGCGAGTGCAGCAACAGCAGGTCGGCGATAGGCCCATTTTCGCGCCCGATAAAATACACTGCTGGGGCGGGCCTGGATGGGTTCTTTGCGCAACCAGCGATCAAGGTCATCTGCTACCGCATCAGCCGAGCCGTAGCGGCGCGGAGGGTCCTTCTCCATGCACTTGAGGCAGATGGTCTCAAGGTCGCGATCGATACGATGATTGAGGGTGGAGGGGCGTTGGGGCTCGCGCTCGATGACAAGGCGCAAGGTTTCGATCGGTGAATCGGCGCGGAACGGAGGCTTGCCGGTGAGCAATTCATAGAGGATGGCCCCCAAACCGTAAACATCCACTGCGGTGGTGAGCTTGAAGCCTTTGCCCTCAGCTTGCTCAGGGGAGATGTAGTTGGGAGTGCCGATGATCTCGCCGGTTACGGTGATATTCTCGCCTGCATCCACGCGCTTGGCTAAACCGAAGTCGGTGATGTGCGGTTCGCCCTGGGCATCGAGGAGGATGTTGTCCGGCTTGAGATCGCGATGGAGGATGCCGTGCTGATGGGCGAAGTGGATGGCCCGGGCGACTTTGACCATCAAGATAGCAGAAGCATGGGCATCGGCATTGAACCGCTTCATGTGCTCATCAAGGCTGCCGCCTTCGACGTAGCGCATACTGAAGAACAACTGGTCGTCATGATCACCGACCTCGTAGATGGGGACGATATTCGGATGATCAAGATTGGCAACCGCTTCGGCCTCAGCCCGGAACCGCTTCATCTGATCCTCACCGGCAAGGCGGCCGGCCAGGATGGTCTTGAGGGCGACGGTGCGGTTCAGTTTGATCTGTCGGGCCTTGTAGATGGCGCCCATGCCCCCTTGGGCAATGCCTTCTAGAAGCTCGTAATCCCCGAAGCGCCGGACCTGATTGCTTTTCACGCCAGCTTCCGTGACCAGTTGGCGCATTTTGCCAATATCGAGTTGAACTGTGGGGTGGGGCGTGCGTACCGGGGTTTGAGGCGATGCGTCACCAGCCGGAGTCGGGTTAGACTCAGGGGTGTTTGGCTCATCGCTTTTTCCCATGGTTGTTTCGGTGCGCACTGTAAAGAGTGTGTTAGCCGCTGTCAGTAAAAAGGGACGCCCAGAGATGCGTGCATATTCGCGCATCCTGCATGATAAGACGCTGGAAATGGGAGAAAGTTGCGGTGAATAAGATAAAAGATTTTTGAATGAACGGAAGGAGTGTGAAGGGAGTCAAATGGGTTGACGTGTCTACACAGCAGATACCTAAATTCGATCTTAACGAGGAAGTGGTTCCTTTGAGTTGGCCAAGGACCAGACCATGATGGCGAGGGTGGCGGTGCAGTCGTTCAGGTCTTTCGGGGAGACTTTATCCACGGTGTCGGCACTGGTGTGGTGATACCAAAAGTAGCGGTCACGATCGACTTCGAGGTGCATGGCGGGGACGCCGCCGGAGAGGAGTTGGAGGACATCGGCACCGCGGCAGCCGAATTCCATCTGGGTGGCGCTGAGAGGTTCGAGTAAGGGGGCATAGCTTTTCAGGACGGTCATGGCTTTCTCACTGCCGGTGAGACCGAAACCGGTGGGCTTGAAGATGCCGCTGTCGCTTTCAATGGCGGCCACATGTTTGTCGAGAGATGCCGCATGAGCGGCAGCGTAGGCTTTGGCCCCGCCCAAACCGTTCTCCTCATTGGTCCAGAAGACGACGCGGATGGTGCGGCGGGGTTTGAGGCCGGATTTCAGGATGAGGCGGGCAGATTCCCAAGCGGCGATGCACCCGCCACCGTCATCTTGCGCACCTTGTCCGACATCCCAAGAATCGATGTGGCCGCTGACGAGGACTATCTCATTCGGTTTCTCGCTGCCGGGAATATCAGCGATGATATTACGAGAAAGGCCATTGGATATGGTGGTGGCTTCCATCTGCAGGAGCAGCACAGGGGATTCGCCGCGGTCCTGCAGCCGCTGGAGGAGTTCGGCGTCTTCAATGGTGATGGCGGCGTGGGGGATCTTGGGCACGCCATCTTCATAAGACATGTTGCCGGTGTGGGGAGTCTGGAGGGAGACGGGAGTGATGGACCGGACCAGACTGGCGACGGCTCCGGCACGGCTGGCTTCAATGGCGCCACGGGTGCGGACGGCCACAGTCTTATGGTAATCCTCATAGGGAACATTGAAGACCACTATGCGACCGGCAGCTTTGGCCTTATTAGTGGCAAGATCCTCAAAGCTTTTCACCACAAAGATGCGGGCGGTGATGCCTTCTTTGGGAGTGGCGATACTGCCGCCCAGTCCTAGCATAGTCATACTGCGCGTATGAGGTGCAATGAGCTCAAGGGATTCTCGGCCACGGACCCAGCGCGGGATGGTGACGGGCTCACCGTGAACGTTGGAAAAACCGTCGCGCTTCATTTCAGTCATGACCCAGTCGATAGCGGCCTCAAGATTGGTGGATCCGCTGAAACGAGGGCCGAAGGTATCGCACATATACGCCAAGCGAGCATAGGCGTTCGTGGAAGTTGTGGCAGCGCTCAAGAGTGTTTTGGCTACGGCTTGATTGGCAGGAGAGGCTGCCGGGGCGGAAAATGAAAAAGCCAGCGAGATGACCACGAGGACTATTGAGCGCGCGCAGGACATATCGGAGGATTGAAGAGGAATAGGAGGAATGGGGCAAGCAGAACGCGTAGCTTTTGACAGGAAAGGAGTTCGCATGGCAGCGAGAATAGGCTCGCAGTGGGTATTCGGGGCAGTAATGCTGGCTAGACCATTGTGATGCGCTTTTGGACATATGCAGTGATGATTTGCTTGTTGTTGGTGAGTATGGGGTGCGAGTCCTATCAACTTGCACGGACCGCCAATTCTTTGGCCCCAATGCCCGATGGACGGGTTTTTCCTGCCAAGCCAAAGTTCACAGTTCTGCCGGAGCCAGTGGCTAATGGGGCGGGAATCGATTTTGAGGCGGTTTATTATCTGGATCACCGGACATTGCCCGGGGTTAGTAGTGACGGGGGAAGTTATCTGCGATTTTGGCCGGATGGCCGGGTGATGGAGCAATTCGCCGGAGCGAAACCGACAGCAACGGATGCGGACAGTTTTTACGGCGCGTGGATGGGGTATTACCGGATTGAGGAGGGAAAGCTGGAGATCGAGTTGTTCGCGCCGAAGCTGTCTGATTATCGCTGGACTTATTGGAGAGTAGAAGCGGTATTGGAGGGTGATTTGATCCGCTCAAATCAGGAGGAAATCAACCGACGCGTAAAAACGATCGATCGTAGCTATTTCAAATTAGCGGTACCCGGGATGAAGCGAATGCCGGATTGGTAGAGTGCTTAATTGTGCACTATCTATCCAGTCGCTGGAAAAGCGCCAAGTAAATCCAGACAAAAGGAGGAGTGAGGGGAGCGGAGATGAGATTCTCCGTGAACGCAGTGGAACGTATTGGAATGCAAGGTTAGTAGCGATCGCTTGAAGTCTGTAGGGTGAGGGCATGAAGCATGAGCTTACACGAGACTTGCGGTGACGCAGGGGGATAGGTTCAGATAAAGAAAATAACGAGGAACGAATGATACTGCGCACGATGTTGCAGCGGCTCTACGCGAGCCTGATCGCCGGTCCGGGGTTGAACGCGCGGCCACATAACAGCCGGCAGCGGGTGGACCTGCTGGAGCTGCGGCATTTACAAGGGACGGAGCCAGCCAGTGTGTTGGGAAAACTGCTCGCCGGGAAAGTGGAGTTTCCGGCGAAGGTGAAGGAGTTCAACTGGCCGGGTTATCCGGAAAGCGAGTGGTCGAACGAACAGCGTAATGCGCGTAGTTCAGCGGACCGACAGGCCAAGGTGCTGGGAAAATTGCGCGATATCGCGGAGGATGCGACGGAGTATTACAACGACCATGGCGATCAGGCTTTGTTTTTGGGATTCCCACTGCTTTCTATCCCGGTGACACAGGATCGACAGGGTTTTAAGTCGGCAAGGATACTGGCACCCATCGCGTTTGTCCCGGTGACCTTGAATGTGCGGCGGGGGTTGAATCCCGGGGTAACCATGGAGGTGGTGGGCGAGGGTGCTGGCCTGATGATGCCGAATCCGGGGTTGCTGGCCTGGATTGAGCAGCAGACGGGGCAAACCACTGAGGGATTGTTTGCTGATGAGTCAGGCGAAGAGCCGTGGCGGGAGATCGCGGAAACAATCGCGCTGGCAGCAAAAGCGGCAGCAATCGAGACGCCGTTTGTCTTCGATGAAAACACACTTTTACAGTTGGTGCCAAGGACGGATGCTTTGCCGACGGAGCCAGCTATCTTGCCTTGCGCCATCATAGGTTTGTTTCCGCTAGTGAATCCCGGATTGCTACGAGACACGAAGTGGATGCAAGAGATAGAGCCGCAACTGGTGAATCCGGTGCAGGCGTTTCTGTCACCCAAGGCATTGGAAGAGGCAGAAGAGAACCAATTGCCTGAGGCCAAGGAGTGGGATCACGCGGCTGAAGACAGCGAGCAGGCGAAACGCGATTTCAGCGAAGAACTGCTGGTGACGCATGCAGACCCATGCCAAGCGGAAGCGGTGGCTCATGCACGCAAGAGTGCCGCGCTGGTGATCCACGGTCCACCGGGAACAGGCAAGAGCCAGACCATCGCGAATATCATCGGGGATCATCTGGCGCGGGGCGAGCGGGTGCTGTTCGTCTGCGACAAGCGCACGGCATTGGATGTGGTGAAGTATCGTCTGGACAGCATGGGATTGGGTGGATTGTGCGGGGTGATCCATGATCCGCAGCGTGACCGGTCGCATCTCTACTTGCAGATCCGCGAGAAGCTGGAAGAACTGGCGCATGACGCGGAGCTGCCCGACCCGACGCGCAAGCTGGAGCAGACGAACAAACGTTTGAATGATCTGCATGCGGAATTGCGCGGCTACTTTGACCGGTTGCATGGGTGCGGCGCGGAAGGAGAATCGTTTCATCAACTCTGCGGTGAGTGGTGGCAGGCGCGGGAAAAAGGCGGGGTGAATCTGCCCGAGGTGGAAGGGCTCTCGCTGGATGACCTGATGAGGCATCGAACAGATGGGGAGGAGATACTGCGGCGGGCAATCACGGCGCGCTGGCCGGAGAGCCCGTATCGTGGGCGATTGGGGATGACACTCTCTGAATGGCTGGCGAGCCGTCCGGCTGAAATTAAAGCAAAGCTGGAAGAGGCCTTCATATATGCGCAGGCGGTAGATGCGTTGGCAGGCGAAGGGTTGGTCGTGTTGGAGCCTGAATTTCCAGTAAAGGAACAAGCTGAGGCGCGGACGACATTGGCTGAGCTTCTGGAAATGGTGGTAAGGAGAGGCTTGCCTGAGCAGGCGGCAAAGTTGGCGGCAAGTTCGCAATGGCAGCGATTTGAGGAAGAGATTTCCAGCATGGCGAAGGAGTCTGAACGGCTGGGGACACCGCTGGAACGTGAACTTTATCTGCAAGTGAAGGGGGCGGTGCCATCCCTGAACGAAACCGGGAAGAGATTGCTGGCGCTAGATAATTGGGCGCCAATTGCCGGTAGCTGGACGCGTTTCTTTGCTTTCAGCAAAAAGAAGGAGGCTGCCGCAGCTTTGACGCCACTGGCCTTGCCTCTGACGCCGGAGGCGACGGGACGAGCGAGGGCGTTTTACCTGGGGCTGAAATCACGATACCTGTGGAGCGATTTGCGGGATCGATTGCTGGGTAAGGAAGTGACGACGCTGCCGGCAGATGAAGAATTGCTGGCGTTCCGGGATGGATTGCCGGAAGTCATCGCCGTGTTGAAGACGGTGAAACAACCGGTCTATGCGCTGGTGCGATCCGTCGTCTTGGAGTCCTTGCAGGGACTGACGGAAAAAGGGGAAGCAACCGTGGCGATATTGCAGCAATCAGCCAAACGCGCCGAAGCCATCCATACATTGGAAACGGCTTTATCAGAGGTGCGGGTGTTGTCAGAGGAAGCCATCGGAGAACTGTCGGGGGGATGGCGGAGAGGTGAGGTGGCGGTGGCGGTTTGCGGAAAGTTCTTGGAGTTCTTCGACACGTTGGAAGAAGCGATACGATTGGCGGACCGGATGCGTACGGTGTCTGTGCCGATGCAAACGGCCGTGTCTGAAGCAGCGGTGCAAGGGATTCCGTGGGAGACGTCCGAACCGGCGCTAAAGGCATCCGTGCTGTCGCGCGAGATACGGCGTCGGCTTCGGGAGGATGAGGCGCTGGCGCGGATTGATACGAAACGCGTGGAGTCGGCTTTTGCAGGGTTACTCGAACGCACGGAAGAAAAGAAGCAAGTGGTGCGTGCGGTGGTGCTGCATCGCTGGCAGAAGCAGTTGCGTGCGCGGCTGCTGTCCTCGACGGGTGCACGGCTGAATACGTTGGGGGCTTCGCTACGACAGCGACTGTTTGTGCGGGGGCAGAAAGCGATGAAACTCAGGCAAATGATCGCGTCGGGAGCCGATACTGAAGGTGGTGATCCGCTCTTTGACTTATGTCCAGTCTGGATGGCGAGCCCGGCTACAGTCGCGCAGATATTTCCACGTGAGGCGTTGTTTGATGTGGTGATGTTTGACGAGGCGAGCCAGTGCCGGTTGGAAGAGGCTTTGCCGGTCCTGTTGCGTGGAAAGCGAGTGGTAATTGCAGGTGATCCGAAACAATTGCCTCCGACACGGTTCTTTGAACAGGCGCTCGCGGACAGTGATGATACGGCAGCGGAGACGGCGGATGAACTTTTCGTGCAGCAGCAATCAGAAGCTGAAGACCTGTTGACGGCGGCGTTGAATCTGAACGTGCAAGAAGCGTTCTTGGATGTGCATTACCGTTCGCGAAATGAGGCACTCATCGGTTTCTCCAACGAGTCGTTTTACTCGAAACGGTTGCAGCCGATACCTGGGCATCCCAAGAATCGGGCGCTATCAGCGCCCATCAGACTAGTGCGCGTGGATGGGCTTTACAAAGATAGGGGAAATGATGCGGAGGCACAGGCGGCGGCTGCGTTGGTGGCGGAATTGCTGGATGACAAGTCGCCACCCTCCATCGGTGTGGCGTGTTTTAATCTAAACCAGCGCGATTTAATTCTGGAGAAATTGGATGAGATGGCTGCAGCGGATGTGAAATTTGCTGAGCGGCTGGAGATTGCCCGGAAACGGCGTGGTAACGACTCTTTCGAGGGGTTGTTCGTCAAGAATCTGGAGAACGTGCAAGGCGATGAGCGAGATCACATGATCATCTGCACGACGTTTGGGCTGGATGTGAATGGTAAATTCCGAAGGAACTTCGGAGCCTTGTCACGCAATGGCGGTGAGCGCCGCCTGAATGTGTTGGTGACACGGGCGCGCGAGGCGATCCATGTGCTGACCTCCATTCCTCGCAACGAGTATATTAATCCGGAGCAACTGGAATCCGGCCAGCGGCCAACAGGGCGGCATTTCCTGTATGACTACCTGCGCTATGCGGAAGGCGTGGGCGCAACGTTTGAGCGTTGGCAAACGGAAATGGAACAGGCTCGAGGCAAAGCGCAAGCGCAATGCATCGTCGGCGAGACGACGAGAAAGTCGCTGTTGGTAGAAGCAATGGGCAGAACACTGCATGCAGATCATGGAGTTGGCTCCATATTGTATTGGGGAAATGACGGCTTTTGTGTGGATGTGGCTCTGACGCATCCAGAGCTGACTGCCGATGTGACGCTAGGGGTGCTCGCAGACTTTACACGTTATCAAAAGACGCCGGATCCGATTGCTTGGGAGCAATTCCGAAGCATGGTGCTGAGTTCGCAGGGGTGGAAGCTGCATCGTTTGTGGAGTACAGCGTTGTTCCGGGATAGGGAGGGGCAACTAAAACAGGTGATGGCTTTGCATCAGGAAGTGGCAGGGGTGTCTAAGCAGGCGGATGAGAAAGTCGAGGGGGAGAAATGAACCCGACTGAATTGACTGCCTGCCTTGAAGGAAAGTTGCCGGAGTATTTGGATCTATTGCGGCAGATGGTGCTCATCAATAGCTGGACTCAGAATATTTCAGGCGTGAACCAGTTGGGGCAGTTCACGGCAGAGGTTTTCGGTAAATTGGGTTTCGCGGCTGAGTTTGTGCCTTCTACCAATCCTGCCTATGGAAATCATCTGGTGCTGACGCGTAAGGGGAAAACCGCTAAGGCGGTGGCAATGGTGTCACACCTCGATACGGTGTATCCGCCGGAGGAGGAAGAGCGGAATGATTTCAAATGGCGCGTTGAGGGTGATCGTATTTATGGTCCGGGAACGAATGACATCAAGGGTGGCACCATGATGATGTGGTTTATGCTGGTGGCGCTGCGAGAGTTGGAGCCGGACTTGTTTGAAAGTGTCACTTGGAGTCTTTTCTTGAACTCATCAGAGGAGGAGTATTCGCCGGATTTTGGAGGGTTATGTAAGCAGTGGCTAACATCCGATACCTTGGCGGCCCTGGTGTTCGAATCAGAAGGGCGACTGGGAGAACAACATCTGGTGGTGAATGCGCGCAAGGGGCGGGCGACTTGGCGAGTGACAGTGAAAGGTAGAGGCTCTCATGCGGGCTCCAAGCATTCCCATGGAGCGAACGCAATCGTGCAGATCGGCAAGACGGTGCAACAGATCGCCGCCCTGACGGATTACTCACGCGAATTGACAGTGAATGTCGCCATAGTCCATGGGGGAACAGTGATAAACAGAGTGCCACATGAGGCGGTGGCGGAGGGGGAATTCAGGTCGTTTGATCCGGAAGTCTTTGAAGCGGCCAAGTCGGCGATTCTTAGACTCAATGGTCGTGGGGAGGTAAGCAGTCCGGTTGACCGGTATGCTTGCAATGTGCAGGCAGAGATCCGGACGGTGAGCCGTCCATGGCCAAAGAATGAAGGTTCGGAATTATTGAGTCAGGTGTGGGATCAAGCGGGCGCGGAATTGGGTATGTTGGTTGGAAGACAAGAACGGGGTGGTTTGAGCGATGGTAATTTGATTTGGGATGCCGTGCCCACTTTGGATGGGCTAGGGCCATGGGGTGATAACAGCCATTGCTCAGAAAGGAGTGATGACGGCAGCAAGGAGCAGGAATATATCGAGGTTTCTGGAATTGTCCCTAAGGCCGCTTGGAATGTCGTGGCTTTGAAGAAGTTGCTCCAGAGCCACTAAATCCGCTGAAGGCAAACGCCTTTCAGGGCGTCCAACTGATTGACAAAGCACGCTGTGGCGTCAAAAGTAGCAGGTATTCACTTTTAGTCATGAAATTGAGTCAGAGTTTCAAAACCGGCGCAGTCGCGCTTACGGGCCTGTTAGTGGCAGGCGTGGTGTCGTCCTACGGGGCGGTGGATTTCGTGCGCCAGGTCAAGCCTGTGCTGGAGTCTACGTGTCTTAGTTGCCATGGGCCGGAAAAGCCCAAGGGAGATTTGCAGTTGCACACCAAGGAAGGTGCCTTTAAGGGAGGCGAAAACGGTGTGGCCATTGTGGCCAAAGACCCGTCCAAGAGTCCGCTCTATACCTCTACTGTTTTGCCGGCTGACCATGACGATATCATGCCACCGAAAGGTGATGTGTTGAGCAAACAGCAGTCTGAGATGATCAAGCAATGGATCGCAGAAGGCGCGGTTTGGCCGGATGGGTTGGTTCTCAAGCAATCTCCGCGGATCAATTTCGCCAAGGATGTACAGCCGATTTTGGAATTCAACTGCGTGGCGTGCCATCGCGAGGGACACGACAAGGGCGGTTTGCGTTTGGATACCAAAGAACTTGCTTTCACGACTGGTGATAGCGGTCCGAGCATCGTTCCGTTTTTTGCCGAGAAGAGTAAGTCGTTCACATTGACGACGCTTTCAAAAGATGATGATGACCTGATGCCACCCGCCAGCAAAGGTGGTCCATTGCCTAAAGACAAACAGGACATACTGAAGGAATGGATCAATCAGGGTGCCAACTGGCCGGATGGAATCACCCTGACCCCCAAGAAGGCAGAGCAAGGAGTTGGTGGTGACAACTTTGAACTCGTGGTGGAGATGCACAAGCGCATCGTGGCAGCGCAGAAGGAAAAAACTGCAGCTGACATGAAGGCTTACAATGAGGTCATTCCGGGCGGTTCGGTGAACTTTGACATGGTAGTGATTCCTGGCGGCACCTATACGATGGGTACGCCTGCCTCTGAGAAGAACCGCAAGGATGATGAGGGGCCGCAGATCCAAGTGAAAATTGACCCGTTCTGGATGGGCAAAACCGAAGTGACCTGGAACGAGTATGAACTCTTCATGTATCCTGAAGACCAACGGCTGGCTTCAGCCGCCGGCAAGACGGCAAAAGATCCAGTGGTAGACGGCGTGAGCCGCCCAACCAAGCCTTATGTGGAGATGAGCTTCGGCATGGGTAAGGATGGCTTCCCCGCCATCAGCATGACCCATCACGCGGCGAACAAGTATTGCCAGTGGTTGAGCGCGAAGACTGGTCATTACTATCGTCTGCCTACTGAGGCGGAATGGGAATATGCCTGTCGTGCAGGAACGACGACCGCTTACTCCTTCGGCGATGACGCCTCCAAGATCGGTGAGTATGCCTGGTATGAAGTGAACAGCGACTGGAAGTATCAGAAGGTAGGCAAGAAGAAGCCGAATCCGTGGGGCTTGCATGATATGCACGGCAACGTCATCGAGTGGTGCTTGGACCAATACAGCCCAGATACCTACAAAGCCGGTGTCGGCAAGGTGCTGGACAATCCTTGGATCAAGTCCTCGACTCCTTATCCCCATGTGGCCCGTGGCGGTTCATGGGATGATACGCCCGAGAAATTGCGGAGCGGAGTACGTCGCGCTTCCGGTCCGGCTTGGAAGATCCAAGACCCGCAATTGCCCAAGAGCATCTGGTATCACACCGATGCTCAGTTCCTCGGTTTGCGTGTGGTGCGCCCGTTGAAGGTGCCGACTCCGGAAGAGTTGAACAAGATTTGGAACAACGGTGTGGAGAAGGATTAACCTTTTCCTGAACGAACCTACGGTAAGACAGTCCAAACACAATATGAACGAACCCGAAAATCCCCTAGGGCGGCCAGACGTAACGCGCCGCAGTTTCCTGCAAACGTCAGGAGTGGTAGCCGGTGCTGCGTTGCTCGGCGGTCTTAGCATCGAGCGTAGCGCACATGCAGCCGGCTCGGACGAACTCAAGTTGGCACTGATCGGCTGCGGTGGTCGTGGTTCTGGTGCTGCAAGCCAAGCGTTGAGCACCGAAGGCAAGACCAAGCTAGTGGCGATGGGTGATGCCTTTGAGGACAGCCTCTTGAACAGTCTGAGCGGCTTGCGGAAGCAGCATCCTGATAAAGTAGACGTCCCGCCGGATCGTCAGTTCGTCGGATTTGATGCCTACAAAAAGGCTATCGCTGAAGCGGATGTGGTGATTTTGGCCACACCACCGGGATTCCGTCCGCTGCATTTCGAGGAAGCCGTCCGTCAAGGTAAGCATATATTCTTTGAGAAACCGGTTGCTGTTGATGCTCCAGGTATACGCAAAGTGCTGGCCGCAGCGGCTGAAGCCAAAAAGAAGAACCTTAAGATCGGTGTCGGTTTGCAGCGCCATCACCAGATCGGTTATCTCGAAACCATCAAGCGCCTACAGGATGGTGCGATCGGAGATATTGTGTCCTCGCGTGTCTACTGGAACGGCAATGGTGTTTGGGAGCCGCGGGTAACGCGTGACAAGGTCAAAAACGAGATGGAATACCAAGTGCGTAACTGGTATTACTACAACTGGCTTTCTGGCGATCACATCAACGAACAGCACATCCACAACATCGATGTAGTCAACTGGATCAAGAACGCCTACCCGGTCAAAGCGCAAGGCATCGGTGGTCGTGAAGTGCGCAAGCATCAACGCTATGGTGAAATCTTTGACCATCACTTCGTTGAATTCCACTATGCGGATGGCTCCATCATGTATAGCCAGTGCCGCCACCAGAAAGGATGCTGGAACAGTGTCTCCGAACACGTGCAAGGAACCAAGGGCAGCTGCGATGTCAGCGGCCACATGATCCGCAGCAGCAGCCCATGGCGTCATAAGAAAGGCGATGGTGGTGACCCGAACCCGTATCAGGTGGAGCATGACGACTTGTTCGATGCCATCCGCAACAACAAGGAATACAATGAAGCCGTGCGTGGTGCGATGAGCACGATGACGGCTATCATGGGCCGCATGGCGACCTACAGCGGCGTCGAGATCGATTGGGACAAAGCTTTGAACTCCAAGATCGACCTCAGCCCGTCCAAGTATGAATGGGATGGGGTGCCGGTTTCCGCACCGGGACCTGATGGTTCATACCCGATTCCGGTGCCAGGTGATCCAGAGTGGCGCAAGAAGATCATCTAAGTTGATACTATCAACTCAGCAACACCCGCATCTGGACTCAGTTGCGGGTGTTGTCTTTTCAATGAATAAGCATATCCCAAAGCAAAATGAGGCTGCGGCTTCTGATGAATTTCCGGCATCAGTAGGAGTGCGGCATAAGGATGTGACTGTTTCCAAGCAGTTCACCCGGCGTGCTTGGCTATCGGGGATGGCTGCGACTGTTCTGTTGGCTGGATGCCGTTCGGGTGGAATCGCACACAGGCCTACGCTCGAGCGTTTTGTTTTTCACAAGGGGGCTATGGGGACGGTATTTACCGTCACCTTGTATGCAGTAGATGAAGCATCAGCCAAGGAAGCAGCTGATAAGGCTTTTGCCCGCGTTATCGAACTAAACGATTTGATGACGGATTACGATCGCGACAGTGAGTTGATGCGCTTGTGTCTTTCTCCATATGGCAAACCGGTAGAACTGAGCGATGACTTGTTTAGGGTCATCTCTCGAGCGCAATGGCTGGCCGAGCAGACGGATGGGGCGTTTGATGTCACGATCGGACCATTGATCCGATTATGGCGTCGGGCCAGACGGCAGCGTGAGTTGCCTCCACCTGAGTATATCGCGGCAGCCAAACTTTCGTCTGGATATAAGAATCTGGTTTTGGACGCCAAGAAGCGTACGGCCACATTGCTTAAACAGGATATGGTGCTGGATTTGGGCGGTATTGCTAAGGGCTACTCAGCGGCAGCTGCTTTGGATGTTTTGAAAACACTTGGCCATAAGCGGGCCATGGTGGCAGCGAGCGGTGATCTAGCAATCGGGCAAGCACCTCCGGGTCGAGAAGGGTGGAATATAGGTGTTGATTCCATAGATGCCACGGAAGGAAAACACACCCGGATTGTAAGCGTGAAGAACTGCGGTCTGTCGACCTCGGGCGATACCGAGCAGTATGTTGAGATCGAGGGGCAGCGTTACTCGCACATCGTGGACCCGAAAACCGGACTGGGATTGAAGGAACGCATCGGTGCGACGATCATAGCGAAGAATGCTATCGACAGTGATTCTTTCGGCACGGCTGTTAGCGTCTTGGGAGCGGAACGAGGATTGAGGTTTATTGAGGAAAAGACAGCTACGGCCGCACTCATCGTGCGGCAATACCAAGGGACTATGCAGCAGCTTGAATCAAAAAGATTCCGCCGTATCAAACAAATCAGCTAGAGCAACTGGCACATAGACCGATGGAAGCGGTTGCAAAAGCCTATTCCGAATCCGCTCCTGGAAGGATCGAGAACTTAACGCCTTCATAGATGGCGATGCCGTAGAAGAGCAAATCCATCGGAGAAAACATGGCTTTTAGTAAATTGAAAGATTCGCTCCATTCAAATTTCCCCAAGGTTTCGAAGTAGCCCAGTTCCATCTCATTCGCCAGAAAGCCTATTCCTGAGAACAGATTTCCCAATACACAACCCAGCAGGGCAAAACCTCCGCCGATAACGCAATAAAAGACATGCTCGCCTCGTCCTAGCAGACGGACCGCAAAGCCGACAAGAATACCCACACCAACGGCCATCCAGCCGATTTGATATTCTGTCAGTACAGTGACGGTTGACCAGATGATGGCTCCGATGATAGATGCGATCAGTCCTCCAAGGACCCCAAGTGCAGGTTTTCCGTTCATGGCGAATAACTTTGGGTTGTGAGACAGGTTGAATGCCGCCTTGTTTGCATCACACGATGCTTTGCTGGTGCAAGCCAACCATACGCCTCCTTACACTTGGTAATTTAATTGCCCTGAAGCAGGCAGGTCAACGTGAAATCGTCAGCCCAGAAGTCTTTTGATGTCTTGGCGACTGGCTGTTCCAGTAGTGCCCAGTTGATGGATGACAACAGAGGCGGCTGTGTTCGCGATCTCAAGTGACTCATGCAGGGAGGCTCCGGCAAGAAGCGAAGTAACGAGATTGGCGGTCACGGAATCACCAGCCCCCACGATGTCGATCTCTCCTCGGACTGGCAAAGACGGAGCATGTTCCACGTTTCCATCCGGCGTGGCGCCGATGATGCCGCATTCAGAAAGGGTGACAAAAACCCGGTGCTCAGTCTGTCTTGCAAGTTGAGCAGACCGCTCATGTAGTTCAGTCAAATCAGGCACAGAACTGCTACCCAGTGCACGGGATAGTTCAGTGCCATTCATCTTGAAATCTACTGCCGGGAACTGGCTTAAACCGTTGCGACTGTCGGCCAAGATCATCAGATTAGGGTTCTTCTTGGCGATCTTGCCGATGGATTTGAGGACTTCTTCAGTCAGGACTCCGGTGCCGGGAATATCTACCTGATCCAACAGAATAAGCGCATCCATTTGAGGGGCGATTTCAGTCAGATTCTGGATCAGTTTTTTGCTGATGTTTTTTGAAGTGGGAGTCCAGTTCTTGAAATCTAGCCGGTTCAATTCCCTTGGACCGCGCGCAGGTGTAGAAGCTGAGCGTGAGGAAAGCGGGTTGCCGGTGGCTGTTTTGCCAGAAGGCTTGGGTGGTTTGCCCTCACTTACCACAATCGGTTTCGTGTAGGTGAAAGTCCGCCGCTCTGTTGTTTGCACAAAGGCGCTCATGTCTACGCCCTTGATCTGTTTCAGGGCGCGGGTGAGTTCGAAACCTTCGCCATCATCACCAGCAAAGCCGACCGGAATTATGTCGCCGACGCCAAGCGCCACCAGATTGTTCAGGATCGTTCCAGAGCCGCCAGGTTGCGAGCGCACATTGATGACATTGTGCACGGTCAGCCCGGTCTCGATGGAGGTCTCTTGCTTGGTGAGATCCAGTTCCAGATAGCGATCGAGACAGAAGTCGCCGACAATCGCGATACGTTGCTTGGGGAACTTGGAGCTTATCTGCTGAAAGCGTTTCGGAGTCATGGCTGAAGATGGTGATGCAGATGATGGATAAAAGCTGCGTTATCGCAGCAGAGATAATTCATGGCGCCACCCATGCGGGCGTAGCTCTTGCAAAAACGCAGGTAATATGCGGGGTTGGATTTGGGCGGCTCGCCTTGGGTCCAATCCCAGTTGCCGCCTTCCTGTAAATCTACCACATAGATGGAATGATCTTGGACAATCGGTCGCCCGTCTTGGATGCGCAGATTGTTTACACAGCTGATGCTTTTTTCAAAGACTTGTGGCCCCATGATGGCTGAGCCGACAGATAGCACGACGCCGCCATCAAGATGCTCCA
>JAURFH010000446.1 GCA_030834415.1 Verrucomicrobiota bacterium | reverse complement strand
CCAACCAATAATGATTCTTCACCACTATTGTGCGTTACCCCTATACAAAGGTTGTTCCGCCACTATCTTAAATTTTCAAATAACTATTAAAAATGGTAGGGATGAGTGGATTCGAACCACCGCTTTGCAGATTTTAAGTCTGCTGCCTCTTCCGCTGGGCTACATCCCCATTACTTACTACTCTTTCATCTTAACATACAATCTTGTATTGTCAAGAGTCAAATTGGTGGGTATGGAGGGAGTCGAACCCCCACGCCTTTCGGCGGTTGATTTTGAGTCAACTACGTCTGCCATTCCGTCACATACCCAGTAAAATGGTAGCCTCATGCAGAATCGAACTGCCCAGAACGCCAATCGAGCGATTATAGAGATTATAAGTCTCCCCATGCACCTTACATCTTGAGGCCACTAAAATTTACAAACACATTGTGCTTCCTACCTACACTACGTCTCCACATTGATTTGTGAGAGTGTTGGACCTCGAACCCAACCTTATGCGTTTGTTAAATGGTAGCGGGGGGAGGATTTGAACCTCCGAGGCCAAATGGCACTA
Organism: Verrucomicrobiota bacterium; assembly: GCA_030834415.1. Classification (GTDB taxonomy): domain Bacteria; phylum Verrucomicrobiota; class Verrucomicrobiia; order Limisphaerales; family JAEYXS01; genus JAEYXS01. The sequence goes on along the minus strand of JAURFH010000446.1, from coordinate 16 downwards.
CGTTATGAGCGTAGCC
>JAURFH010000445.1 GCA_030834415.1 Verrucomicrobiota bacterium | reverse complement strand
CCCTACCGAAGCGATACGCACGGGACTTGACAGATTAATCTGCGGCAATTGCATGCATCGCGGGCACGAAGAAAACGGTCGCTTCGGAGTAGGCCGATCATGCTACGTAAATCCTGGCCAAGCCCCCCAAGGGATTTGGAAGGCGTGGAAAGCGGGCCGATACTCTCCCTTGCGCTCTCTCGAGTGTTTCACCGGCCGACGGGTCCGCTTCGGAGCCTATGGCGACCCCACGCATCTCCCTCTTAGCCTCGCCCTCGCGATCGCCGGCGCTTCATCTGGGTGGACAGGCTATACGCACCAATGGAGAAAACCCTCGTTGCAGGCTTGGCGTTCCCTCCTCATGGCCAGTGTGGACACGGCCGCGGAACTTGTGATCGCCCGTTCCATGGGTTGGTCAACCTTCCGTGTCACTCCGGATATGGACCATTGGACCGTTGAAACACTTTGCGCCTCCGACCGCTCCGGGACCCCGTGTTCGGATTGCCTAGCCTGCGCGGGCTCCCGTTCCGGGATTCGATCGGTTTTCATTCCGGCCCATGGGACCGGGAAACGACACTTCATCGAAGCGACTGCG
>JAURFH010000444.1 GCA_030834415.1 Verrucomicrobiota bacterium | reverse complement strand
TACCTCTGAGTTAATCTCCCTGGCTCCCCCGCTTGGACTTGAACCAAGAACCCCAGAGTTAACAGCTCCGTGCTCTGCCATTGAGCTACAGGGGAATAAGTCCCCCGAAGGGGAAGCGGGTGACGGGGATCGAACCCGTGACAAGAGCTTGGAAGGCTCGCATGTTACCGCTACACCACACCCGCAGGTCGGGTCTTACATGAGAGAGGAGGTGGTGGTGGTCTCTCTCAATGCCCATAATGACAATCATAACATGGTGGATGTATGATTGTCAACGACTCAGGAGGGACTTGAACCCCCGACCAACTGCTTAGAAGGCAGATGCTCTATCCAACTGAGCTACTGAGTCAAAAAAGAGGATTAACTCCTCTCAAGGTAGTCATTATACTCGTCTTCGTTGATTTCGTCAAGACTTACGATTTCCAGTTCAGAACTTTCTGGTTCAATCCATTCATAAAACTCTGCAAGAATTGCACGAGCATCACTCTTGTCAACAGTCATGTCTGCAGCACGATCAAGGGACCAACCTCTCACATGGGCAACGATGTCTTCAGTCTCCACCATAGTAATCTTTTCGG
>JAURFH010000443.1 GCA_030834415.1 Verrucomicrobiota bacterium | reverse complement strand
GGCAGACGAATGGACGATGACTTCCGGGACATGCCGCAAGGTTGCCCATGGTCGCGGTATGGGGACAAGGAAAAGTGCGGTGGGATTGGCGAAGCACCAAAGGTGCGATTCATAGCAGCCTTGGGCAACGCCCAAGGTAGAGGTGAAATAGAGGAAGGAAGGGCTGAAGGCCCGTTTCATTTCGGGGTGCAGCAGGATTGTGTTTCATAAGTGAGGGGATGAATCGCGCTTACAGCGCTTCGCTTTGAGACGACCATTTCGTGGGGCGTCCCGACTGAAGCCGGGATGAATTGCCCCACGATGGTATGAGGCCGGGCCTTTGGCCCTCGATGATGGATCAGGCAGACGGGACATAGCTGACGCCGAAGATGATTCATTCTATGGGGCGTGACCGTGGGTTGAAACCCACGGCTACCATCGGTGTTCGCTACGCGAACTGAGGAGCGCGGCATTTATGCAGTCAAGGTCATGCGGTCATTGGAACGTTTCCGCCAAATCTTCAACATAGCGAAAGCCCACACGATTATCCATGCATAGCCCAAGAATGTTATCCCCGGACCAGCTCGCGTATGAAACCGTG
>JAURFH010000442.1 GCA_030834415.1 Verrucomicrobiota bacterium | reverse complement strand
GGAAATACTTCAGGTCTCGTAAACCTGTTTGCTTAGTAGTGATGAATTCTTGCCGTAGAGCTAACGGTGGAAAAAACGAGTGCCGTCTGCTATCTCGACATTATGTTTTGGATAGAGAGTACACAGTTAGATGAAGTCATGAAAAGAGAGCCTAGCTGCTGGGCCAATGCGTGAGATTACCAACTCAACAAGCAGTCAGAAAGAAAATAAGCACTGGATATCTTGGGGATGACTCACCTGCTGATGAACCAATAGCGCGGAGACGCAGGATCCTACCGCCAGTGCTTCACTTTATGGCCGGGTGGTGGAATGGCAGACACAGTTGACTCAAAATCAACCGCGAAAGCACTGTGGGTTCGACTCCCACCTCGGCTACCAAATTTAGTTATGGGCATATGGTGGAATGGCAGACACTACAGACTTAAAATCTGTTGCTCGTAAGAGCGTATCGGTTCGAGTCCGATTATGCCCACCAATTTATGAAAACAATATACGTTATATCAAAAGCGGAATACATTGAAGGAAATTTGAGTGCGGGAATTGAATCTGATTTCTATACTTCAATGGATGAAGCAAAGAAGAGAA
>JAURFH010000441.1 GCA_030834415.1 Verrucomicrobiota bacterium | reverse complement strand
AAAACTCTCCGCCCGCTCCCGTTGCGAGGTCTGACCCGCCGCTTGTCCATTGACCGAAATCGTCGCCTCCCCCTCCACCGCCACCAATAAAATTCCCCTCAACAAATCCTCCGGCACCTTCACCACTTTGCTCAGTTGAATCTCCTGTTTGTCTGCTGAGCCACCGATCCACTCCGGCACCGGCTGCACCGTCCCCGACCCGAGCGCCATCATGTCCAAACAGGACGCCATCAACAACCAGCACACCACCCACCACACCGGGAAGTCTCGTAGCCACGCCAGTTGGTAGGGCTGGCTGTCCTCAGCCGGCCGCCGCCGAAGCATCTGAGCGACCAAGCCACAGCAGCCCTCGCTTAAGCCCTCAGACTCCCATCCCCCTCTCCCCTGGGGAGAGGGCCGGGGTGAGGGGGAAAAGAGCATCCGCCCGCCGAGAGCGTCCTTTGCTTTTTGGCATATTGAACACCCCACGACCCCATCTCTCGACGTTGGACGTTGGGTGTTGGATGTTGGACGTTTCGGCATTTCCCCCATGTTGCTCCTCCACCTCACCTCCCGCAAGACTGTCTGTTCCTCATTCATCACGCCTTCACCC
>JAURFH010000440.1 GCA_030834415.1 Verrucomicrobiota bacterium | reverse complement strand
GAAGGGGCATCATCCTGAAGTACCTGCCAGACCGGGGTTGGGCCGGTGCCGACCAGATAGCTCTTGAAGCCCTCAGGCGTTTTGCCGGCAGGTGTGGTGGTGAAATCAAAATTCAACTCGGCTGCTCCGGCGCTGAGGCTCAGGAACAGACTGGCGGCCAAAAGGCAAATCCCGCGTAACATGTTGTAAAAGTTAGCAAAGAGCCGTCCGGGCTCAAGGTTTAGTATGAAAACAAAAAAGGGGAGACGCAGTGCGTCTCCCCTATGTTCAATAAATCATTGATCAGTAGATCATGTCTGCCACGGTGCGGCCAGCCGGGATGAAGGGCAGTACGTGTTCCGAATACGGCGTGACGATATCCAGCACGTAAGCGGTCTTGGAGTCCAGCATGCGCTGGATGGCGGCCTTGAGGTCCTTCTTGTAGAGCACGCGCTCGCACGGGATGTTGAAACTGGTGCAGACCTTCACGTAATCAGGATAGACCTGCGCGCGGTTCTCGGGGTTGCCGAGGTAGGTGTGCCCGCGGTTGCCGCCGAAGAAGTTGTCTTCCCACTGCACCACCATGCCGAGATGCTGGTTGTTCAGGATCATGG
>JAURFH010000439.1 GCA_030834415.1 Verrucomicrobiota bacterium | reverse complement strand
CATCTGCCCGGCACCTACGCGCTGAAACTCTCCCCGCACGAACAACTCGTCGCCGCGTTCGGATTCTTCACCTTGAAGCCCCCGTCCTGCAACGCATCCGAGTAATCCAGCTCCGACCCCGTCACATACAACGCGCTCTTCGGATCCACCACCACCTTGATCCCGCCCGAATTCACCAGGATGTCGCGATTCGCCGGCTTATCCTGCAGATCCATCTTATACTGCAAGCCCGAGCAACCGCCCCCCACCACCGCCACGCGCAAGACCCCCTCCGGCCGCCCCTGCTTCGTCAGCAGACTGCTCACCTTCCGGGCAGCATTCTCCGACACCTTGATCAGGCGCTCATCCCCCACGCGAAAACCGGCGGGCGACGCATTTTTTGTGGCACTGGCAGCAATCATGTCAGCCAAACGTTATGCGCGATGGCCGGAGCCGTCAATGGATAGGACAAATTAGGAGAAGACACGAATTTCACGAATTAACACGAATTGGGATGAGGAAATATGGTGCTGTGTTGGCAAGGAACTCGGCTGTGTCCTTGGAGGACCAGCCGCAGCGGAGACGGGTAGACGGAGGCGTGCGTGAATTTGAGTGCGATTG
>JAURFH010000438.1 GCA_030834415.1 Verrucomicrobiota bacterium | reverse complement strand
ATTTAGAAACATCGATCTTCTCGCCGATTTTGGCCATTTCGTCCAACAAGCGAGCAGCGATGGTAGCACCGCCCATGGGCAACGCCTTCAAAGCTTCCAAATCAGCAGGCTTGTTGTTCAAAGCGATTTCAGCAATCTCTTTAGCCACAGCCACGAAACCTTCGTTCTTGGCTACGAAATCAGTTTCGCAGTTCAACTCGATGATGACACCTGCAGAGGCATCAGCTGAAGTCATGGCAATAACAGCCCCTTCAGAAGCATCGCGATCAGAGCGCTTTTCAGAGATTTTCGCTCCTTTTTTACGCAGGTAATCAATAGCAGCTTCGAAGTCGCCATTGGTTTCCATCAAGGCCTTCTTACAATCCATCAAGCCAGCACCCGTCATTTGGCGCAACTTGTTTACGTCAGCAGCAGAAATATTCGTCATAAGTATGGAGATTACCCTTCTTGGGTTTCGGCTTCAACAGCCACTTTTTTGGTATCGTCTTCGGTCTTCTCTTTCTTGCGCTCAGCTGTTCCTTCCAAGATGGCGTTGGCCAATTCAGAAACAATCAAGTGAATGCTCTTAGAAGCATCGTCGTTACCAGGGATGGCAAAATC
>JAURFH010000043.1 GCA_030834415.1 Verrucomicrobiota bacterium | reverse complement strand
CCGTCTTGAGGCTCAGCGCCGCACCGCCGCGCGCATCACCGTCCAATTTTGTCAGGATCGCGCCCGTGATGTTCAGGGCTTGGTCGAAATGCGTCGCCACATTCACCGCCTCCTGACCCGTCGCCGCGTCCAGCACCAGCAAGATCTCCTGCGGCTTGATCAAGTCGCGCAACTTCACCAGCTCCAGCACCAGCGGTTCATCGATCTGCAAACGGCCGGCCGTATCGAAGATCAACGTATTGCGGTTGTTCGCCTTGGCGAACTCCAGCGCGCCCTTCGCGATCTTCTGCACATCCGTCTCGCCGCGCATCAGGAAGACCGGGATGTCCAATTGCTTGCCCAGCGTCTCCAACTGGTCCATGGCCGCCGGGCGATACACATCGCACGCCACCAATAGCGGCAGGCGGTTCTGCTTCACCAGCAGCCGCGCCAGCTTGCCGCTGGAAGTCGTCTTGCCCGAGCCGTGCAGACCCACCATCATGATATTGGCGGGGTTTCCGGAGACATTTAGGCCCGCGTTCGTGGAGCCCAGCAACGTCACCATCTCATCATGGATAAGCTTGATCACCTGCTGGCCCGGGTGGACCGTCTGGATGACGTCCTGCCCCAGCGCCTTTTGCTTCACGTTTTCGATGAAGTCCCGCGCCACCTTGAAATTCACATCGGCATCCAGCAGCGCCATGCGCACCTCGCGCAAGGAATCGGCGATATTGGACTCCGAGATCTTGCCCAAGCCGCGCAAGTTTCGGAATACGTTCTGCAGTTTGCCTGTCAACGAATCGAACATGGGCGCGAAAATAGGTGAGGAACCACGGGTTGACAAGCGCCGGAGTGTTTGGCTTAATTCGCGTCCCTTGCAACGGGGACGGATTGGCACGGTAGAATACCCAAGTGGCCAACGGGGGCAGACTGTAAATCTGCTGGCTTACGCCTTCGATGGTTCGAATCCATCTTCTACCACCACTCTGACGCCCTTATTATGGCTTCTTCTGCCGGCTGATCAACCACTGGATCGTCGCGAGCTCCCCGAACGTCTTTTGCCGGTCGAAGTAACTCTCGATCTCCTGCTCGTTCAGCGTGGAGAAGATGCTGCCGCTTTGTTGGACCAGCTCGCGGATGGCATCCCGTTGCTGCTTCAGCGCTTCCAACTCCTGTTGCACCGTCCTTCCGGTGTTGTCATACGGGCTGGCGGGGTTCATGGACGCCAAGATCTGGTTTTGGATCGCGATACCGACGAGTTGCTTTAGCAGTGAATTATCTGCGGTTGGCTCCGTGAACCGCTCGCCCAGGCTTAGCCCGATCTGCCGTGCGGCCAGAGCGGAATCATAATCCCCCGCCTGCTGATACAACCCCGCCAGGTCATTCACCTTCCGCCCCAGATCCCGCAGTTCCTGCAATTGCGGCAACACTAATCCCGTGGCCGCCATCGCCTTGGCTTCCGCTTCGGAATAACCCGCGGCACGATATGCCTCCTCGGCCGACTGCGTGAACTCGCGGGAATAATCCTGCCAACCCGTCTTGCCGCTCGCCGCCATCAGCTCTTGCACGGCCAGATCCGTATTGCCCGCCTTGAACGCCTCTTGGGCCGCGAGGAAATTCGCCATCGCATTATCCGGGTCTGCCTTTTTCAGCGCCTCCAAGCGCTGCTGACGTTCTTCCGGTGTATCACTGTTAAAGAGGGCCGTGAAATTCACCCGCGGATCATCCGGATATTTCTCCAGTGCTTCCTTAAGCAAATCCTTGTCACCCGTAGTGCGAAACGCGGCGAGCAAACTCTCCGCACTGCGCTGGTTCATCGCCAGATACTGGCTCAACACCTCGGTGGATAACTGGTTTGTGTTTCCCTTCTCCAGCCAGGTGAGCAATTGCCTCGCCTTGGTTTCCGCAGCCGCTTTGGCATCTTTATGTTCGCTCAGTTTGGGGGTGGGCAGGCGCAAGGAGGCCGAGCGTTTTGGTTGGGCCGCTGGCAACTGCGGGACGGGAGCTGGTTCCGGCGATGGAAGTTGCGGCTCCGGGCGGCGGCTTAAGATAAGAACACCCGTCACGAATAACAGTACAGCTATGCCGAGCTTGGATTTCATGTCGGACCTGATGAGTGATTTAAAATATAGGCACTTTTCCCGGCAGACACAACCCCTAGCCGACCAGCCCGCTACTCCCCGGGATACCCGCTTACCTCGGGACCAAACCCCGCTTCCCGGAAATTCCGCACGCTCAACTTCGTCGGGGCGGTTGCTTCGGCATGGCCGTCGTAGTAGAGCCCGTTCATACGACCCAAGTGGCGGTCCGGGTAATGACTGGTGTTCGTGAAAGAAACCCAAGGCGGACGCGGCGGCATGGGGATGCGTGAATCCGAGCAACCGGGGCTACGCCGATGATCCCAGATCACCAACACTTCCGTGGTCCGGCGGATGAAGCCATCGGGGCGGTTCATCGGACCACCATCCGTGTAATTCATCCCGTAACCACACTGCCACTGCGGCTCCACCGGGCACTTGAAGATGTTCGTCACGCCGAGGTACGGGAACAGCAATCCCTCTTTGAAGCCAGGTCCGGCCGGACCATCCGGCACTTGATACGGATCATAAGGTGCCCACCACACCTCATTGGGTCCTGTTGGTGGCGGATTCCCCGGACCGATGCCTGAGGGCACACCCGCCGACAGACCGAACGGATCGTTTGGTGTATCCGGGCATTTGCGATACAGCGAGTTGAACTCCTTGTTGTCCGTGCGATACATCGCATAGCCCAGCCCGATCTGCTTGAGATTGTTCAGGCAGGTCGTCTCAAGCGCCTTCTCCTTCGCCTTGGAGAGCGCTGGCAAAAGCATGGCCGCCAAGATCGCGATGATGGCGATCACTACGAGCAGCTCGATGAGCGTGAAAGCGGACTGTGTTTGCAAATGTCCTTTCCCTGACATGAGCAGACAGAACCAAATACGTTATATTTTGTCAAATATATCGGAAGCCGTCCGGACCGCTCAGAAAGACTCCCGACAGAACGCCCTAGGCAAAGGGTGATTATTTAATTTGCCAATCCGTGCAACATATGCGTAATTACGCATACGTTATTCATCAGACCAAGACCGGTAACCCGGGAGAGATCCATTACTGCTCATGAAAAACCTTATCTACAGCCTCGTCGCTTGCGCGCTACTCCTCACTACCGCTGTCGCTCGCGCTGAGATCGGGATCATCTCGCCCGCCGAAGCCAAGAAACTCATCGAACATCCCGAACTGGCCAAGCGCCCGATCGTGCTGGATACGCGCGGCGGTTATAAAGATTACTTCCGTGGTCATCTGCCCACCGCGCAGCATCTTGAGTTTGATACCTTGCGCGGCACGGACAAAGGGGTTCCGGTCCAATACCTGCCCGATGATCTCACCAAGGCATTGCTCCTTCGCGCCGGAGTGGACAAGGACCGCACACACATTCTCTATGCTACAGGCGATACGTTGCCGAACGACGAGATTCTGAGCGCCACTATGGTAGCGCATGTATTGGAGAAATTCGGCGTTCAAGATATCCGCATCCTCGATGGTGGGTTGCGCGGCTGGGTAGCGGCTGGCTACAAACCCACTCAGGAATACTTCGGGAATCCCAAGGGCAAACTACCCGGCAAACGCAATCCACAGATCGCGGCCACGGCGGCCGAGGTGATCAAGTTGAAAGACCAGCCCGGTCATCTTTTGGTGGATGCCCGGCCCAAGAACGAATACCTCGGCCAGGATGGCATCTGGTTGCGCAAAGGTCACATCCCGGGTGCCATCAGTTTTCATTGGGCCCGCCTCATGGATTCCAAGAACACGCATCAGTTCAAACCCTTTGCTGAAGTGAAAGCGCAACTGGAAGCCGCGGGCATCACGCCGGACAAGCAGATCATCTGCTACTGCGGCACCTCGCGTGAGGGCAGTCTGCTTCGCTTCTACCTCGCGCATGTGGCGGGTTATCCCAACGTGAAACTCTACGAAGGGGCGTGGAAGGAATACGTCTGGCTGGACGGCAAGTCGCTGCCCGCCGAGACCAAAGAAGGCAAGGCACACTGATCTCATCGTGGCTGTCACCCTGATCTTTTTGGCCGTCTGTTTCGTTGCTTACACCAACGGCGCGAACGCGAATTTCAAAGGCGTCGCCTCCCTTTATGGCACGGGCACCACCACCTTGCGTGGTGCCTTGTGGTGGGGCACGGCGGCCACCTTTGCCGGCTCGCTCGCGGCGCTCTTCTTGGCGCAAGGCATGCTGAAAACCTTCAGCGGCAAAGGGCTCGTGCCGGATGCATTGGCTCAATCGCCGGAGTTTCTGCTGGCCGTGGCCTTGGGCGCGGCTGGCACCAGTCTGCTGGCGACGAAGCTGGGCTTTCCCGTCTCCACCACGCACGCGCTCATGGGGGCCTTGGTGGGCGCAGGTCTGGCAGGCAGTGGCACCGAAGTCCGGTTCGCTGCCTTGGGCAAAAACTTCGCCCAGCCGCTGTTGATCAGTCCACTACTGGCCATCGTGACTGGTGGAGCGATCTATCTGCTCTTGAAGTCCCTGAAACTCGCGCCCGATCACCGGACGCGTAAGCTCGACCTGCTGCACTACTTGAGTGGCGGAGCCGCCAGCTTCGCCCGTGGTCTCAATGACACGCCCAAGATGGCTGCCCTGCTGCTGGTCTCCGGTTCCTTGGACATACGTTGGGCGATTTTAGCCGTGGCCTTGGGCATCGCCTTGGGTGCCTTGCTGGATGCGGATAAGGTGGCGGAAACCTTGGGCAAGAAAGTGACGGCCATGAATCCGGGGCAAGGCTTCGCGGCGAATCTTTCCACGGCCTTGTTGGTCAGTCTGGCGAGCTATCTGTCTTTGCCGGTGAGCACCACCCACGTCAGCGTGGGCTCATTGATGGGCATCGGCATCACCACCCGGCAGACCCATTGGAAAAAAGTGGGCGAGATCGTGCTCTGCTGGGTGATCACCATCCCTTGTGGCGCCATCATGGCGGCGATAGCGTACTACGCTGTGCGTTCCCTGCATTGAGTGATACGAGGGAAACGGCCGAGATCACTTCAAGGCCATAAGCAAGGCCGCAGTTTCCTTGGCCGTGGCCTTCGCTGCTTTGGCTTCCAGTTGCCGGTATTGCTTCAATACCTGTCGCCCAAATTCTGTCACCACGGCCCCACCGTGTTTTTCTCCGCCGCGACTTTTCTCCACTACCGGTTCACGGAAGCACGCGTTCATGGTCTTGAGCATGGACCACGCCCGCATATAGGAGAGACCTAGGAAGCGGGCGGCTTCGGCGATGGAGCCACTCTCTGCGACGGCTTCCAGCAAGTCAGCTTTCCCGGGTCCGATGGCGATCTCATTTCCGCGCAACACACGGTAGCGTGATTTGACGTCTTTCTTTGCGGCCATGAGGAAATTTCCACCAGTTCAAACCCCCTTGTCGAGTGCGGGATGCGAGCTGGAGAGGCATCACTTCATAAAGGGAGCGCCGATAAATACGTGACCTGCTGTGGCAGAGCCTCACGCTTGCTCGCCCAAAACCTTTTCTACTGTGGCCCGAAAATCTTGGATGGAGAAGGGCTTGCTGAGAGTGCCACTGACTCCGAGACGCTTGGCCATGCGCAGGAATGTATCGTAATCCCCCTGGATACCGCCGGACATCGCGATCAACGGGAGCTGTGGATGCATCTGGCGAATCTCCCGGATGACCTCGATGCCATCTTTCTCCGGCATAAAGAGATCGGTGATGATGAGATCGGGTGCTTGCTCGGCCACCAACCGGAGAGCTTGCTGGCCATCATCTGCTTCACGCACTGTATGGCCGAGCCGCACCAGCACGAACACCAGACCCTGCCGGAGCGCTTTCTCGTCATCCACAATAAGGATATTCGCCATAATGTCCTGTTAGCGAGTGATACAGCATCAACCCCGGAAAAGAAGGAGTCTTTGACTGAGTTGGTGTGATTAAACCTGATAAAATATGAGATGGCGACCTCATTATGATGAGATGCCCGGAGATAATGATTATGTCCACAACTGCCGGTCCAATGACCGGAACTGGATCGCCTCACCCAGATGATCGCTCTGGATATTCTCCGTTCCCGCCAGGTCCGCGATGGTCCGTGCGACTTTCAGGATGCGGTCGTACGCGCGGGCGCTGAGGTTCATATCGCTCATGGCGAGCTGGAGCATGTCCCGCGCAGTATCATCCAGCACGCAATATGCCTTGAGCTCCTTGCTGCCCATGCGCGCGTTGCAGGTCAGGCGCGGTTTGCTGGCAAAGCGTTGCTGTTGCACCTGTCGCGCGGCGACGACCCGTTCGCGGATGGCGGCCGAACTCTCACCGGGTTTGCCGCTCGTCATCTCCTGAAACTTCACCTGCGGCACTTCCACATGGATATCGATGCGATCCAGCAACGGCCCCGAGATGCGGTTGAGATAATTTTGGATATCGCGCGGCGAGCTGCGGGATTCCGCCGGCATTTTCCCATCCGGCGTCGGATTCATCGCCGCGATGAGCATGAATTGCGACGGGAAAGTCATCGTGCCTGCGGCCCGTGAGATGGTCACTTTGCCTTCTTCGAGCGGCTGGCGCATCGTCTCGAGCGCACTGCGCTTGAACTCCGGCAATTCATCCAGGAAGAGCACCCCATGATGCGCGATGGAGATCTCGCCCGGGGTCGGATTCATGCTACCGCCCAGTAATCCCGCATCGCTCGCTGTATGATGGGGTGCGCGGAAGGGACGCCGGGTGACGAGTGCCTGCCCTGCTTGCAAGAGACCCACGATGCTATGGATCTTGGTCGTCTCCAGTGCTTCATCCAGCGTGAGCGGCGGCAGGATGGTGGGCAATCGTTTCGCGAGCATGGACTTGCCGGTACCGGGTGGGCCGATGAGCAACAGATTATGGCCACCAGCTGCGGCGATCTCGAGGGCGCGCTTCACCGTCTCCTGCCCTTTCACCTCGCTGAAATCGACATCATCATCCTGTGGCTGGTCGAAGATGCCGTTCACATCCACCCGTAGCGGCGTGATCTTCACTTCACCTTCGAGAAACGCGACGGCCTCGCGCAAATTACGGACCGGAATGACGTTCAAGCCCTTCACCACGGCGGCTTCCGGAGCGTTATCTACCGGCACAAGAATACCTGCCCTGCCTTCAGCCTTCGCGCGCAGGGCCATCGCCAGAACGCCTTTCACCGGGCGGATGGCACCGGTCAGGGCCAGCTCGCCGGTGAGCAGGAAATTCTCCAGTTGATCGCAGGCAAATTGCTCACTGGCCGCGAGCATGCCCACGGCGATGGGGAGATCGAAGCTCGGGCCTTCCTTGCGCACATCAGCGGGGGCGAGGTTGATGGTGGTGCGGCCCATGAGGAACTTGAAACCGGAGTTCGTGATGGCCGTGCCGACGCGGTCGATGGATTCACGTACAGCAGCATCCGGCAAACCCACGACGACGATCTTGAGATCACCGAACGCCGCGTTCACTTCCACTTCTACCGGATAGGCGTCGATTCCCTGAACCGAGGCCGAACACACCTTGGCTAGCATGGGTGTGTTATGAACGAGGACTGGCTGCCTAAGCAAGCCCGATGAGCGGGGGACAGGCAACCAGTTTGCCGAAGGGGCAAACTGATTGAAATGACCGGCTGGCGGACCGGTATTTACTGCACTACGAGGGCGCAGTCACCGTGCGGTTCGCGGTGGAGGCATTCGCGGAGATACTCCACGATCTGGTCGTTGAGCGTCTGGCAGCGCACGGACCAGCGTTGCGCGCCCACCAGTTGCTTCACGCAACTGCGGAGCCCGGTGAAGCAGATGACGTTCGGGGACTTCACCATCTGTTTCTCCATCTCCTTGCGCAGACAGGGGAAGAAATGCAGTTCGAAGCCTTTGCCCGAATCGCAAGCCAGTTGGCGCAGATCCGTCCGGACAATCCGGCCCTGCTTGGGGGGTGTCTCCGGCTCGTTCTTCACCGTCAGTCCGAAACCTTGGAGCACATGCTCCAGCGCTTCGGAGAATTCATTGATGGAAACGTATTCCCGCCCCTGTTCATGTTTGAAGTAATGGAGTACTGCTGCTGCCGCGTGGCGGATCAGGTCGGGATCCAGGGTCTCGATCGCGTCGCCCATGAGCTCCACTGTCACCTGCTCCACGGAGCAGGGGATGGCGTCCCCATTGGCGAGCTTAAAGACCAGGCAGTCGGAACGTAGCTGTATCATGTCGCACCTCCAGTTTTTTAACGGCCTGCACAAAATCAGTGGCTTCCTGGAAGCCACGATAAACGCTGGCGAAGCGCACGTAGGCGACGTGGTCGAGCTCGCGCAATCCTTCCATCACGCGTTCGCCCACGGCCATGGACGGCACCTCATGTTCGTACTTGTCGGTGATATCCTCGGCGATCTGATCCACCAAGGCTTCCATCTTGTCAGAGGGGACAGACAGTTTCCGGCACGCCATCTGGATGCCGGAGAACAGTTTATCCCGTGAAAACTCCTCCCGGCGACCATCATGCTTGATGACCATCAACCGGGCGCGTTCGATCTCCTCGTAAGTAGTGAAACGGTGGGAACAGCCAAGGCATTCACGGCGTCGGCGGATAGTTGACCCTTCACGGGAGGACCGCGAGTCAATTACCTTATCTTCCTGACAGGCGCACTTTGGACAGCGCATAAAAGAACACCACTGCTTCCACCACTACTTCTGGATGTGGTAGAGGAGAGTTAGCACACCAAATATTGTGGCGTCAACGGTCAAGTCCACGAAATGGACAAAATGTGACACACACCTACGTCCTCCGACGCCTATTTTAAGGGCGGCTATCAAGGCGTTTTGCCTGCTCATTGGCGCTAATGATTAAGGCCTTCTGACCATATTGTGTTCTGCACGAATAATGTGTCATGCTGGTCAGGTTGTATGTCGTATTTGGCGCGAGCCATTTTGGTGGTGTTCCTCCTCTGGGCCGCAACTACTTCCGCAGTGGTTCTGGATTGGTCAACCGTAACGTGGTCCGCCGGTTCATTGACCCAGACCTATGATTTGGATGCGGATGGCAAGAATGATGTGACCGTGGCTTTCAGCGGCAACACTTCGGCCTTAACTTCAGGTTCTCCCGCCATTTCATCGGGTTTGACGGCTAATGTGGACTTCTCGACGACGTCGCAAGCGATCACGGTGACCGTCACGTTCCTCAATACGTTGGCGACGGATGTTTCCTTAACCCTCTATAACATCGATGCTGACCGCAAAGGGAGCAGTTCTAACTTCGCGTTTCAGGATGTGGTAAACAACATCTCGGGAACCACGAAGACTGGGACCGCGATTCCTACGGTCACCGTTGGCAGTCTCGTCACCTATTCTGGTGGGACTGCCATAGGTCAGGATGTGGCGGGATATAGCAGTGCCGGTAATGTGAACATGGTCTACACCAACGAGATCTCGAGCTTTCAATTTACCTTTGGCAGTTCAGACAACATTGCCGGTAACAATCCCGACCCGCAGGAGTTCGCCATCTCCAGCATCACTTACCGGAAAGTCCCTGAAGTCGGGGTGATTCCGGCGGCTTTGCTGCTCTGCTTTGTCACCGTTTTCCTGAGACGTCGTGCTTTGAGTCGCGCGGCGTAAGCGTTCATCAAACAATGCTTCGTCCCGCTTGACCACCGGGCCTTGCCCACGGATGATATGGGCATGTTCCAACGTTTTCTTTGTCCCAGTGTCTTGGCCGTCATGGTCGTGGCCACGAGTGTTTCGGCGGCTGATAAAGCGCCCAAGTTCCAGCGTCTCCAAGTGACCGATGTCTTCTGGTCTGAGGGCGCGCATTACGGTGATTTCAATCACGACGGCAAGATGGATATCTGCGCCGGTCCTTACTGGTATGCCGGTCCGGATTTCAAGCAACGGCATGAATACACCAAGCCGCCCGAGAAGAATTATGATGGTGCCAAGAGCTACTCAGATTACTTCCTGAGCTACTGCTACGATTTCGATAACGATGGTTGGACGGATATCCTCGTCTATTCCTGGCCGGGCAAAGACACCTCATGGTATCGCAACCCCCAGAACAAGGGCGGCGAGTGGGAGAAGCATGTTATCTTTGACGTTACGGATGGTGAATCCCCTGACTTCGCGGATGTGACGGGTGATGGCAAACCGGAGATCCTCGCCTACACGGGCGGCCAGCTTGGCTTTGCGGAGATCGATTGGAAGAACCCGACCGCCAAGGCGAAGTTCTGGCCCATCTCCACCACGGATGCCAAGAAGTACTTCCGCTATTATCACGGCTACGGCGCCGGGGATATCAATGGCGACGGCAAGGCGGATATCTTGGACAAGGAAGGCTGGTTCGAGCAGCCCAAGGACTTCCGCAAGGGCGGCGAGTGGACGCAGCACAAATTCAACTTCGTGCCGGAAGGCATGCGCGGTGGCGCCCAGATGCTCTGCTATGACATCAACGGTGATGGCCTGAACGATGTCATCACGAGCTGGGATGCTCATGGCTATGGCATCGCTTGGTATGAGCAGGTCCGCAGCGGCGGCACCATCAGCTTCAAGGAGCACATTCTCGTGAACACCAAGGAATCGGACAACCCGCAGGGGGTGAAGTTCACCCAGCCCCATGCTTTGGTGGTAGCGGATATCAACGGCGATGGCTTGAAAGATTTCGTCACCGGCAAGCGCTTCTGGGCGCATGGCCCGCTAAAGGATGCCGAACCGGGTGCCCCTGCGGTGCTCTACTGGTTCGAGCTGAAGCGCAAGGGCAAGACGGCGGAATTCATCCCGCACCTCATTGATGATAACTCCGGCGTAGGCACGCAGATCACCGTGGGTGATCTGAACGGTGACAAGAAGATGGACGTGCTCTCCAGCAACAAGAAGGGCGTGCACGTCTTCTTGCAGCAGAAGTAGTCACCGACCGCCAAAATCATTTCAGCAAAAAGACGGCCGGAGTAATCCGGCCGTCTTTCCTTTTGGAGCGTGTCCGTCCGGCGCTCAGCATGGTCGGTATTGTCGCAAGAAAATTTTCCGGCAAGAGAATATGCTGAATTCAACCAGATCAGCATTAAATCAACGCATGGAGTTGTTACTTGATGACCATGATGCTGAAGACCAGAATTCAACGGTCTGCATAGTTATCAGAATAGAGCTAAACCATGCCGTTTAAGTCAAAATATCTATTCAATACATACCGACCGCTTGCTTACACAGCACTTGGTCGTAAACGTGCAGTTGAGTATGAACTGCCTCCCTTCATTGATGGCTCGTGCCGACGTGAACCGGATTTTCAAATGTCTTCCCCAGCTATCTCAGCACTTTGTCGCTCTTGGGCTTTTGCGCCAAAGCTGGATGTGGGGCATCACATTGTGTATTGCGCGAAAAAGGCCGCTTACAAAGGCAAAGCAGCCTTCTGGTGCCTAACAGCTTTGCTCAAAGTGGAAGCGCGCTTCGATGACCATTGGGAAGCTGCTGCGTGGTATATGGAAAATGAAGGGCATGTACCCAGCAATTGCATGATTGATTACAATCCGCCAATTAAGTTCGAAAAGACGCTCGGTTATTACGCTAAGGAAGAGAAAGAATTCAAACAAAACTCTCGATACCTGCAACCTTGGGACAACAGCTACAAGAGGCGCGCTGAAACATACCCGGCGATGTTCGCATGCAAAGTAATTGAATGCGCCTTGGAGGCCCCAATCATCGTTACCCCCGAAATGGTGTCAAAGCAGTGTCCGTCACGTAAACTGCCGAATAGCTATCACAATAAATTTGAAATCACAGAGGCAGACTGGAATTGGTTCCAATCTTTGTTTCGCGACGGTCAACGATTGGATTTGTAGGGAAGAATCCGGATTTTCATCCAAAGCACTTCTGCAGTTCTTGCCTGGCCGCTGACCAGCCGAGAACTCTCTTGATGAGATCGGAGGGCGGTCATTTCTCCGGTGGCTTGCGTCTGGATCGATTACGCCCGGGCCAGTCCAAGTCTAACAACATGCCGAGGAAACCCAGACCAACAAAAGTTCCTAGGCCGATCAGTATCGCGGTGGACCAACCGGTCTTGAACACAAACTTGGCGATCAAACCCGCGATGACGGACACGACTATCTTGGCGATGAAAATGACCGCCATGAAAGCGCTGCCAACCAGGAGAACGAAAATCAAGGATCGCACTTGCTGCCAAATCGTCGGGTTCTTGTCCGAATCCGAGATCTTAGCATCCTCCACCTTTTCCGCAAAGGCGGGGTCGGCCTGCATGGTGCAAGGCATACACAGACCGCCAGTCCGCTTCGCGGTAGCGGGCTGGATCTCCGTCTGGCAGGTCCGGCATTTCTCCGGGTTCATGTCTTGGGGTGATAGGAGTTTTTATCCCGAAGCGGGTTAGCAGCCAATTATGAAAAAGCGACTTTTTGAGAATTTTGTGCCGATGGAACCGATGGGGCCGATGGAAGGCTAACGCTGCCACGAAAACTTAGGCAGACTGTTGCCCGTGAAGACAACGGATAACAGAGAAAACCGGTGCGAGGGAAGGAAGGCGGGCAGGAGAGTTCCGCCTGCTTATCCCGCGGTCGCAGGACGGCGGCAAGGAGAGGAATCGGAAGGGTCGAGGACGAGAACGCCCCGACCTGATGGCGCGGGGTTCAGGACGAGGACGATCATGAAAGGAGGCTTGCGAGGTGCTTCTGGCCGAGGTGCTGGTGGATTGGTGGCATGGCTCTTGAGCGTCTGCTTCTACAGGATGACAACATCCATGAGTTTGCCTTTGAAAACGGTCTCTGCTAAGCTGGGCGGGAATCGCCCGAACATGTCTATGAAACGTCCTTTCATCGCCTTATTGGCCCTCGTCGCCATTTTTGCCTCTGCCCTGGTCACGGAGGCGGCTGACCTCCGCGTTTTTATCCGTGGCGGCAAGAAAACCCACGGCCCCGGTGCGCATGAGCATGAACGCTTCCTTGGGGATTGGACCAAGCTCCTCACCGAGCGCGGCATGAAGGTGAGCGGCGGCATGGAATTCCCGACCGAAGCCCAGCTCGACCAGACCGACTTGCTCGTCATGTATTCGCAGGACGGTGGCGAGATCCCGGCGGACAAGCGCGCGGGGCTGGACAAGTTCCTGAAGCGCGGCGGCGGTCTGACCGTCATCCACACCGCCACGGTGCCGAAGACGAAGGAAGGCGCGGATTATCTGAAGTCCATCATCGGCGGCACCTGGGTGCCCGGCTCCACCAAGTGGCTGGAAGGCCCGATGTCTTTCTACTACGTGAACCGCACGCATCCGATCACCACGGGCGTGGCGAACTACGACATGAACGATGAGATCTACTACGACATGGATCTCTCGCCGGACATCACCGTGCTCGGTGGTGCCTACACGCCGAACACCTCTTCCGCCCGCAAGAACGACCAACGCGGTCTGCCCGGCAAGGGCAAGATCACCGTGTATGACATCGCCCCGCAGATGTGGACCTATGAAGCCACCCTGCCCGGCGGCCAGCCGCATCGGGCGTTTGTGCAGATCCCCGGCCACATGTATACGAATTTTAACATGCCGCATTTCCGCGCGGTGCTGTTGCGCGGCATGGCCTGGGCGGCGAAGCGCCCGAATGTGGATGAATTCTGCTCCAAGGAAGAACTCGATTCACTGCGTTATCCCGAGGGTGGTCCTTCCCGGCCGGACAAGGAGTTGAAAGAGCTGGTCATCCATCCGGAGTTCAAGATGAAGCTCGTGGCCACGGAGCCGCTCATCAACAAGGTGATGAATGTGGACTGGGATCCGCAAGGCCGCCTCTGGGTCGCAGAGACACCGGAATATCCCGATGGCCGTTATGCGAACGACACCCAAGACCTCGTCCAACGCTGGGTCGATGGTAAAGTGGATCCGGCCACGGGTCGCTACGACCGTCCGGCACACGACAAGATCTCCATCCTCTCGGACACGGATGGTGATGGCGTGATGGATAAGAAAGACGTCTTCTATGATGGCCTCGAATTGGTGACGAGCCTCGCCTTTTACAAGGATGGCGTCATCGTGAGCCAAGCGCCGGATATCCTGTGGCTCCGTGATACGAATGGTGACGGCAAGGCGGACAAGGTGGAGAAGCTCTACACTGGCCTTGGCACGCGCGACACGCATTCGCTCATCAATAACATCCGCTGGGGTTTCGATGGTTGGATCTATGCCACGCATGGTTACAGCAGCAGCCCGAAGGTGACGAATGGTGATGGCTCGAAGGACTTCGGCAACATCGGCTCCGGCGTCATCCGCTTCAAACCCGACGGCACGGGCATCGAGCAGTATTCCTCCAAAGGTGGCAACACTTGGGGCCTGCAAGTCTCTTGGGACAACGAGATCTTCTACACCCAACCCACAAGCGGTGACCTGCTCATGAATGTGGTGTTGAGCGAGAACAATCTCTCCAAAGGCCGCGTGCAGGGCGTGAACAGCTTCAACGTGGTGCGCAAGACCCACGCGACGCATCCGCTCATCCCGTATGACCAGTTGCCTTATGTGCAGATCGATTTCGTGGGCCAATTCACGGCGGCCGCCGGTTGTGTGATCTATGGCGGTGGCGCCTGGCCGGAGAAATACAATTACAACTACTTCACCACGGAGCCGACCATCAACATCGTGCATCATGAAGTGGTCACTCCAGCCGGAGTGAGCTACACCGCCGCGCGTGAGCCGGATCGTGAGAATGTGGAATTCATCGCGGGCAAGGATTACTGGTTCCGCCCCATCGAAGTGCGCACCGGTCCCGATGGTGCCGTGTATCTGGTGGATTTCTACAACCAGGCCGTCATCCATAATGACACCCGAGGCCCGAAGCACGGCCCGCGCAATGCCGCCATCCGTCCGGATCGCGATCATTACTACGGCCGCATCTGGCGCATCGATCACAAGGACGCGAAGAAGCTCGCGTTACCCAAGCTCTTCAGCAAGGACGTCGACGGTCTCGTCGCTGCACTGCGTCATCCGAATGACAATGTGCGTCTGAGCGCAGTGCGTCTGCTCTCCGAGACGGAGAACCCGGCGCTCGCCGCCAAGATCCAGCCGCTGACTGCGGCGAAGGAAAGTGATGCCACCCGCATCGCCGCCCTCTGGACGTTGCATCGCATCGGTGGCTTGAACGAAGCGACCTTGGTCGCCGCGGTGAATGCGCCTTCCATCCCGGTGAAGAAGAATGGTCTGCGGATCGCACAGCTACCGCCGACATCACAGCGCGGACCGGAAACGCAATTGCATCAGGCCATGATCCGGGAATTGTTGGACCCGAATCCGCAGGTGCAGCTCCAGGCGCTGGTTTCGCTCGGCAGTTTCGAAGTGGATGATGATGTGGCTATGGCTCTCGTGAGCGTCTATCCGAAATTGTCGGACGGTTTCTTACAATCCGCTGCGCTAGGGGTCGCGAACACCGCGCCGCGCAAACTCATCACCGTGGCGCTTGCCTCGGCGAACCCGGCACCGCTCCGCCCTCTGGTGATGGCGCTGACCGAGAAGCTCGCCGAGAAACAGGATGCGGAAGAAGCCGCGAACCTGGTCATCGCCATGAGCACCAAGCCGGCCACGGCCGACCCGCTGAAGCAAGCGGTGCTGGAAGCGCTCGTGCAGAGTTTGAAGCCGAATGTACGCCCGGACTGGTCCGTGGCCTTGCAGGCGGCGGTGGAGAAGTTGCTCAAGTCGCCGAATGACGAGCTCGCCATCGCGGCTCTGCCGCTCACGGTCCGTTGGGATACCGGCCGCAAGCTGGACGACACGGTGAATCCGTTGCTGACGGAGATGGTTCAAGCCGTGAAGAGCGCGGACAAGAAGGATGACGAACGTCTGAAGATCGCACAGGCGTTGCTGGCGGTGCGTCACGTGAATGACAGCATCTTGCCGGGTGTGAGCAGTGTGTTGGGCAGTAATGCCTCCGATGATCTGCAACGCGGCATCCTCGAGACCTTGGGCGGTCTGCCCGGAGCCAAGATCGGGGCGTTGATCATCGGCAGTTATCCGAAGTTGAATGCCAGCATGCAGAGCGTGGCGTTCAGCCAGCTCATAAAACGCGCCGAGTGGACGTTGTCCTTCCTGGATGCCCTGGAGGCCAAGCAGGTGGACCCGACCACGATTGGACCGGCCAATCTCCATCGGCTGCGTACCCACGCCAACATCAAGGTGTCGAAGAAGGCGAATGATTTGATCGATGCCTTGCGCGGACCGGAGGCGAAAGAGAAGGATGCCTTGATCGCCAAGTTCTCCCATGCCGTGGAGAAGCCCGGCAACATGGCCAAGGGCAAGGAGCTGTTCACGGTGAACTGCGCCGTGTGTCACAAGCTGGGTGATGAAGGCCGCGATGTCGGTCCGGTGCTCACCGGCATGGGCGCACATGGCCCGGCGGAATTGTTGGTCCACATCATCGACCCTAACCGTGCGGTGGAACAGAACTACGTGGCGGTGAATTTCGAGACCAAGGATGGCGAGAGTTATGATGGCATCGTGGTGCAGGAAAACCGGGAAGCGGTCATCATCAAGAACGCCGCCGGGGAGATGACCATCAAGAAGGACAACATCAAGAGCCGACGCAGCACGGGTCTGTCGCTCATGCCGGGCGGCTTTGAGGTGTTGGGCGAGGAAGGTCTGCGCGATATCCTGACCTACATCTGCGGTGGTGAGCAGAAGTACCGCTACATCGAACTGCGGGATGCTTATACGGCGGATTCCCGCCGCGGCCTCTACATCAAGGAAGAGAACGTGAAAGACACGCTGAAGTTCGTGAAGTTCGGCGATGTGAAAGTGGGCGAGGTGCCTTTCTACATCGCAGATCCGGCGAAGTATGGCCGCAACTTGATCGTGCTCAAAGGTGGCGGGCAGAACACCTACTCCTTCACCTTCCCGCAGAAGGTTGAGGCGAAGGTCGGTTTCGCCGCGACGAAGCTGCACTTCCTCGGCGGTGTCGCCGGCTGGGGTCATCCCTACACGCCGGGTGCTCCGGCGATGAAAGTCACCGTGGTCTATGCGGACGGCCAGAAGGAAGAGCTGCCGATGAAGAACGGCGAAGAGTTCGCGGACTTCATCCGCGTGGTGGAAGTGCCGGGTTCCAAGTTGACGGAAGGTCTGGTGAAAGAGAACCAGTTGCGCTGGTACACCAAGCCGCTCAAGCGCACCGCCGTCATCGAGAAGCTGGTGATTGAAAGCTACGCGAACGGACTCGCTCCGACCACCGTTGCCATCACGGCGGAATTGCCTGGAGCGGGTGGACACTCATCTGCAGAACCCGTGAAAGTGGCCTCCAATGCGCCGGTGGCACCGGCCAAGACCTTCATCTGGGACAAGGGCACGAAGGTATTGCTGGTGGGCGGTGGCAGCTCGCACGACTACACACGCTTCTTCAACTTCGCCGACATGGCCACGCTGAAGGAAGCGGGCATGACGGTGAATTACACGGAGGACCCGGCGGTGACCGCGCGCGAACTCGCGAATGTGGATGTCGCTGTGTTCAGCGTGAACAGCAAAGGCTTCGATACCCCGGAATTGCGCGAGGCGCTCTTCAAGTTTGTGTCGCAGGGCAAAGGCCTCGTGCTCCTGCATCCGGGCGTGTGGTACAACTGGAAGGAATGGCCGGAGTATAACAAGCTCATCGCAGGCGGTGGCTCACGCGGTCACGACAAGCTCGGTGAGTTCGAAGTGAAGGTGACGAATGCGAAGCATCCTATCATGAAAGGCGTGCCCGCGAACTTCACCATCACGGACGAGTTGTACTACTTCAAACCAGATGAGACCGGCACGCCGATCGAGGTGCTTGCCACGGCGGATTCCAAGATCAAGAACGAGACCTTCCCGCAGGTCTTCGTCATCAAACATCCGCAGACCCGGATCGCGGCCATCACGCTGGGCCACGATGCCCGCGCACATGATCTGCCGGCTTACAAGACGCTTTTGATCAACGCAATCAACTGGACGAATAAGAAGTAAGATCAGTTTGCAAAACGCCCGATGTTTGCAGGATTTGCAATGCAAGCATCGGGTTTTTTCTTGCCTGCGTTTGTGCAAGTCATTGATGGCGTGGGGTGAGGCGGGAAATACCGGCGTGGCATGCCCCCTGCACTTCTATAGGGCATGAATGCTAAACTATTATGTCTGACGCTCGTGACAGCGGCGGTGGTGGCCGGGATCTCTTGGTCCCCGCTCAATGCGAATGAACCGCCGCCAGATGCAACCGCCTTCCAGTTGATGAAGGAAGGTAACAAATACGTGGGCGAACAGTCGAAAGACAAGGTCGTCCAAGTACGCGCCGAGAAATCCATCGGCACCACCGTACCGAACATCTGGTACGTGGTGTACTACGACCATACCGCCACCTTGAAATCGGTGGAGGTTAAGTTTGCCGCGGGCAAGATGGTTTCCGTGGAACGCCCATTGCGTCTCCTCGAGCCGATCTTTGGCGGTTCAGAACCGTCGAACCCGGCCAAGCTCAAGGTGGATTCGGATGAAGCCATCCGGACCGCGTTGAAAGAGCCGCTGTTGGCGAAACTCAAAGTCGTCGCCACCGCGCCCAAGCTTGAAGACAGCGAGATGGGACCGGTCTGGCGGGTGCGCCTCTGGGCGCTCAAGCTGAATGACCCGGCGACGGATGTGAACATCGGTGAAGTGGTCATCTCTCCGGACACGGGTGAGGTCATTAAGCGGGATCTGCACATCGCCCGGGTGGACTAATACCACGCACAATTCCCCAGCGCATTCCTCCTGCGCGGCGGCGTTCCAACTGGAACGCCGCTTTTTTTATTTCTGGATCCGGTAGAGATGCGTCTTGCTGCGGAGGATGAGCGCATCATCCACCACGGCGGGCGAGGCCATGAAGCCATCGCCGAGGGTGCTCTTGGCGAGCACTTCATATTTACGGCCCGGTTTTAACACCGTGATCTCGCCCGTGTGACTGAAGAGGTAGATACGGCCATCTACATAAAGCGGTGAGGCCGAATAAGCACCACCCACGCGCTCGGACCAGATCTCTTCACCATTCATCGCATCGAGACAAGTCATGATGCCGTTGTCGGACACCATGAACAGTTCTTTGCCGATGAGCAGTGGCGTGGGTTTGTTCGGCACGCCCTTCAGGTGTTTCCACACCACGTGCGTGTCGGTGACATCGCCTTTGCCGCCGGGTTTGATGGCCCAGAGCTGGGCTTTGTTGAAACCGGTGGAGATGTAGATGAGACCATTCTGATATACAGGCGGCTGCACATTGGAGAAGCCCGGGATATCCACCCACCAGAGTTCTTTGCCAGTGAGCGGATCGTAGGTGCTCAGGCGAAATCCACCGGGGCTTACGAGCTGGTCCTTGCCGTTCACCGTGATGATGGTGGGCGTGGCGTAAGCCTTGCGCATCTGCGGATTGGATTTGCTCATATCATTGGAGCGATCCGTCTTCCACACCTGCTTGCCGGTGTCTTTGTCGAGCGCCACGACGTAACGCAGTTCAGTACCGTCGCAATTCAGGATGAACAGATTCTTGTACAAGATGGGCGAACTGCCGGGGCCATTGCCGCCGTGATCATGCGGCAACACCGTGTTCTTCCAGAGCACCTTGCCGGACTTCGTATCCACACACGCGGCGCCATACATGCCGAAGGCGAAATAGGCGCGGCCTGCCTCAAGGATCGGCGTGGGCGAGGCATGACTGTTCAGCGCATGGATGGGTGCCGGGGCCGGGATGTTAAAGAGTTCGATGTTATGCAGCAGCTTGCCGGTCTCCCGCTCCACACAGATCGCGCGCAGGGATTTGCCTTCATCTTCCGCGGTGGCCATCCAGATCTGCTGATCCAACACCACGGGCGAGGACCAGCCTTCACCTGGGATCGCCACCTTCCAGCGGACGTCTTTGCCCTCGGCGAACTCCGTGGGGATGTTCTTGCCTTGGGCATGACCGGGCTCGTTCGGGCCAAGGAGGCTGGGCCAGTTCGCATCAGCTTGGGCACTGCTGGTGAGCAGCGCAGCCGCCAAGAATCCGGTGAGGAGGCGCATAGTCATGAGATTTGAAGCGCCTTTCTGCCGATAAATTCAAAGAGATTCAACCCTATACGGTTTACCGCAGCCATTTCAGCCGTAGCGATACGGCTTGCTCAGGCTGAAGGTCGCGGGTAAGTGCCTCACCTCATCCACATCGCCATCCTTCAGCAAGACCTCCACGATATCGAAGCGGATGTTCACCGGCGGATTTTTCAACAGCTTGAGATAGGCGAGCGCGGTTTGGGAAAGCAGTTTGCGTTTGCGCGCATCCACGGCGGCGGCGGGACGGGTCCATTCTTCAGAAGAACGCGTTTTGACCTCGACGAAGACGAGTATCTCGCCATCGCGAAAAACGAGATCGATCTCTCCGTGTTTGGCGCGGAAATTGGCGGTGAGAAATTTCAGCCCGGCCTTTTGCAGATGACGCTTCGCCGCCTGTTCACCCAACTTGCCGCGACGCAGATGCTCCGGTCCCGTTTTTGCAGAACCCAGTGCCTCCTTGATGCGCTGCCACCAGCTCATGTGGGTGGGATGTTTGCCGATTCCCGCGACTAAAACAACTCTCCCTGTTCCTGTTTCAGCGGCGCAAAACTCCGCCGATGGATTGGACAAGCGCCTTGCTCGGCGATCGCGGCGAGATGTTGCTTGGTCCCATAGCCTTTATGCACCGCGAAACCGTAGCCGGGAAATTCGACATCGTAAGCATGCATCATCCGGTCACGCGTGACCTTCGCCAAAATACTCGCGGCAGCGATGGAGAAACTCAGGGAATCACCCTTCACGATGGGCGTCTGCGGCCAGCGCAACGAAGGGATCTTCAAGCCATCCACCAGCGCGTATTCCGCCTGACAAGGCAGTTTCGCCAGCGCTTCGTTCATGGCCAGATGAGTGGCTTGCAGGATGTTCAGGCGGTCGATGGTCGGCGCATCCACGATGGCGATGGCGCGGGAAATATCTGATGTGGCCATCAGCAAATCGAAGAAGCGTTCGCGCTGCTTCTCGGAGAGCTGCTTGGAATCGTTCAGGCCTGCAAGGTCACCAGCGAGGCCGTCTTTGATATACTCTACGGGAAAGCAAACGGCCGCTGCGACTACGGGACCGGCGAGCGGTCCACGACCGGCCTCATCCACGCCCGCCAAGCGGGTCAGGCCACGGCTCAGCAGCTCACGCTCGTAAGCGAAGCGATCGGCTGGTGGAGTTTGAGCAGGTTTGCGTGCCACAGTATCTGAAGCGAAAGCATGCCCGAGCTGTGGGTGGGGAAAACAAAAAAGCGAGGCCGAAGCCTCGCTTTTTGAAATGATATGGAGAGATGCCTTAGGCGGCCGGAGCCACGACCTTGCGGGCCTTCTCTTTGACGGCGGTGGCCTTCTTGCCCAAGCGACCACGGAGGTAGGTCAGCTTGGCGCGGCGCACCTGGCCTTGACGCTCGACTTCGACCTTGTCCACGCGCGGGGAGTGCAGCGGGAAGATACGCTCCACGCCTTCACCGTAGCTGATACGGCGGACGGTGAAGGTCTCGTTCAGACCGTGACCACGCTTGCCGATCACGATGCCGGCGAACACCTGGATACGCTCTTTGTCGCCCTCGATGACCTTCGTGTGCACACGAACGGTATCGCCGACGTTAAAATCCAGGGCTTCTTTGCGATATTGCTTCGCTTCGATCTTATCAAACAACGCTTGGCTCATAGGTCTTCTGTCTTTGGCGGGAGCTTCTCGCTCTCGCCGATATTCTTCAATAAATCCGGCCGTTTCTGGGCCGTTCTCAGTCGCGCCTGCTCTGCTCGCCATTTGGCGATTTCAGCATGATTGCCGGACATCAATACATCCGGCACCCGCATGCCCCGGAATTCCGCTGGTCGCGTATAATGCGGACATTCCAGCAAGCCGTGGCTGAAAGATTCTTCCTGGGCGCTGCCTTCGTCACCGAGGGCACCGGGCAAAAGGCGCGTCACCGTGTCGATGATCACCATCGCCGGCAGCGCGCCGTTGGTCAGCACGTAATCACCGATGGAGAGTTCATCATCCGCCAGTGTCGCGCGCACCCGTTCGTCAAATCCTTCATAACTGCCGCAGATGAACAATACATGTTCCTCTTGCGCCAGCTCATTGGCGATTTCCTGCGAGAACTTCCGTCCTGCCGGAGTGAGCAGCACCACTTTGGTCTGCTCCGTCGCCAAACTTTCCACTGCTTCAAAGATCGGTTCGGGTTTCAACAACATCCCCGGTCCACCTCCGAACGGTTTGTCATCCACCGTCCGGTGCCGGTCATGCGTATAATCCCGCAAATTGTGAATCCCCAGCTCGAGGATTCCTGCTGTCCGCGCCCGACCTACGATGCTTTCATCGAGCGGCCCCGCGAACATCGCGGGGAACAGTGTGAGCACGTCTATTTTCATGCCCTGCCGGACCTTCGCCCCTTGCGGAGCCGACGGCCTGTCATTCCGGCCGGTTGTCTTCCACTATCTCCACCGAGCAGCGCAGACCCTTCTTCGCGCTGCCCACCTGCAACAGCGCCCGGATGGCCTGGATGGTGGAGCCCTGCTTGCCGATCACCTTGC
This sequence comes from Verrucomicrobiota bacterium, assembly GCA_030834415.1. GTDB lineage: Bacteria > Verrucomicrobiota > Verrucomicrobiia > Limisphaerales > JAEYXS01 > JAEYXS01. The sequence goes on along the minus strand of JAURFH010000043.1, from coordinate 2,140 downwards.
CGACATCGGCCTGATTCAGGCGCAGTTCGTAAACCGTTACCCCATTCTGCTCGACGGGCGTCACCGAAACTTCGTCCGGCTGGTCCACGAGCCCCTTCACCAGATATTCGAGAAAGGCTTGCATGCCTTCACGAAGTCGGGTTAGGCCGCGGCGGCGGCGGAGCGACGGGCCTTGCGGAGGAAGCTTGCCACCGTGTCAGACGGCTGCGCGCCGTTCTTGATCCAGTAGTCAGCCCGATCCAGCTTGACCGTGACGTTGTTGTCTTTTTGCGTCGGATTGTAGGTCCCGATCTCTTCCAGGAACTTACCGTCACGCGGGCTGCGTTGATCAGCCACGACTACGCGATAGACCGGATGGTTCTTCGCACCGATACGCTTTAAGCGAATTGTAACTGCCATAATCTGCTCTATTTTGGGCCGTTTTGGACAATAAACATCGTCTAGTCCAAACAAGACCCTTTCAAAAAGGAGCGTGAGAGTATGCGTCGCCCCGGTCCGATGCAAGCCCTTATTTTACCTCTTTTGAAGCCTTATGGGACCACCAGCGTACGGGGGCCTGATGCGCCCGCCATTGCTCCAAGTCTGCCTTGAGGACCCGGCCCGGCCCTTTCAGGAAGGACCCGGCCACCAGTTCCGGCTGCCCGTTACCATCCAGATCCCCGGCATCCATCACAAACCAGCGGCCCCAACGGGACTCCGGCAAGGTCGCCGCCTGCCATTGGATGGCGCCCTTGTTTTCCAGATAAACGAGAGATTCCCACGGGCTATGCTCAAAATCCGGGAAAAATGAGATGGCCGCGATATCCAAACGCCCTTTTTGGAGAAACTCGCCCGCCATGGCCTTGTAGGCCCCGTTCAGGGGGTAGAAGAACTTTTCGGTGAACTGCTGCTTTCCGTCATTCAGATACACCCGCACCCCGTGGTAGGGCTTCATCGGGGCCGGGACTTTGCCGAAATCGCCGTTATCGCCATTGGAAACCAACAGGTCCAGCCGGCCATCGCCGTTGAAATCCACCAGTTGGAACGACGTGCTGCCCCATGAGGGAGGCCATTGCACCAGCGGCACCGTCTCAAATCCTTTACCCGTATTGCGCAGCCAGTAGATGCCTTCCCATGCTTGGGCCATCAGCACCACCAGATCGCGTCGCCCGTCGCCATCCAGATCCACGGCTTCCGAGGCGATGGCTCCGGGACGGTCGATCAATACATGTTCCTCGTATTTGTCGCCGCCCAAGTTCTCAAACCAGGAATAGCGGCCCAAGATGTTCCCGTAAGAGCAGACCACCAGATCTTCGCGGCCATCCTCATTTATGTCGGTCACGACGGTGTGGACGGGCCGGTGTAACTTATCCAAGAGCACGCGGGTGCGGGCTCCTGCTGCGCCTGGCTTGCCGATGAAAAGGATCTCACCTTCCGGCTCATCCGAGGGATACAGCCGACCGATCATGGTGATATAGATACCGTTCGCGGTCGGGTTCAGATGCACCGCCGGTTTCTCCAGTCCGGTAGCAGCGAGCTGCTTGCCTTGGGCATCCAGCACGAACAACGCTTTGGCTTGGGCGTCGGCGATGTAGAGGAGTTTCTCGGCGGGATCGATCTTCACGGCGGTGATGACCGCCTCGGCATCTTTGAACACCGAGCTGGTGGCGCTCTGGAAATCCGTTCGCGTGGCCGGTGTAGCGCGCTCTGGTATCGGCAAGCGGCTGGGCGCGTTCGCGAGATAATACCGGACCACCGCCATCCAATCATCTTCGCCGATCAAAGGGGTTTCGGGATAAGGCCGCTGCGCTTGCACGAGCTTGCCGCCCGGTAAACGATCATAGTGGATGGATTCAAAGCCCATCAACTGATGCATCTTGGGCAAAATCTCCAAGCCCCAGGCGGCTTGATCCAACAGCTCGGGCGGCGGGAAGATATGGCAGGTGGCGCACGCCACTTTGGCGATGCTGGCTCCGTGGGCCAGTTCGGCGGCGGCGGAGTTTTCAGCCGCCTGCAAGGACGCGGCGTAATACCATAAGCCTAGGCATGCGGTGATCCGGACAACCGTTCGGCAGCATTCTGTTATGGGTATGGTCTTACGCACGAGAGGTCTATTGTCTCCGGAAGCCTTCGCTTGCTCAATCGGATTTTCCTTATCTCC
>JAURFH010000437.1 GCA_030834415.1 Verrucomicrobiota bacterium | reverse complement strand
TGTAACGTTTGTTTGCGAATTTGTCATAGCGGTCCAAAGACCCCTTGATGCCGTCCGAAGCACTGTTGAGGCTCATCGAACCGGAAGCATAACTTGCATTGTAGGTAACCGCCGAGAAGGCCGTGAGCGTGGTCATGATGGCCATCTCGAAGCCGGAGGAACCGGGCGCAGCATATTGCGTGGACCACTTGATATCCTTGGCCACACCGTCAAAAGAGAGGATGTGCTGCCGACCACGCACCACGAATTGATCTTTGCCCATGAGGATGATAGCGACCGGGACATCGAGGCGATCCTTGCCGCTGATGGCCTTGGCGGAAGCACCCACCAAGCCGCTAATACCGCCCAAGGCACCGAGACCGATCTTCGCCGCTGCCTCGCCGCCACCCAGCTTGCGTTTGAACTCCAGCTTCACCTTGAAGGCTTCCTTCACCTTGCCGGAACTGTCGAGGTCGATGCCGATGAGGTTTTGCGCATCGCAGACGAAGACAGCGTTCGCGCCTTCCACGAGCTGCATGTTCGTGATACCGTCCTTGAGGTCTTTGTATTCCCAGATCTGTTCACCGCTGTTCTTGTCGAGGGCTTGCACGGCCAGAGGTTTCTC
>JAURFH010000436.1 GCA_030834415.1 Verrucomicrobiota bacterium | reverse complement strand
CGGCGCGCAATACCCAGACCGAATCCGAAGACTGCGGAGGCCACAGATGCCGCCGGATAATCCTCTGCTGCAGGCAGCAGGCATTACCAAGCGCTTCGGCGGATTGACTGCGCTGTCCGGTGTATCAATCAACGTGCGCCGCGGTGAGATATTCGGCCTGATCGGCCCCAACGGTGCGGGTACAACCACTCTGTTCAACGTGCTCACCGGGCTTTATCCGGCTGACGCCGGAACCCTGATCTTCAACGGCAGCCCGCTCGGCAAGCTCAAGCCGCATGAAGTCGCACGCCGCGGCATCGCCCGCACCTTCCAGAATATCCGCCTCTTCGGCAGCATGTCCGCGCTGGAAAACGTGATGGTTGGCCGGCACGTGCGCTCGCACACCGGCGTGGTCGGTGCGGTTTTCCGCACTCAACATGCCCGGCAGGAAGAACAAGCCATTGTCCACAAAGCCCTCGAATTGCTGCGCTACTGCGGCCTGGAATCACGCGCCGACAGCATCGCGCGGGACCTTCCCTACGGAGACCAGCGCCGGCTGGAAATCGCGCGGGCGCTGGCCACCGACCCGCTGCTGCTGGCGCTGGACGAGCCCGCCGCCGGAATGAAC
>JAURFH010000435.1 GCA_030834415.1 Verrucomicrobiota bacterium | reverse complement strand
CGAGAACCTCCTCGACGTCCGTTGGGCCTGGCTCGGCGGCCTGCTGCTCTTGCTCCTGCCCCAGATTCATAGATATGGAGGTCTGGTGATGATGGAGATCCCCATGTCACTGCTGACCTTTTGGGGAGCGCTGGCCTATGGCCGCTATCTCGGCACCGGTGGCTGGAAAGCCTCCTTGGCTTACGGAATCATCGCCTCCGCCACCATCCTCACGAAATACGCCGGCTTGGCTTTGGCATTTGTCCCCTTGGTAGGACTCATCGTGTGCGCGCGCTGGTCCTGGCTCAAGCGCTTCGCCTTCTGGTTGCCCGCAGGCGTGGTCTTAATCATCTGCACTCCATGGGTTCTGGCCACGCTCAAACTAGCAAGCGACGGCATGGCCGAACAAAAACCTTCTCTCGGCTTCATCATGGAAGCCGCCGGATATTTCATCGGTAAGATCGAAGCCGCCACCGGCATCGCCCTCCTCGCGTTTGCACTGGTAGGCATCATTGTGAGTTTCGGTGTAGAACGAGAGAAACGCCCGCAATGGGCGGTACTACTCGGCCTCATCATCGGCACCTATCTCCTCTACCTGCTTGTTCCGGCCGGCTTGGAAGCACGTCACAT
>JAURFH010000434.1 GCA_030834415.1 Verrucomicrobiota bacterium | reverse complement strand
CAGGATGAGCCAGTTGCCCTGACTGATGTCGACCTGCTGGAAGTCGTTGTAGTAGCTGATGCTGCCGACCTCTTCGCGGGCCTTCCAGACCTTGGGCTGGCGCTGCTTGATGCGCATGACCACTCGATTGGCCAGGGCGTGGATTTTGGACGGCACCCGGTAGGATTGGTCCAGCACCTTGATCTCCCCCTCAAAGTTCAGGAAGCTCTTGACGTCGGCTCCGGCCCAGGTGTAGACGGCCTGGTCGTCGTCGCCTGCCAAAAAGCAGCGCTGGGCGCGCAGTGCCAACTGCTCGACCAGCCTCCATTGCAAACGTGAAAGGTCCTGTGCCTCGTCAATGATCAGCGCCTCCAACTTCGGCAGCCGCTCGGGCTCCAGCAGCACCTGCTCCAGAAGGTCGGTAAAGTCCAGCAGGTTGCGCGATGTCTTGTAGTGGCGGTAGGCGCGCTCGACGTACTCAAAGTGGAACCACTCGATCTCCATCCTCGACAGGTTGTAGTGCGTGCGCAGGTCCAGGCCCTTGATCCGTGCGATGTTGATCTCGTTGAGGATGGGGTTGTCCGCCTTGACGGCAAACTCCTCGTCGCCGCTTTCCACGGCCAACTCAATG
>JAURFH010000433.1 GCA_030834415.1 Verrucomicrobiota bacterium | reverse complement strand
AACATGGTTCTTGATGCTTTCTTCGTACTGTACTTGGGCATGGGCGTTGAAGGAGTAGCACTCGGAACATTGATTGCAGAATATCTAGCGGCAATACTTGGGCTCATCATTGCTTGGAAGATGACTCCGTTCTTCTTGGTGGGATCATCCGCATCTGTTTTCCAAAGAAAATCGATCGTGAGAATGTTAACGATCAATTCTGACATCATGATTCGCTCACTTGCTCTTACTTTTGTATTCGGCTGGTTCACCTTCCAAGGAGCAAAATACGGAGACATAACGTTAGCTGCCAATGCGGTTCTTATCCATTTCCTCGCCGTGTCAGCATATTTTTTAGATGGCTTTGCCTTCGCCACAGAAAAACTGGTGGGTGAATCGATTGGCGCTAAACAAAGACAACTATTTAGACAAGCAATCAAGTTAACTTCCTTTTGGGCAGCTATGTTTGCGCTCGCGATTTCAATTCTTTTGTTCGCAGTCGGCAATCACGTTATTCATCTTTTGACGGTCGACCCTGATGTGCGATCAGTAGCAGAGGAGTTTTTAATTTTGGGCGCAATCACACCCATCATTGGGGTATGGTGTTTTCAACTCGATGGGATTTTCATTGG
>JAURFH010000432.1 GCA_030834415.1 Verrucomicrobiota bacterium | reverse complement strand
CATATAACATTTGTCTGCTTCCTTCTTTTGTTTTTCTAAAGATTTTGTAGAACCAGAGATAGCAAACTCTTTTGTATTTTCATCTATATGATGGAATTCAAGTGCTTCAATACATTTATTATATCCGCAGAACTCGCACTTCCCACCTTTATATTCGACAAGAAGTTCTTTAGTTCTTTTTCTCCAAGTTCCTACATTTTTCTTTAGTTTTGTTTGGTCTCTCATATGATTAACTTAAGTGGTTAATCATATTTATAAACCAAAGCGACTCAGGAGGGACTTGAACCCCCGACCAACTGCTTAGAAGGCAGATGCTCTATCCAACTGAGCTACTGAGTCATTTGAATACCCACATATTATAAGGGATGTGGGGAACCTTGTCAAGGCGTCTTCCTATTTAACCAATGTTTTTTGAACTGGACCAAATCCATTGGTCTTATTAATGTACTTTTGATAATAGTCTGCACCACCACGAATAAAATTAATGGAAGTGATAAAAGCAATTATAACCATTATCTTGTTAATTGTTTTGAAGTTAGATTCAATTTTTTTATCAAGATGTATTCTTTCAAGAATACTTTGTTGATGTATACGTGGCAATCTCAAAGAATAACTTTCTTTTT
>JAURFH010000431.1 GCA_030834415.1 Verrucomicrobiota bacterium | reverse complement strand
AAGAAGTGGCGACGATAGAAGGCCTGTAACCTGACACAGTTACGAAGGAATGGCGATTCGGCAGTCAGGCTCGATGCATAGTTAGCACCGGAAATGTTTGCGCTGGAAAGCCATTCCGGGGCGTTGTGACGGTTGCCAGCGGATCGCAGCAAGGCCTGGAAGATATCCAGGTGATCTGTTGCCGATTCTGCCCCCGGCGGTTTCACATAGTTCATGCCCTTGGGGATATCCAGGAAGGTTCCCGGCTCGATGCGCTGATAATCCGTAGACCGTCCAGCTGGAGTGGACATGACCGAATAGTCAGTCGCATCATCCACGAATGTCTCAACCTGTTGGATGCTTGCCGTATCGTGTTGGCGCACGGCAGCAATGGCAGACTGGACCGATGCACCCTCGCCCAGGTTTCGGCGCAATTTTGCGGCAATTGAGAAGGTTTCCAGGGTTTCAAAGCTGAAGTCTGAAACGCCCCGCTTGATCGCCTTGGGGACATTGCACTTGATATGCACCATGTTGTGGACCGGGACAATTTCACCCAGCGGTGTTTCCGGGGTCTTATCGTGTTCCTTGTCCTCTCCACGGGGCGCAATGTGGCTTATGTGATAATTCTTGACATTGAATACATC
>JAURFH010000430.1 GCA_030834415.1 Verrucomicrobiota bacterium | reverse complement strand
CTACCTGCGTGGAAATGTTGCTCTTTTCCTGCACCTCGGAAGGAATGAAGATACCACCAGCGGTCTTCGATTTTCCTTGATAAGGGAGGATAAGGATGCGCCATCCAGTGGGGGCGGGCATTCTATCAAGAAGACTTCCTTCAATTTTGGAAGGGTCTAAGCGAGGCTTATCGACGTATGCGTCAGCAAGGTTCGGTTTTTCCGCCTTGGCTTCCTCGGATTTTTTAGTCATTTCTTCGATGCCCTTGCTAATGGCATCTAGGTCAAGTTTTGCAGCTTCAGTCATTTTGACGCTCCTGTTTATCTAGCAGGCTCTTGAGTTCCTGTTCCACGTGAGTAATGCACTCCAGATTGCCCATCAGCTCACGATAGTGTTCCATGGACTTCACGTTCCCGTTGGTCATGTAGTCCACGCAACCTTGGCGGCGATCACGGAGTATCCGGAAGACCGCTTCGGTAAATTTTATTTCGTACATCCAGTCCTCGCATAAAATCGAACATTGTTCGATAGTATCTTAGCATATCTTATATGAGATTTGCTAGGACAAAACATATATTTATGCGAGTTCAAAGTGGGGGGCGTCAATGAAAGGCCGCTTGCCCTGCGAACGACGCAAGTCCAC
>JAURFH010000429.1 GCA_030834415.1 Verrucomicrobiota bacterium | reverse complement strand
TCGGCGGTATCAATTCCAACTATCCCAAACGCTTCTTTGATAGCTTTAAACAATTTACGCATACGGGTCAGGGTTGCTGCAATCATCCCTGCCGGTGGTTTGCCGGTGTCGTATGCTCCGAATGCATCTGCAATTGCTTCTTCAACGATGGATTCGTTGATGTACTTGGTTAGCGCATCGCCCTTCAGCCCCTTGTTCGCGCCTTCAGCGGCAAACAAATCTTGGTAGGCATCGTAACGGGAGGCTCCTGTTGCCTCGTTATAGACAGTGTTTTTAAGGACATCAATCCACTCTTCGTTTGCCCGTTTAACCAGCGCATTCCACTGCGCCGGGGCAAAGAACCCCATGTCTTTGAGGGCGTGGATGGATTCATGGCGCAGAACGCGAACCGGATTATCAACATTCAGGGCGAGCGTAATGATCTGCCTAGCGTAGGAGCCTTCATCCTCCATCGCCTCGTTGATGTTTAGTTTAACGTCCTTTAGGCCGTACTTGGCGAGAATGCGTTTAAGCACACCATCAAGCTGGTTAACAAGGTCTTTGCGGGCCTCTGCGAATTGTTCAACCCGGGTCTTCTCCGCTACAGGCTCGGCGGTCTCGGGAGCTTGCTTGGCTTGCCTTTCT
>JAURFH010000428.1 GCA_030834415.1 Verrucomicrobiota bacterium | reverse complement strand
ATCTCCTCGCGCTGCGCTGGGGTTATCTCCGTCACATACTTCGCGATCGTGAACGGCGCGATCTCGATGCCGTCATAGCCCGCCTTCTTCGCGAATGCCATCGCGTCTTCCAGCTTCCAGTCTTTGAAAATCTCGTTGCAGATGCCGAATCTCATGATGCCCTGAATTTAGCCTGTCCCCGCCGGGAACTGTCGAGCGCGAAAGCACCGTAATCCGTAGCAGTCCCGCTTGCGGGATAAGGAGGCTCTGATCCACTTTGGAGTGCGGAGGCTTGACTCCGCTTTCCGCCCGAGGCGGCTCGACGCCTCGTTATAAAGGTGTCTTTCTGCCGCTAGAATTTGTTAAGTATTGCAGTGAACTGTCGCGTGCCAACCGCAATGACCTGCACCGGGCGTCATCTCCCTCTCCGCCAGTGGTAGCTGGGGGAGAGGGCGCGGGGATGATCTTTCCGGGCGAAAACCTGGGGTTATGCGGTTGCTCGTATCAAGCATTGCACTGTAGGCCGAACCGAACCAACCCGCCTAAGCGACTATAAACTCGGCCCTTTCCACTCACTCGGCCGTGTGCTAGTTTCCTTTCACAAGCAAGTGGTCTGCGGTACCGCTGCCTGAAGGAGTCCTAGCCATCA
>JAURFH010000042.1 GCA_030834415.1 Verrucomicrobiota bacterium | reverse complement strand
CTGGTCTTCGCCGATCTCTTCGGCTTCCAGCGGTACCACATTTTGGGCCCCAGCCTCGATGGCGTCGCCCTCGGCATCACGGGTCTTGTCCGTATGGGTGGCTTCCACCAAACCTACGTGCTCAAAAAAGAAGCCGACGCTGCCCGGTGCCCCCAAGGAACCGGCGCGGAATATGTGACGGATATCTGGCGCGGTGCGGTTGCGGTTATCCGTGAGGCACTCGACGATGACCGGCACCTTGTGCGGGGTGAAACCCTCATACAGTACGGTCTCAAACTCCACCTTTTCATCCGTCTGACCGGAACCTTTCTTGATGGCGCGCTCAATGGTGTCCTTGGTGACGGAGTTCTTCTTGGCTTTTTCAATGGCGACGAACAACCGGGCGTTGGTTTCCGGGTCAGGCCCGCCGAGCTTGGCGGCGACGATCATTTCCCGGACGAGCTTGCCAACGACTTGGCCCTTCTTCTGCGCGGCGGCCTCACGGCCTGCCTGTTTCCATTGAGCACCCATGGTTTTTCTCTTTAACTAAAGGTTAAGGTGAAGAGATAGCCGGGAGGCTGAAGGTAAACAAGTCTTTAAGAGAATGCGTAATTCTCAAGTCAGAATGACGAAGGAATGGCCCAAGTCCTCCGGGCTGGAGCCCCTGTATATGGCACATTCCTTCGGTATTCGAATTTTGTCATTGGTCATTTAGATGCTCTGGCTTCGTGATTGAATCTGCCTGTTACCCAAGGCAACTTAGTGGGCAGATGAATCATCTGGTCCGTGCCCGGGAAGTGTTTGAGATCGAAATGGCCGCCCTCAAGGCGGTGCGTGCCCAATTGGACGAGGCGTTCGAGCGCGCGGTGGGGCTGGTGGTGGATAGCCTGACCCAGCGCGGCAAAATCGTGGTAGTGGGCATCGGCAAGTCGGGCAACATCGGGCGCAAGATAGCGGCCACCCTGACCAGCACCGGGTCTACGAGTGTGCTTCTAGATAGCGTGGATGCGTTGCACGGGGATTTGGGCATCGTGAGTGATGGGGATGTGGTGCTCATGATCAGTTACTCGGGAGAGACGGAGGAGTTGCTGAATCTTATCCCAGCTTTGAAGCGTTTTTCGGTGAAAGTGATTTCCCTGACGGGCGCGGCGAAATCCACGCTCGCGAAGCACAGTGATGTGGTGCTGAACGTGAAAGTGCCCAAGGAAGCGTGTCCCTTTAATCTCGCGCCGACCGCGAGCACTACGGCGACGCTGGTGATGGGAGATGCGCTAGCGATGGCAGTGCTGGATGCGCGCGGGTTCAAGCAGGTGGACTTCGCACAAAGGCATCCTTCAGGTGCCATCGGTCGGGCGTTGCTGTTCAAGGTGAAAGACATCATGCGTTCCGGCGCACGCAATGCCGTGGCGGAGCAGACGCTTACAGTGAAGGAGGCGTTGCTCGTGATGACGCGGGCCAAGGCCGGCAGCGTGAGTGTGGTGGATAAGAAGGGCAAGCTGGCGGGCGTGTTCACCGACGGCGATTTGCGTCGCCGCATGGGGGCGGATGATAATGTGCTGGCACGGTCATTGGCTGAGGTGATGACGAAGAACCCCATCTGCGTGAGCGAAGACGCATTGGCAGTGGAGGCCCTGAAAGTTTTCAACGAACGGAACATCGATGACCTCATCGTGGTGAATGCGAAGAAGCAGCCGGTGGGGTTGGTGGACCTGCAAGACTTGCCGAAGCTGAAGCTGATGTAGGGATGGCCGCAAAAAGGCACAAGAAGCGCAAAAAATTGTAATGTGATTGTTTGTTGGAAAAGGGAGAATTTGCCGTTGGCACAGAAGATTCTTAGCGGCGGCCTTTAAGCTGCCGTTTGTATTTTGGAGAACACTGTCGCGTAGCGAAGGAATACTGATCGCTTCTTCAGTCACTACGTGACTGTGTGTTCTTTTGAATCTGTGACAGCGGCTTGAAAGCCGCTGCTAAGAATCTTTGGTTCGCTATGCGAACAATGGAATTGGGTTTGAACCTCCTTATGTCGGCTGCTTCTGATGCAGGCGGCGCTTGTCAGCCTGAGGTTTTCGTTTCACACTTCCGGTATCACACTATGCATACTTTGAAACGTATCGCCTTGGGCTTGGCCGTGTTTTGTGCGGCTGGCAGCCTGTTGGCACAAGAAGTCGATCCCGTCCTTATGCAGCGCAAACTGAAGTTCGAGAAGTCGGTTACTAAGCAGATATCCTTAGACTATCTTCTCTATCTGCCCAAGGGCTACCAGAAGGACAAGACCTATCCCACGATCCTGTTCCTGCATGGCGCGGGTGAGCGCGGCTCAGACGTGAACAAGGTGGCGGTGCATGGCCCGCCCAAGCTGGTGAAGGCGGGGCAAGAGTTTCCGTTCATCATCGTGTCGCCACAATGCCCAGAAGGTCAGGTGTGGTCGGTGGAGGCGCTGAACCTTTTGCTGGATGAGATCGAGAAGGACTATCGCGTGGACCAGACTCGCGTGTATCTCACGGGCTTGAGCATGGGTGGCTACGGCACCTGGGCGCTGGGACTGGCTTACCCGGAGCGTTTCGCGGCCATGGCTCCCATCTGCGGCGGCGGCGAGAGCATCACATATCTGTTGAACAAGCGCGACAAGGTGCGTGGCCCGATGATCAAGGACATGCCCATCTGGGTATTCCATGGAGCCAAGGACCCGACGGTGCCGCTGGCGGAGTCCGAGCGGATGGTGGAGATGCTCAAGAAGGGCGGAAACAAGACCATCAAGCTGACGGTGTATCCCGAAGCCCAGCACGATTCCTGGACGGAGACCTATAACAACCCGGAACTCTTCGAGTGGTTTCTGAAGCATAAGCGGGAGAAGTAATCGTCGGGTTTCAGGGGCTCGGTTCTGATTTGCAATTCTCCACGGGTTGCAAACACTCAGGGCCATGAAATTCCCATTCCTTTCGTTGGCCTTGGTGTGTCTGATGGGTGCTCTCACGCACTCGACGCAAGCGGCGGAGTTGCCGGTTCCAGATAACGTCATTTTCGAACGCGACATCGAATACACGCGGCCGAACGGTGTGCCCGTGATGTTGAATCTGGCGCGGCCCAAGAATATCACGAGTCCGCGCCCAGCGGTGATCTGCATCCATGGTGGTGGTTTTCGTGCAGGAACGCGCGAGGGGTATAATAAGACGATCCTGAAGCTGGCCGCCAATGGCTATGTAGCGGCGACCATCAGTTATCGTCTGGCCCCGACGAACCAGTTCCCGGCAGCGGTGCATGACACCAAGGCGGCGGTGCGTTGGATGCGTGCTAATGCGGCGAAGTATCAGGTGGACCCGACGCGCATCGGGGTGATGGGTGGCTCGGCGGGTGGGCATCTGGTGCAATTCCTTGGAGTGACCGCCGGGGTGCCGGAGTTTGAGGGAGAGGGGAATCTGGGCTATTCCAGCGCGGTGACCTGTGTGGTGAACTACTATGGTCCGAGCGACTTCACGCAATCCTACGGCAAGAGTGTGGATGCGCACGAGGTGCTGCCGTTGTGGTTCGGTGGCAATCTGGAGCAGGAGCGGTTCAAACACATTCTGGGCAGCCCGTTGAACTGGGTGAATCCGCGCTCAGCCCCGACGCTTTTGATCCACGGCACGGAGGACAAGTATGTGGCCTATGAACAGGCCATCTGGATGCGCGACCGGTTGAAAGCCTGTGGGGTGCCGGTGGAATTATTAACCTTGGAAGGCGCGGGACATGGTTTCAAGGGCGAGTATGCCGAGAAAGCTGAAGCTGCGATGCTGGCTTACTTCGCCAAGCAGTTGAAGCCGTAAGGAGGATGGATTTCTGAAAAAGAAAACGGGGCTGGAGATATCCAGCCCCGTTTTTGCTTGTCCGAAATGTGCGATGAGGCTTACGGCACGCGGGTCAGCTCATACTTGCGGGCCAAGGGCTGATTGGCGGCGTAGATCTTGTCTTCGTATTCCTTGGCAATGCCTTGAAACTTGGCGACATTGGCGCGGAATTCCACCTGCCACTTGGTGAATGCTTCCTTCTTTTCAGCGAGCATCGGGTCCTTGGCTGCTTCCAGTTTGGCGATCTCGTTCCGCTTGACTTTCATGGTGCGCCATTGGTCGCGCATGGGGTGGACGCCCTTGTCGTTGCGTTCCTTGTTCAGCATGGCTACTTGCAGGGCTTGCTGATATTGCGGGGTCTTGTCGTTGGCTTCGAGTTCCACCCCGAAAGCCAACCGGCTGTCTGGCAGGATGGCGACGCTCTGGCCATCGATCTTCAACTCATACTTGCCGGGCTTGAGATTGCGCACGGTGATCTTCTCGTTGCTGTAGCGGTGACCGGCAGCGGTCAGCTTGTAGCCCAACTCCGCATCTGGCGGCAGGACCCATGGGAGTGAATTCGCGGTGAAGGTGAACGTGACCTTGTCGTCGCTGGCCTTGAAATCGGTGATCTTACCGTTCACGGCAGCGGGGGCGAGTTTGCCGGCCTTGTCCTGAATGGTGATGGCGGAGACGGGGCCGCGTGGGCACATGTCACTGATGATGGAGGTGGCCATCACGACCTGACCGGGAGCGGCCGGGTGAACGGCATCCGGGATCATGGTGAAAGTCGGGTCCTTCTTGCGCTGTTCCATAGTGAGGTTGTTCAGCGGGGAATACATGTCCACGAAACCAAGTCCGCGCACATTTGCCTCCTCACGGAGCCACGCGCCGTAGAGGGCGAGAACGCCGTTGTAATAGGTGTCGCGCGGTTCGGCGGGCTTGTTGCGCAAGCGGGCGGCGCGGGCATCATGCATGGTCGGGGTCATCGGGATGGCCGTGGCTCCGAGGGCGGCGATCTTGTCGAGGACGGTCGTCATGCCCTGCTGGTAGGTGTCAAACGTGGCTTTGTCGAAATCGCGATAGGTGCCGTCATTCATGCCCAAGAGGATGGTGACATACTTGGGTTTGAAGGCGGCGACGTCTTCCTCGAAGCGGATGAGGGCATCATTGGCGCGATCGCCGCCCACGCCGGAATTGTGGAACTTGATGCGCATCTGCGGGTAGCGCGTGTAGAAGTAATCCTCCACGTATTGGGTGTAGAGGCATTGATGCGTGATGCTGTCGCCGAGGAACACAACGGAATCCCCGTCTTTGAGCGAGATCTTGTCGGCGATTTTGGCGAACTCCTTAGCCGCCGGAGCGGGAGTCTGATTTTGGGCGAAGGCAGACCAGGTCAAAGCCATGGCTGCCGCCAGAAGTAGCGAAGTGCGTTTCATAAAAGGTTGAGGGTTCAGGAAACATCAGACGCGGTCCTGCGGCAAGAAAGTTACACGCCATATTCAGTCTCGTAAGCTTGGCGGACCCGGTCTAAAATATCAGCGTGAAGTCGTTGCTCGAGCGCGCAGAAGAGACGCTGAGGGAGGCCAGGCAGTGGCTAAGGGCCAACTGGCTGAAAGCGCTGCGCATCCGTCAACGTATCCGGCTGAGCGAGGAGACGGTCCATTTGGGGTTGGCGGGGCTTGTGGGGGTGATGGGCGGTCTGGTCAACCTAGTTTTCTATCTCTGCATCGAATTTGTGCTGGCGCAGGTGCGGCATTTCACACTGGCAGAGGGTGAGGATCCGATGCGGGTGGTGGAAGCTTGGGAGCCTTGGGTGCGCTTTGCCTTGCCAGCTATCGGAGGTCTGGGGGCAGGTTTGGTACTGCATTGGGGGTTGAAACTTTTAGGGAAAATGGCGGGAACTACCAACCTGCTCGAAGCCGTGGGAGCAGGCGATGGCCGTCTGCGGATCCGCCCCACACTCATCAAAGCCTTCTCATCACTCATCAGCATCGGTAGTGGCGCTTCCATTGGACGAGAGGGGGCCATCACGCAACTCTCCGCAACAGTCGCCTCGAAATTTGGCCAGACGTTCAAATGGGAGCCCTATCGGTTACGGTTATTAGTAGGTTGTGGTGCGGCGGCCGGTTTGGCGGCGGCGTATAATGCGCCGATCGCCGGGGCGGTGTTTGCGGCCTTGATCGTGGTGGGTTCGTTTTCCATGCATCTGTTCGGGCCGATCATCTTTGCCTCCGTGGTGGCGACCATGGTGTCGCGCACTTTCTTCGGCATCGAACCATTCTATGAAGTGCCCCGTTTTGATTTCACGCAGCTCTCGCAATTGCCGTGGTTTTTGGTGCTGAGTGTGATGGCCGGTTGTCTGGGGGCGGCTTTCCTGAAAATCATGGCCATGAGCCGCCAGCGGTTCAAACAGCTCGACTGGCCGATCTGGGCCAAGGTGGCGTTGGGCGGGATCTTGATGGGTGTCATCGCGACGGCCTATCCGCTGATCTGGGGCAATGGCTACGGCGCAGCCAACCGCATCCTGCAAGGCAACATGATGTGGGAGGCGGTGCTACTCTTGCTGTTCGCAAAACTCATCGCGACAGCCATCGCGGTGGGGTCAGGCACGATCGGTGGTTTGATGACGCCAACGCTATTGCTGGGAGCGGCATTGGGCAGTCTCTTCGGCATGACGTTGCACGAGTTGGGGTATGGTTTGGTGCTGCCGACGGGTGCCTTTGCGTTGGTCGGTATGGCCAGTGTACTGGCGGCTACCTTGCACTCGCCGTTGTTGGCGATGATCTTGGTGTTTGAGATCTCACTGAATTACTCGCTTATGCCGCCCTTGATGCTGGGGTGTGCGGTGGCTTCCTTGGTAGCTAAGAAATTGCATCCGGACTCGGTGTATGCAGAGTCGATGCGTTTGCGGGAGTTGGAACTGGCACGGGAGAGTTCGCCGGCGGGGATGGCAACGGATCTGACAGTGGGCGACATGATGCACGGACCGGTGCCGCCGATTCGTGAGAACGCCGCGATGCCGGAAATAGCCGATCGTTTCCTGACGGGCACGAATAATTTCCTGCCCGTGGTGAATGCGGAGGGTTGTCTGGTGGGGATGGTCGCCTTGCAGGATCTGAAGGAATATCTCAGCGGCGGTCCGGAGCTGAACTTGATCATCGCCTATGATGTGATGCGCCCCTCACCACGTTGCCTTACGCCTAATCAAAAGCTGCCGGATGCTTTACCCATCCTGCTGGCCAGTGAGCAGCGGAATGTGCCGGTGGTGAATAATATGAGCGAGAAGAAGCTGATCGGGGCAGTGCCACGAGCAGAGGCCTTGGGCCGTCTCTCCGAGGCAATCTCGCCGGGCAGCAGCAGCGGCTTGGCTTAGGCGCTGAAGCTTGGTAAAGGAGTTGGAGCAGAGCCAAGCAATGGGAAAGACTTTACATGAAGCAGCGCGAGAAGGGGATGTCACGCAAGTGCGGGCCTTTTTGGAAAAGAAGTGGTGGCGTCCCGCACCGGATGTGAACGCCACTGACAAGTGGGGCTGCACGCCATTGCATTATGCAGTGGAGAGCGGTTCGCGTGAGGTTTTCGAGCTGCTCCTGTCTAACGGGGCAGATATCCAGGCGGTGAACCGTTTCGCAGACATGCCGGTCCACAATGCCGCCCGCGAAGGACGCACGGAAATGGTGGCCCTCCTGCTGGACAAAGGAGCGGACATCAATGCCCGTGGCACCGAAGGTGCGACCCTGCTGCGCATGGCGGCGAAGGAGGGACACATCGAGTTGGTGAAGCTGCTCCTGGCCCGCGGTGCGGACAAGACGTTGACCGATAAAGAAGGCAAAACGCCGGTGGAGCATGCCCTTAATATGGGGCATAAATCGGTGGCTGATCTGCTCGGATAATACGTATTCATTTCTATGTTGAATCAAAGGGGGCTGCTCGCCGGCCCGGCGAGAAGATGGCTTTGGCTGATAGCTCTCCTGGGGCTGGTCTGGCTGACTTTCTCGCCAGCAGTGAAATTCCAACTGCTGACGTGGGATGATGATATCAATTTGCAGGCGAACCCGCATCTGACCGGCATCTCAGCGGAAAGCCTCAAATGGATGTTCACAGACTTCACCTATCAATGGCGCTACCAGCCATTGGGGTGGCTCAGCTGGTTTTTACTGTTCGAACTGCAAGGGTTGAATCCTGTTGGGTATCATCTGATCAACCTCCTATATCACCTGGGCAGCACTGTATTGGTATTCCTGATCGCCCGGCGATTGCTGTTGGGAAATCCGCGCGGGGAGATGGCGGCGATATTGGCGGCGGCGGTGTGGAGCTTGCATCCGTTGCGGGTCGAGGTGGTGGTCTGGGCGGTGGAGTTACTTTATTGTCAGGCGTTATTCTTCCTGCTCCTAAGTTATCTGGCTTACCTCCGGGCTAACGATGAAGGGGCAAGCCGGAAGCGCTGGTTGACACTGGCGGTAGTTTCTTTTGCTTTTTCCCTGTTCACCTTTCCGCTGGCTTTGGGTTTTGTAGCCGTGATCGTGGTCACGGATATCTATGTTTTGAAACGCCTGTCCGGGGCAGCAAGGCAGTGGCTGGAGGCTCCGCAGAAACAGATCTGGCTGGAGAAACTGCCGTTCATCGCACTTACCCTGTTGGCGGCAGGACTGAATTTTGCGTGCCGTAACAATGCCAAAGGAATGTTTTCAGCACCAGCGACGCTGGAGGATTTTGGAGTGATTCCCCGTGTGATGCAGGCGTTTTATATCTGGGCGTATTACGTATGGCGTCCTCTGTGGCCGGTGGACCTTACTCCGATTCCCACACAGCTGACCACGGTGGAGCCGCTAGGCCTGGTGTTTCTCGGGAGTGCGGCTTTGGTGTTTGCTATTTCGCTGATGCTTTTTCGCAACCGACAACGGTGGCCGGGAGTATGGGCGGTGTGGCTGGTGCATCTGGCGGTGCTCGTGCCGATGCTTGGGCTCACAGAGCACCCGCATTTTCCGAGTGACCGGTATAGTGTGGTGACGAGCGTCGGCTGGGCCATTTTGTTGGGGGCGTGCTGGGGAAAGTTGAGGGAACGGAAGCGCTTGCGGGTAATACCGATGACGGCCGGACTGGCGCTGGTGGTTATGCTGGCCACGTTGAGTGTACGCCAATTGCCATTTTGGGCGAACGATTACAGTTTCTTTACCCATCTTCTGGGGGAGAAGCAGCTGCAAGATCATCCGATGCGATTCAATTTGCTCTCGCGGTTGGGGGTGGTTCATCGAAAGGCGGGACTTAGGGAAGAGGCGGGGCGTTATTATTCGGCGGCTTTGGAGATCGAGCCAAACGCCACGCTGCAACGGCTCTGGCTGGCTGATAATCAGATGGTCCTGGGTAAGCGGGAAGAGGGCAGGCGGAATTACCTGAAAATTTTGGAACTCTCACCTGAAGTAAAGGGAATCCATACGCGGCTGGCCAGGATGTACATAGAGGAAGGAAATCACGCAGCAGCGGCCCAAGCCTTGCGTAATGAGTTGAAAGTGTCGGCGCCCAGCTTTGCGCTGGAGATGCAGTATGGGCTGGCTTTGGCTCAAGCAGGAGAACTGGATGCAGCCCGGGAGCAATTCAAACTTTTGGACCGCAGATATCAGCTCAAGGAGGAAGACGTTATCGCTTGTGACCTGGCCCTGGCCGACGGCTATGTGCTGCGGGGCGATACTATAACTGCTGTTGAGATCGTGCAGTATGTCAAAACCAAGGCCATTGGGATGGGGAATGCAGGTGCCCTGCAGCAATCGGAGGCACGTTTAAAACGTTGGGGGCAAGGGGTGACGCGGTAGGGTAACGAAGCGTGCTTGTTCTCTTGGCGCGCAATGTGAAGGCAAGGCTCAATCGAACTGAGCGAGCTGGTGAATATAACTTTCAGGGAAACCGAAGTCGCGGGCACAGCGGAGGATGTGCTCCATATAGTCGGGCACGGGCCGGCCTTCCTGTTGTGAGCGGGCAAAGTAGATGAGGCAGGGGACGACTTCCTGCGTATCGCGGGTGACCACGGAAATCTCCTCCCGCCAATAGAGCCCTTGAGGGACGGCCTCGTAGAGATCCAGCTTGGCCAGATGCGCCACCTGCAAATCCCAGAGCACACCGTAAACGGTCTCGCCGGGCGCAGGAATGACCGTGGCGTAACCATCGGTATTGATGATCCAGCGGTAGCCGGGCAGCTCGGCAGTGGGCAGCATCTTCGCGCCGGGGCAACGCTCGCGCATCTGCTCCGGGTCCGTATTCGAGCCGTAAGCGAAGTAAAGGATTTTGGGCGACTGGTAACGGCCGAAGCCGCCACCACCGGGAGTTTCCAAACGCAACACATCGCCTGACTTCACGGGCAGAAAAGCTGTGGAACCAAGATCTGTGAACGATGTTTCACCAGCCAGTCGCAGCAGATTGTGTCCGCTTAAACCGGGTTGGCCGCCTTGCAAGCCGTAGGGGCGAGTCGTGCGACGGGAGGTGAGTAACGAGACTTCCAGCGGGGCCAGGAATTCCAGTTCGCGGATCATGCCGTCGCCGCCGCGATGTTGGCCGATACCGCCGCTGGCGTGGCGTATCTCGCAACGGCGCAGCCGCACGGGATAACGCATCTCCAGCACTTCGGGATCGGTCAGGCGTGTGTTGGTCATGTGCGTGTGCACAGCGGAGCCACCATCGGTATTCGCACTGGCACCTGCGCCACCGCCGATAGTCTCGTAATAGCCAAAGCCGCTCTGGCCATCCTTCGCCGGGCGACCGAACAAAAAGTTGTTCATGGTGCCCTGACTGGCGGCGACGATGCCCAACGCACCCAGTATCACATCCACGATGCGTTGAGAGGTCTCCACATTGCCGGCGACGACCGGCGGGCATTGCGTGGGGTCATCATTGGGTGTGGGGTTGAGCAGGCAATTCTCCGGCAGCTTGATGATGACCGGAGCCAGCACGCCCGCATTCAACGGGATGGGCTCGCGCAACAGACAACGCAGACAGTAGATAACGGCGCTGGTGACGATGGCGCGGTTGGCGTTGAAGTTATTCGGCAAAACGGCATCGGTACCGGTGAAGTCGATCACGGCTTCACCGCCCTTGGCACCGTGCTGTAGCGAGATGCTGACGGTGAGCTTCGCGCCGTTATCCAGTGAATCGCTGAAATGATATTCACCGGCGGGAATGGCGCTGAGGGCCGCGCGCACTTTGTTCTCAGCCGCGTGCTGGATGTGGCGCATATACGCCTGCACCTTGGGCGTCGATTCGCGGGCGGTGAGTTCCAGCAACAAACGAAAACCGGTTTGGTTGGCGGCCATCTGCGCATGGAGGTCGGCCAGGTTTTCCTCCACGGAACGCGTGGGATAAGGAGCTTCGGTCAGTATCTGGCGCAAGGTCGATTCACTAGCGGGATTGTTCAGGCGCAGTTTCAGCGGACGGATGAGCACGCCTTCCTCGGCGAGTGATTGGGAGAAGGGCGGCATGGAGCCAGGCGTGATGCCGCCGATCTCGGCATGATGCGCACGACTGGCGACGAAGAAGGCGGGCGTGTGGCTGGATTCGCCTACGAACACGGGCGTCACGACGGTGACGTCCGGCAGATGACTGCCGCCGCGATAGGGATCATTCGTCACCAACACATCACCGGGCTGCAAATCAGGGAACTCGGCGCACAGGTGTTTCACGCATTCGCTCATCGCGCCCAGGTGCACGGGGATGTGCGGCGCGTTCACGACCAGTTCACCTTCCGGGGTGAAGATGGCGCAGGAAAAATCCAGACGTTCCTTCACGTTGGTGGAAAGGGCGGTGCGCTCCAGCGTGGCGCCCATCTGGGCGGCAATGCTGGCGAAGGCGTTGTTGAAGAGCTCGAGTTCGACGGGGTCGGCGATGGTGTAATCGCTTGTTTCGGTGGGCGCGGTTTCTCCTGCTGCTTTGGTGCCCTGCCAGTGGAGGAGGATGTTGTCGTGCGCGGTGATCTCGGCGCGCCAGCCGGGTTCGATCACAATCGTCGCGATGGCTTCGGCGATGATGGCCGGGCCGGTGATGTGGTCGCCGGGTTGCAGTTGCTCACGATGATACACGCCGGTGGCCATGCGGTGGCCGTTGAATCCACTATTGGTGATGCGTACTGGCTGAGGTGTGCGTGGGGTGAATTTCTGATGGGTTTCGGTGCGGGGTTGAACCTGTTCGCCAATCTCGATGCGGGCGGCGTAGGCTTCGACGGCGCGTTTGGGAAAGGTGAAACCGTAGAGTTGTTGGTGCGCGGTTTCAAATGCCTGCCGCCAGTTGCCGTCCGCTGGTTCGTTGATGGTCAGGCGCGTGTCTTGTCCAGTATAGCGCAAATCGAGCAGGTGCTTGGGCGTGCCGATCTTTTTCAAGCTGACGCCTTCGGCTTGGAGTTCGGTGCGGCCTTGATCGGCCAGTTCGTTGAAGAGACGGGATAGAGCATTTCCATTCGCAATCTGTTCCAGTGGTTGGCCGATGGCGCGTTCGCAGAAGCGGGTCATGCGGGCGTGGCCCATGCCGAGCGCACTGAGCACACCGGCGAACGGACTGCAGATCACCTGTCGCATGCCGAGTTCGCGCGCGATGGCGCACGCGTGCTGGCTGCCTGCACCACCGAAGCTCACGAGGGCATAGCGACGCACGTCATAACCGCGCGCGGTGCTGATGCGCTTGATGGGCGCGGCCATGTTGGCATTTGCGATGCGGGCGAAGCCTTCCGCCAATTCTTCGCGGGTGTAGGTCTTGCCGGTTTGAGCGGCGATCTGGGCGATCATCTCATCGAGGCGAATGAGAACGGCGGTTTCATCGAGCGGGAAAGGGAAATGATCGGTGACGACGTGGCCGAGGAAGAGATTGATGTCCGTGATGCTGAGCGGGCCGCCGCGACCGTAACAGGCCGGTCCCGGTGAAGCGCCAGCCGAGCGGGGGCCGACCATCGGTTTCTGGCCATCGAACCAACAGATGGAGCCGCCGCCAGCGGCGACGGTCTCCACGGAAAGCATCGGGGCGACGATGCGTACGGCACCACCGCTTTGCGGGTCTTCCAACGCCATCTCGTAGCGCCGTTCATACTCGCCATCGTAACGGCTGACATCGGTGCTGGTGCCACCCATGTCGAAGCCGATGACTTCCGCCAGACCAGCCTGTTCGGCGACGTGGGCGATACCCACCACGCCGCCAGCAGGGCCGGACAGGACAGAGTCGCGTCCTTGAAAACGGCTGCCGGTGACGAGGCTGCCGGCACTGGTCATGAAGCGCCATTGGGCGGCGGGCAGTTGTTGCTCTAACGTGGCGACATAGGCCCGGAGGATGGGGGTGAGATAGGCGTCCGCTAAGGTCGTATCGCCGCGGGGCACGATGCGGGGGAGAGGGCTTAGCTCGCTGGAGAGGGAGATGTGCTTGAACTCCAGTGTCTCAGCCACGGCGCGGATGCGTTGCTCATGGGCCGGGTTGCGGTAGCTGTGCAACAGGCAGACCGCGAGTGATTCGATGCCTTGGGATTTGAGTGCTTGGAGATGAGTGCGCAGATGGGATTCATCAACGGGCTCCAGCACGGTGCCTTGGGCGTCGAGGCGCTCGTTCACCTCGACGACACTGGCGTAGAGGTCTTCGGGTTTGCGGATCTCGAGTTCGAAAAGGCGGGGACGATTTTGAAAGGCGATGCGCAAGACATCACGAAAGCCGCGCGTGGTGATGAAGGCGGTGCGGGCACCTTGTCGCTCGAGCAGGGCATTGGTGCCGCGGGTGGTGCCCAGACGGATGCGGACTGCGCCGACCGTTTCTGACATGGGGCGGGCCAAGAGCCAGCGCACACCGGCGACGGGGGCTTCGAGCGAGGAACGCAGTTCGTAGCGCAGTCCGATTTGAGCATCAGCGGGCAAGGGAGTTTCCAGTTCGAGCTGGCCAGTAGCGTTATCAAAGGACCTCACCAGTGAGGTGAAGCTGCTGCCGTCGGGCAAGCTGAGGGAAAGGGTCCAGCCGTTGAAGAAGTGTTGTGGGTCGCGTTTGCGTTCGCTGTCGATGATCGTGTGGCCGGTGGAGCCGGAGGCGGTCACACCGAGAAAGGCGCCGGTGCTCAGGAGCTTGCAGGTGCGCAGCGTGCCATCCGGGGCGCGTCCGACGCAATCGGTGAACGTGCCGCCGACATCGATCCAAAATTCCCAACCGGCATCCATCGGCGGTGAGTATAGGGAAAGCGGTCGGGAGGCCAATGCTACAACGCGGGGAAAAGCTTAAAGACGGTCAGGAACTTTTGAGAGCGAAGCAGAGTGGAGGTTGCCCACTCAAGATGATATGACGCCGGTTGATCTGAAGGATAAGTGCCACCTCTCCCCGCGCCCTCTCCCCCAGCTACCGCTGGCGGAGAGGGGTGATGACACCCGGTATTGGCTTACTTTGCTGACGTAATAACAAGCTCTCTAAGTTGATGACGGCTTCACGGCTGGCGATTCGATTCTGGTTCCCGCTTTGTAAGAGGTATTGCTTGCGGCCAGGTCGACGAATGGTTTCTGTAGAGGAAGTCATTTTTAAAGAGGGCTATCTATGGAATGGATCACACAACCGGAAATCTGGATCAGTTTGCTGACTTTGACGCTGTTGGAGATCGTGTTGGGCGTCGATAACATCATCTTTATCTCAATCCTGAGCGGGAAGCTGCCGGTGGAGCAGCAGCGCAAGGCGCGGCAAATGGGATTGGGGGCGGCCTTGATCACACGCATTCTGCTGCTTTGCAGTTTGGCGTTGGTGATGAAGCTGGACAAGGAGCCCATCTTTTCCTTCGCGTTTCCGGGCGGTGAGTTCGCGCCGACATGGAAGGATATGATCCTATTGGTGGGCGGTCTCTTCCTCATCGGCAAGAGCACGTATGAGATCCATGAGAAGCTGGAGGGCGTGGACGGAGGGCATAATCCTACGGGCAAGGCTTCGTTCAACAGCGTCATCTTCCAGATCATGATGCTGGATATCGTGTTCTCGCTGGATTCGGTGATCACGGCGGTGGGGATGGTGAAGCAGATCGGGGTGATGATCGCGGCAGTGGTGATCGCGATGATCGTGATGTTGATGTTCGTGAACCAGATCAGCGATTTCGTGGAGCGGCATCCGGCCATCAAGATGCTGGCGCTTAGCTTCCTTATCCTCATCGGGGTGATGCTGGTGGCGGAGGGATTGGGACAGCATTTCCCGAAGGGCTATATCTACTTCGCCATGGCGTTCTCGGTGGTGGTGGAGCTGCTGAACATGAAGATGAAGAAGAAGTCGGAGAAGGTGGCGCTGCACCAGCCGTATAAATGAAATGACGAATTAAGAAATCCGAATGAAGAAGGAATGTGGCAATGACGAATGACCGGAACGTCATCAGTTTGTGAAGCCTGCGGATTACCAATCCGCGACACAGCCGACTGCCAGTCTGCGCTACAGAGTTAAGGTTTCAGCAGCGGCAAGAGGGCATCCACGATTTTTGGGGCGGCTTGGACTTCGAGGTAGCTGGATTTGGCGCGCCAGGTCTCGTAGCCGCCAAGTTCGTGGTGTTTCACGGTGGGGAGGTAGCCGTTGTAGCCGTTGGCCAGCGATACGGTGAAGGTCTGTTTAGTCGGGCTTTTATCACGTAGTTCGAGGCCGATCTCCACGAAGACTTCGCACGGGATGGCGGCGATGCCGAGGTCGCCGATATGCATGGCTTGCAGGATGGATTTCACCGTGGGCGGGTAATCGGCCATCTGCACGGTTTCGCGGGCGTAAATCTCTTCCATGGTGTCCATACGCGGGAAATTGCGAGCGCGGGACATGATCTCTTTGGCGCGGGTGACTTCCTCGGCCGTGGGGCGACGGACACCCAAGGTCACCTCCGTCTGCTTCACGCCGAGCGGAACCCAATCCTGATACTGAATCTTCTCCACGGCTGAAAGGGCAGCCTTGGCAACATCATCGGCCACCAGATTGATCTGTTCGTAAGGGGCGCGCTTGGGGCCCGGCTCGCGGAAGTTGATGTTGTTGATGTTGCCGCTGGTGCCATTGGATAGGAGGGCGACGAAATCGGGTGATGGGTTGTTGGCGGTCATCAGTTTCTTCACACGTTCACAGAAGGCGCCGTAGTAATCCGCCGAGATATGGCCACCACCCACGCCGCCGACGTAGTGCAGGGAGTAATTCGCGTAGAGGGCGATGGGTTTGCCATTGGTGCTGACGAGGGAGATGACGGAGACAGTGGGGTCAACGGGGCCGGAAGGTTCGATGAGTTCCTTGCTGGCGCGTGGGGGATTCATCTTCACCTTGTCCATACCGCCGAAGGGATTCTTATAGAGCGCCTCGTTCCTCACGAACCAGCGGCGGTTGAAGACCTGGTCTGGTTCTTCAGCGGAAGCCCAGCCGATGCGGGCGGGCTGCAGATTGTTCAAGGCGCGCCGGATGCCATCGGCGATGCGGCGGGTGAGAAATGCGCGGTAGGTCATATCCGCCTCGCTTTGGAACACGCTGCCGCTGGTGGGTGCGGAATGGGTGTGGGTGGCGGACATCATCATGTTCGCGAGGGGCAGGCCGGTGGCTTCGTGAACCATCTGCTTGGCGGCATCGAAGACTTCGCGGGGAATCATGCAGCTGTCGCAGACGACGAGGACGAGCTTGGTAGTGCCATCATCGAGGGCGAGGCAACGGGCGTGCAGTTCGTCATGGATATGCGTGGCGGTGACATCGCGCATGTTGCCATTGATGGACGTGCCGAGCGGGGGTGTGATATTACTGGTGGCGGCGCCAGCGCGAAAGAGGCGCTTTTGGGGAGCGGGTTGAGCTATGGCTGAGGAGAAGAAAACGCAGAGGCTTAGGAGCAGCAAGGAGAGGTGGAGGCGTTTCATGGTGGGAGAGTTTAGTGGGCGAGCGGGAGAATGTCTAATGACGAAATGCCCGTTGGAACGGGCTGACCACCATTTATGACGAAGTACAATGAGAGTGTTTTTGCTTTGTCGGTCGCCGACTTACTGCCGGCAAGATGCCGGCAGCACGGGGTTCCGGGTTTCGGCACTGAAATTTTCTGTGAACGCATTGGAACGTAGTGGAACGCAAGGTTAGCGGGAAAAGGCTGCTTCAGGCAGGATGGAGGCATGAAAAAGGATGAATTTTGTGCCGATGGAGCCGATAGAGCCGATGGAAGGCTAACGATAGCACGAATGGCGTGTTACAAAGGAGGCATGAAGGAGGGAATGAAACAGGAGAAAGCAGAGAGAACAGAGTCTGAAAAGTTGCTGACGGTGGAGATGAGGCAGGGCATACTGCGACGGTTCACCGAAACCTTTGCGACGCACCCGACGTCTTTATTCAGAAGCCAAGTCATGAATATCGTGAGATTAAAACAATTCTTCAGCCTGATCGTCCTGCTTGCCGTGAGTATGGTTCCGGGCAAGGTCCGGGCGGCTGATACGCGGCCCAATATCCTGTTCGTCATCTTTGATGATTGGGGCTGGCAACATGCGGGGGCGTATGGTTGTGACTGGGTGAAGACGCCGAACTTTGACCGAGTGGCCCGTGAGGGAGTGCTGTTCAAGAATGCGTTCACCTCAAATCCCAAGTGCAGTCCCTGCCGGGCGAGTATTTTGACGGGGCGCAATACCTGGCAGTTGGAAGAGGCTTCGTGCCATAACGGGATTTTCCCATCCAAGTTCGCAGTGTATCCTGATCTGTTAGAGGCGGCGGGTTATACGGTAGGTTTGACGGGCAAGGGCTGGGGTCCGGGTGATTTCAAGAGCACGGGATTTAAGCGGAATCCAGCGGGGCCGACTTTTGACCTGCACAAGATGTCCGAAACGCCCGCGAGCGGGATCGGCAAGCATGATTACTCGAAGAACTTTGAGGCGTTTCTGGCACAGAAGCCCAAGGGCAAGCCGTTCAGTTTCTGGATGGGTTTCCAAGAGCCGCATCGGGCCTATGAGTTGAACTCGGGCGTGAAACTGGGCAAGAAGCTGGAGGATGTGAAAGTGCCAAGTTATCTCCCGGATAACGCGGTGGTGCGTGGCGATCTGGCGGATTATGCGATCGAGGTAGAGTATGCGGATGCGCATATCGGCCGGGCGCTGAAGGCGTTGGAGGATGCGGGTGAACTGGAGAACACGCTGGTCATCGTGACTTCGGATCACGGCATGCCGTTTCCGTTCGTGAAAGGTCAGATCCATGAGGATGGCTTTCATCTGCCGTTGGCGATGCGCTGGGGCAAGGTAATCAAGCCGGGTCGTGTGGTGGATGATTTCGTCAATGTGCGGGACTTCGCGCCGACTTACTTGGAGTTGGCGGGGGTGAAACAACATCCGCAGATCACGGGCAAGAGCCTGGTGAATCTCTTGAAGTCGAATAAATCCGGGCAGATCGAGGCTGAGCGTAATGTGATGGTGGCGGGCAAGGAACGGCATGACCTGGGCCGACCGAACGATTGGGGTTTCCCGGTGCGCGCCATCCGGACGAAGGAGTTTCTCTATGTGCATAATTTCCAGCCGGAGCGTTGGCCGGTGGGGAATCCGGAGACGGATTTCGGCAATTGCGACCCCAGTCCCTCGAAGGAAGTCATCAAGATGCTGGGTGGATATTATTATGAGCTGTGCTTCGGGAAACGTCAGGCGGACGAGTTGTATCGGCTCTCGGATGATCCGGAGTGTGTGAGGAACCTGGCGAATGACATCGCCTTCAACTACATCAAGGAAGAGATGCAGACGCGCATGATGACGATCCTTCGTGCCGAGCAAGATCCGCGGGCGCTGGGGAACGGGGCGATCTTTGATACCTACAAGTATGTGTCCGGTCGGACGAAAGGTTATGAGACTTGGCTCAATGCACAGGACAGCAAACTGGATGAGATGATGAAGGCGAAAGCCGCCGAGGCGCCGAAGGGGAAGAAAAAGAAACAGTGAGGAGGATATGAAAGAGGGCTACATAAAGGTGGGGAAAGGGGAACGGACAATAGGCGTCATTGAGACCTGCGGCAACTTGTTCGTGCAGTTGCTTCGGCGGCGGTCGGCTGAGGCCAGCCGCCCTTACCTTGTTGGTGTTCGGATGCTCGTGGTAATTGCGGTGGGCGTTTTATTTTCGGGAGCGACCAATCTGCAAGCGGCGGCGAGCAAGCAACCTAATGTCGTTCTGTTTCTGGCGGATGATATGGGGTGGATGGACTCGGGTGTTTACGGGAGCAAGTATTACGAGACACCGAACATTGATCTTTTTGCCAAACGGGCGATGCGTTTCACGAATGCGTATGCGCAACCGCTTTGTTCCCCGACGCGGGCGAGCATATTGAGCGGTCAATACACGGCGCGGCATGGGATCACGACGGCTTCGGGGCATCAGCCGCCACAACCAGCCGGGCATAAATTCCAGCCAGATACCGCACCTCCGAACCAGCCGATGCTATTGCCGGAGAGCAAGAATTACCTGGAGCCGGCGCAGATCACGTTGGCAGAGACGCTCAAAGCGGCGGGATATCGCACGGCGCATATCGGGAAATGGCATGTGGGGCTGACAAAGCCGTATTGGCCGGAGCAACAGGGATTTGATGTCACATTCCATTGCCATCCGGATCCGGGCCCGCCGGGGGAGTATTTTTCGCCTTATGGCGTGAATCAGGAAGGCAATCCGACCGGCAGACAACGTGTGGGCAATATCACGGACGGGCCGGAAGGGGAATACATTGTGGACCGGCAGGCCGCGGAGGCGGTGAAGTTCATCCAAAGCAGCAAAGGTGGGCCATTCTTCCTGAATCTCTGGTGCTACGGGGTGCATGGGCCGTGGGGGCACAAGGTGGAATACACGAAATACTTCGCCGCCAAGAAGGACCCGACGGGCCGGCAGGGAAATCCCATCATGGCCTCGATGCTGAAGAGCGTGGATGATTGTTTTGGACGCATTTTGGCTGAGCTGGACAAACAAGGAATCGCGGACAACACCATCATCATCTTCTATTCGGACAATGGCGGGAACACGCATAGCAATGTCCCTTCCAGTGCCAAGACGGAGAAGGCCGAGAAGTTCAAGAGCGAGTTCCTTGCGGATTGGCGCAAGTGGGCGGGAGATCAGCCGCCGACGATGAACACGCCGTTGCGCGATGGCAAAGGAACGCTTTACGAGGGGGGAACGCGGGTGCCGCTCATGTGGGCTTGGGCAGGCAAGATCAAACCGGGCACGATCAATGAATCGATCGTGGGACCGATCGACTTGTATCCGACAATCATTGATCTGCTGGGGATCAAGAAGCCAGCGCAGCAGGTTTTCGATGGTGTGAGCTATTCGAAGGTGCTGAAGTCGCAAGGTGATCTGGAGCGCACGGCGTATTTCAATTATCATCCGCATGCGGGGGCGAATCGTGCGGGCGGGGTTTGGGTGCGGAGCGGAGATTACAAGCTCTTGCGCTGGTTCGGAAACCCCGGCACGCATGAATTGTATAAATTGAAAACGGATATCAGCGAGGCGAACGATCTGGCCACGAGCATGCCGGAGAAGGTGAAAGAATTGAGCGCGCTGATCGATGGCTTTCTGAAAGACACGGGGGCGCTGTATCCGAAATCGAATCCGGCTTATACCAGCAGGCCTACTACACCAGGCAAAGCTGCTGGCGGGGATGAGCTGCAAGGATGGGTGCCGAAGTTTGTGAAGACCTCGCTGAAAGAAGGGGCGCTGCACTTGGAAGCAGACGGGCGCAACCCGTTCATCGCGACAGCGCGCTTGGCTACGCTGAAGTATAACGGGGCAGTGGATCTCAAACTGCGTTTGCGCACGGCGGCGGGTGGAGAGGGGAAAGTGCAGTGGCGCACGGCGGATCAGGAGGCTTTTCCCGGAGAAGGCCAAGTGGTGCCATTCAAGATCGCGGCGGGGGAGTCATGGAGTGAAGTGCCGGTGGCATTACCGGTGAGTGGCTCCATCGCGCACATGAGGGTTTATCTGCCGGCGCAGAATGGACCGATCGATGTGGATTGGATACGGCTGGCACCTGTGGCCGGGAGCAAGGCGAAACCGGCGGCGTGGGATTTTGGCGGAGCGGTGAAATGAGAATCAAACAGCGGACACGATGAAACAGATCTATACGAAAATGATTTTGGCGGCAGCCGTGGGGCTGTTGACCGCATCCGTTATTCATGCTGAGACATTGGTGGAAGATAAGTTCGATGCGCCTAAGAAAACGGGGCGTGACCTCTCTCCAAATCGTGGTGAGTGGAAGCTGGATAAAGGCATCGCGACTTGCACGCAGGACGACAAGCTCTACGAGAAAAACAAGAATCATGGGCCGATCATGTGGTATAGCACGTCGTTCAAAGATGCGACGGTGCGGTTTGCTTACCAGGCAGAGAAGTGCAAGCAGTTCGTCTTCACTCTGAACGATGACAAGGGGCATGTGTTCCGCATCGTCCACGGCGCGAATGGGTTATCCGTGCGGGCCTGGCCGCCAGCGGAAGCGGGTAAGGAGGCGAAGGCGGCAGAGTTGATACCGCGGGGAACGAAAACGCCTGCACTGCCGGAGGGCAGTTGGGTGGCTGCGGAGTTGAGATTTGAAGGCAAGAAATGCATGGTATCAATCGGTGATTTCAAACAGACGTTCGAGCATGAGGCCATCGCGAAAGAGAAAACGAAAATGGGGTTGGGCTTCAGTTTCGGCACGGTTTCTGTAAAAGATATGAAGATCGAAACGACCGCAAAGACGGCGGCACGATGATTTACCTGAAAGCATTATGAGACATTTCAAAGGATTGGTATTGGGTGGGGCATTGATGGCGGTATTGGTCGCAGTCGGCACGGTGGTAAGCATCGCAGCAGACGCGAAAGCGGACCGTTTGCAGCAGTTGTTGAAGCGGTATCCGGCAGCGGATGCGAACAAGGACGGTATCTTGAGCGAGGCAGAAGCGCGTGATTACGCCCGCAAGTTGAAAGGTCAGGGTGAAGCGACGGAGAAGAAGGCGGACAATAGCAAGTTGCTTAAACCGACTTTTGCCGATGTGAAGTATGGTCCGCATGAGCGCAATGTGCTGGATATCTGGCAGGCGAAGTCCAGTGCTCCGACGCCCTTGGTGGTATACATCCATGGGGGTGGCTTTCGCGCTGGCGACAAGTCCAAGGCCAGTCCGGACATGATCAAAGCGTGCGTGGAGAATGGGGTTTCTTACATGTCCATCAGCTACCGGTTTCTGCCGGATGCGCCGATCCAGGACATCTTGCGCGACTGTGCGCGGGCGATCCAGTACGTGCGCTACAAGGCGAAGGATTTCAACATCGATCCGAAGCGGATCGCGTCGTATGGCGGCTCGGCAGGGGCGGGCACTTCGGTGTGGTTGGCGTTTCATGATGACCTGGCGGACCCGAAGAATGCGGACCCGGTGTTGCGCGAATCCTCGCGACTGGTGGCGTCGGGCTCATTGAATGGCCAGGCGACCTACGACTTGAAGGAGTGGGAGGAGAAGATCGGCAAGTTCAAGCCGGAGTGGACGCGTGGCGAAGAGGCACCGGCGTTCTATCATTTCAAGACAGAGGCGGACTTGGAGACGGAGAAGGGACGCAAGATTATGGCAGATTGCAGTATGATCAAACTGGCGTCAAAGGATGACGCGCCGGTGTTTCTCTACTGCTCGAATGAGGGCGGAGAGCCGAAAGATCGCGGGCATCTGTTGCATCATCCCAAGCACGTGACGGTGTTGAAGGAACAGTGCGACAAAGTAGGCGTGACGGCGGAGATATTTCTCTCCAACGCGGAACCGAAGTCCACGGGGAATTCCAACGAGGCGCTGAGGAATTTTTTCTTCAAGCACCTCGGGGTGGAGGTGAAGGTGACTAAAGGTGAATGAGGAAATGCCGAGTCGGAACTCAGCGCTCCTCGATCACGCCAACAGCTTCTTCCAGCGTGCCAGTTGCTTCTTCACTTCTTTGGTGCCGGGGGCGCCGGTGAGGGCGCGGCGGTCCATGGCTTTCTGGAGGTCGAAGACATCGGATACATCCTTGGTGAAGGTCTTATCGATGGCTTGGAATTCTTTCACCGAGAGCTTGTCCAGCGGTTTGCCGGTCTTTTCGCTGTAAGCGACGACGGCTCCAACGACGTGGTGGGCCTGGCGGAAAGCCATGCCTTTCTTCACTAAGTAATCGGCCAAGTCAGTGGCCAGCAACGTGGGGTCGCTGGCGGCATTGAGGCAGGCGGCCTTGTTCACGGTGGTGTTCGCCATCATGGCGGCGGTCAGTCGCACACAGGCACGGATGGTATCCGTCGTATCGAAGAGGCGTTCTTTGTCCTCTTGCAGATCGCGATTGTAGGTCATGGGCAGACCTTTCAACAACGTGAGCAGGGACATGAGATTGCCGACGACGCGGCCTGTCTTGCCGCGGGTTAATTCCGCCACGTCAGGATTCTTCTTCTGCGGCATCAGCGAAGAACCGGTCGTGTAAGCGTCGGCGATCTTGATGTAGTCGAACTCGCTGCTGAACCAGATGATGACATCCTCGGACAGCCGGGAGAGATGCACGGCGATCAGCGCCGCCGTGGAGCAGAACTCCACCATGAAATCGCGATCACTCACGCCATCCATGCTGTTCTGCGTTACGAGTGGTTTGTCATTCGCGTCCACGAAACCGAGCAGCTTCGCGACCAGTTCGCGATCCAACGGCAGGGTGGAGCCCGCAATCGCGCCGCTGCCGAGCGGGCAGACGTTCACGCGTTGGAAGCAATCCACCAACCGGCTGTGATCGCGCTCCAACATCTCGGCATAAGCGAGCAGGTGATGGGCAAAGTAAACGGGTTGCGCACGTTGCAAGTGCGTGTAGCCGGGGATGACCACATCGCTGTTCTTTGCGCCAAGTTCCACGAGCGCCTTTTGCAAGCCACGGATCTCCTGGCATAACTCCGCGATCTCATCGCGCAGCCACATGCGGACATCGAGCGCCACCTGGTCATTACGTGAGCGTGAGGTATGCAGCTTGGCACCAGCGGGCACGCGCTTGGTCAGCTCGGCCTCGATATTCATGTGGACGTCCTCGAGTTCTTCCTTCCACTCGAAGCGTTCTTCATCGATCTCGCGCCCGATCTCCTCCAAACCCATCTGGATGGAAGCCAGCTCCACTTTGGTCAATACGCCGATCTTGTGCAGCATAGTAGCGTGGGCGATGGAGCCCATGATGTCATGCCGCCAGAGACGCCAGTCAAAGGAGATGGACTCGGAGAATTTGGCGACCTCGGCGGCGGGACCGCTGCCGAACCGACCTGAACGGGATACCGGACTTTGCTTGCTCATGTTCGTAAAAAACGTGAAGCAGACTCTGCGTTCAGGCACCGGGAATGTCACGACGGAAACTACCCGTCTCTCATTTCAACGAGTCTTTGCCATCCGTCACCCATTCCAGATTGAACCGGGCGAGGGTGAGGTGCTTGAAGGCAAAACCGCCGAAATCCGTTTTCTCACCGCGCCCGTAGAAGCAAAGGATGGTTCCTTTCTTAGAGACGCCCAGATCGCTGTAACCGCTGTAGCCGGGGTCCAGCACCTTGTTCACAGTCCAAGTCTTACCCTCGTCATAGCTGAGCTTCACAGAGATATTCTTGCGGTCGCGCCCTTTACCGGGAGCTTCCTTGCCATCCGCTCGGGCAAGGTTATCTGGATTGCTGAAGAGGATGCGGTTTTTGCCGCCCTTCTTCTCGGTGGATAGACGGATGATGCCCCCCATGCAGATGGGCTCGAGCAAAGCGTCGTCAAACTTCGGGGTGCTCCATCCAGTTGCTCCGTTTTTGCTGATAGTGATGAGGCGGCGATGAGTCTTCGATTCGCTCCGTGCATTCAACATCACGCTACCATCGGCCAGTTCGATGGCCACGGTCTCATTCGGGTTGATCCATTCATCCGTGCAGGGGATGGCGATGTCGCCCGCTTTCCAAGTCTTACCTTTGTCATCGCTGTAAATGGTGGCGGTGACGGATGGCCGGTGAGCATTGCCACCCGTGCCGGTGGAGAGCCAGACGGG
>JAURFH010000427.1 GCA_030834415.1 Verrucomicrobiota bacterium | reverse complement strand
AAGCGCTCACATTGATGGAACGCAATGCCAAAAAAGCGATTACTGTTTTGCCTGTGATCGACGATGGAAAAGTTGTCGGCATGTTGCGTATGCATGATCTGGTGCAGGCGGGGTTGTCGTAGTCATGTCGCCGACAGCTGCAGGTGCACCGATGCTGGCCAAGCTTGGCAAGGGCGTCATATGCGGTGACGGTCAGCCACTCGTGCTCATTGCGGGGCCGTGTGTGATTGAGTCCCCGACACTCGTCGAGCATGTTGCGGGCCAGATGAAAGAAATCTGTGCAGGCCTCGGCATTTCGTATGTATTCAAGGCCAGTTACGACAAGGCCAACCGCACGTCGGTTGGCGGGTTTCGTGGGCCCGGACGTGAAGATGGCCTTGGCATGCTGAGTGCCGTCGGGGCCAAGTTTGATGTTCCGGTGCTCACCGATATTCACGAAAGTGGTGATGCCGCAGTGGCAGCAGAACACGTGGACGTGCTGCAAATTCCGGCTTTTCTTTGTCGCCAAACCGATTTGTTACTGGCCGCAGCAGCCACAGGCAAAGCAGTCAACGTAAAGAAGGGTCAGTTTCTTGCGCCGTGGGACATGAAGAATGTCGTCGACAAGCTCCGCTCGGGCAATGCCGAAAATGT
>JAURFH010000426.1 GCA_030834415.1 Verrucomicrobiota bacterium | reverse complement strand
AAGTTAAACTTCCTATCAAACACCTTCTCTGCCATAAGCGTGTAGAAGCCCGCCTGTAGCCAGTACAGCCTGTCCTTTACCGTATACTTGAAATTCTCGATGTTGGCATCGTCACAACTCTTGATGTCTCGGATGATGCCCCTCTCCACATCCAACAGGTCAAGGCGAGATTTACAGGCAACATCGTGCAAATCGCACATAAGCACCTGCTCATAACGCATACCCTGCGTTCCCTTGATTTCCCTCCACTCTGGGCTGTAGGTGATTGCCGTACAAGCCCGCTCAACGACATCCTTGGAAGCCGCCTTGAGGATGGTCTTTCCAGCGTAATGTTCCTCAAACGCCTTCTTGATGGCCTTGCCTTCAGTCGTGCGTCCATCCACATCGGGCAAGTAGCCGATTTCAGAATGGTACAGGCTAGGCTCAAGCATTGCCGTGTGGATGGCAGTGCCAATCTTCATAGCCTCGGTAGTTTCGACCTCCTTCTGGTTAAAGAAGTGGAAGGGCGAACGGTGGAACGCCTTGAAGCGGGAAGCATTCAAAGCGGGAAGAGAGCGGTATTCGCTCTCCGTCATTTCACATACTAGTGACTTACTCATTGGTTGTTGGTTGTTGGTTTTGGTCTATGTACACAGCGACTCTTGGTAGAGC
>JAURFH010000425.1 GCA_030834415.1 Verrucomicrobiota bacterium | reverse complement strand
GGCAAGCTGGTGGCCACGGTGTGCTGTTACGGGTTAGGCGGCTGCGGCGGCATCTTTTCTCCAACACTCTTTCTCGGTGGCATGGCGGGTGTGGTGCTGGCGGGTATTTTTGGCATGGTGCTTCCTTTGGAGCCGACGGATGTCGTGGTGTTGGCCGTAGTGGGTATGAGCGCGACGCTTGGTGGTGTGGTTCGCGCTCCGGTCACCGGTATCCTGATCGCGTTCGAAATGACGCATGAATTTGCCCTTGTGCCGGCATTGATGGTCGGTGCGCTGATCAGTGGCGCCATCAGCCGGCGGCTGACACATCATAATTTCTACGACGAACTGCTCCAGCAGGATGGTCATAAGATCGAGCACGTGGTTCCGCCGCGCGACTTGAATACCTGGCAGCAATTACCGCTCTCCTCGATCGCGAATTTCCAACCGGTGGTCATCAAGGGCACTGGCGTGGAAGGCATACCCGAGGTGCTCAAGAATCATCCTTATAACTATTTCCCGGTAGTGGAGGACAAGAAGCTGAAGGGCATCCTCAGTCGCATGAAGGGAGAGATGGCCGTGAAGTCCGGCCAGCCGCCGGTGCTGCAAAAAGCGGTGACGTGTCTCCCGACCCAGAGCATTCGTGAGCTGCAATACCTGCTGATCGAATCTCCCAC
>JAURFH010000424.1 GCA_030834415.1 Verrucomicrobiota bacterium | reverse complement strand
GAGCAAACGAATAGCGCGTTGTTTAGCCGTGCGTGACAAATCTGGAAGTTTTGCGCCAAGTTCGCGTTCAACTGAGTCGATCATCCGCTCAAGCGCACCATGAAGCGCCGGTAGACGAACACCAACAACAACTTCACCGTCAATTTCAATTGGCACATCACTTGCTTTAACCGCCTCAGCCTCGACAAATGTTGCGCCGATGGCAGTTATCAATGGTTCGATTGCTTTGATGATCGAATCGTGGCGAGTGGCTTTCATGAGTCGAATCGCGAAACAGAAACATTTACAAACGTTGCGCCATTGCCATAAGCCACGCGCAATAGATCAGCGACAACAACAGGCAAAGTTTCAGCATCGACACTAAAGAGCGAGCCAAACGGACCAAAATCAACCGCTATGCCATGCGCTTCGACTGCCGCAACCGCAGCAGTGACATGCGGACCTGGGTCGCCCTCGACGAACGGTTCGATTGTGAATTCAACAGTCAACATACGTCTGTCAATCTACACAAGCGATTTGCGGGCAGTCAGGTCGACTTGCGTTTATTCAAGCACCGCCCCCGAGCGTACGCTTGGCTCATGGCAAAAACGGGATCAAACAAACCAGTTTCAGCGGCGCAAGAAAAACACGGCACAGCCGTCGGATTAAAAGATCAGGTC
>JAURFH010000423.1 GCA_030834415.1 Verrucomicrobiota bacterium | reverse complement strand
ATACAGAAACATTTGACGCAACAAGGTTTGTAGACCCAGGACAGGTCGTTGTTGGCAAGTCTACATATACAAAAGATGACGAAGGCAATCCTGTCTGGATTAAAACAAAGGCAGAGATTGAAGATCAAAGAAGGGCTTTTTTTGATTTTATTGAAGGTCTATTACCACAGGTAGATCCAGTAAAGCCAAAAAAGGCAGAGAACAAGAAACTTAATAAAGACATCATGCCAGCCATCTTTATCGGAGATGCTCATATAGGCATGAGGGCAGATGGATCTGAGACTAGGGATAGGTCTTTTGATTCGCGAATAGCAAAGGAAGAAATCTGTGTAGCCATATCAGACCTAGTTTCTGTGGCTCCAGAAGCCGATACAGGGCTTTTAGTGAATGTTGGTGACTTTGTTCATGCCAATAATTCAAATGCCACTACGGGCAAGGGAACGCCTCTGGATGTGGATACAAGATACGAGAAGTTCATGCGTATCGCGGCTGAGACATTGGTCTACTCTATAGACACAATGCTGACAAAGTTCAAGAACGTACAGGTTGTCATTGCTAGAGGAAACCATGACCCTGATGCAGCCATAGCCCTACAGATGATCTTAGAGTTTTATTACTCTAAAGAGCCGAGGGTTAATGTATTAAGGTCAAAGGGCTTCTTCCACT
>JAURFH010000422.1 GCA_030834415.1 Verrucomicrobiota bacterium | reverse complement strand
TGAGCCGGCTCGCGCGACGCGCTGAACCTAGCCGTCTGTGCCTCCCGTTGCTTCCGGCGACACCCCTCATTCTGACCTCCTATTTCGATCTTCATACACACCATCATAGAGGGGGACCTAGGACATCCGCTGTCCATGTGAATAATGTGAATAACTTTCTTTTTAAGACTTAACCAACTCCAAATTAACCACTTAAAGAACAACACAGCCGGTGAACAAAAAATCTCCCCAAAAGAAAATCGATTTCCACTGCCAATCCCAAGGAGCAAGGCCGCACATGCATACCCCGTAGCGCAGGCCTCCACCCCCGCACCATTAGGTCGGGGACCGTCCCGGCTGCCCTTTCCCCGCCAATCCACACTCCCCAAACTAGGGCAGCACCCTGATCACCACCTGCCCTCCCTCGCGTGAGCGAGGCCAGATTCTTAGCCACGGGTTTTAACCCGTGGTAAATCCGCTCAAACATCCGCGTCGCATCGCGACGCAAGAATCCCTGTTTGAATCGCACATCACTTAATGCACATGCTTCTCACCATTCCTCCCTCTTTGTGATCTCTGCGTTCCTTGCGGTTAATCCCTCCCCAAAACAGATTCGACTTTTCGCCCCCTCTGCAGCATCTTTTACGTATGATTCCTTGGAGAGGTAAAGCCACCCATGCTTTTAACCTT
>JAURFH010000421.1 GCA_030834415.1 Verrucomicrobiota bacterium | reverse complement strand
TTTGAACCTAGAACCAGCATAACGGGCAAACATTACCCAATTACCCTGCTCACACCACGGCCCAGAAGGAAACTTTTCCGGGTCATTGTAGGCTAGCGGCCCTACTTTGAGGACATAACCCACCTGTGTAGATACAGTCTGTTCTTCTACCACCTTGTTTGGCAAATATACGCCGCCCTCAGTTTTACCCTTTCCACGGTAAGGTAGAATTAACAAACGCCAACCCGTCGGGTCTGGCATTCTTTCTAAAAGAGTTCCCCCGATAGCATCGGGGTTAAGTGCCTTATCCGTCACATCTACGTATGCTTCGGCGAGGTTTGCGACACCCTCAGAGACACCCTTTAAATCAAGTTTTTGCGCTTTAGTCATTGCTTTGCTCCTGTTTTTCTAGCAGGCCCTTGAGTTCCTGTTCCACGTGATTTAATGCAGCTAGATTGCCCATAAGCTCACGATACTGCTCCATGTTCTTAACATTGTCATAAATTAACAAGTCTTGAACCGCTTGTCGCCGGTCTCGTATTATCCGAAAAACGGCTTCAGCAAAATAAATTTGATCCAATCTGATAACTCCGCATTAAGTCTGATATCTTTTTATACCATACCAAGCGCAAAGTCACGCGTTTCTTTATTTCTTTTTAGCCAACCTTTACCAAAAGTCTGAAAAGTCTTTAG
>JAURFH010000420.1 GCA_030834415.1 Verrucomicrobiota bacterium | reverse complement strand
AAACCATGAGCCTTTCCCCTCTCGTTGTTCGATGTTTCTTGTGTCTTTCATCTGCCCTCACTCTCCCATAAAACCACCAACTCCGTTAGCCTTGCGTTCCACTACGTTCCAATACATTCACACAAAATGTTCTTTTTCATGCCCCACCCTGCCAGATTCCCGGAACATCTGTTAGCCTTCGGTGTGTTCAGTGCGCTCCATGGAGACAAAATTTATAAAATCTTGGCCCTCTGCCCCAATTTCTCCTCTCTAAGACCGAACTTCGATTTCTTCATTCAACAATCACCTTTCATGCCCCCACTCTAATCGCCCAAGTATGACATCCGCTGTCATACCGGAAAAAAATTCAAAAATATTTTCCACCACCCAAAACCTCATCCCCACCATCCCGGAGGGATACCAGCCGGTCGGCTTCGCGAGGCACGAGCGACACCACCGGTCAAAAGAACAAAAGGACAAGCACCCGGAAGGGTGTGCCAGCCAATCCCCGTGCCGTCCGGAACGACAGATTCATAGCAGCGGCTTTGCAAGCCGCTGAAACAGGAAAAAGCGACCCCGTCGCGTAGCGACGGAAGAAACGATTGCGTCATCAAAATGCCTTTGTTTCTCCCGCCTCAGACAGTCCATTAAAACTCCCGCGTTGACATTCCCTCCCGCTGCTTTATCACCAAA
>JAURFH010000419.1 GCA_030834415.1 Verrucomicrobiota bacterium | reverse complement strand
CATTCGTTTACGACAACAACGCCAACGGCGTTACCCCGCATGCTGATCCAGCATGCTATAATGTGAATCTCTGGGTCACTCCAGATTCTTCTGTAGAAGATCCAGAGAAAAACGGTTTAATTCTTTATGATATTAAACCGCCTCCGACATGGACCTGGCGCGAGTATAATACGGATGTCAAGTTGATTAGGAAATATCTAGAGTACACTAACTCTAAGAAGACGATTATTCCTTATGCGTGTAATCGTCTTCTTATATTTAACTCTAAATACTTCCATGAAACCAATAAAGTTTCAATGAAACATGGTTCTGGAAATCGAAGAGTTAATTACACTTTTATGTTTTCGTGACTCAGTAGCTCAGTTGGATAGAGCATCTGCCTTCTAAGCAGTTGGTCGGGGGTTCAAGTCCCTCCTGAGTCGCCAGGGAGATTAACTCAGCGGTAGAGTGGTTGCCTTACAAGCAATAAGTCACTGGTTCGAATCCAGTATTTCCCATGAAATTAAAAAAATCTATCCAATTAGATTTGGAAGATATTAAAAAGAGGTTAGATTATGTTATCTGTCAGATGCAAAATGTGCAATCTAGAATGGATCAGCTCGAACAAAACTCAGTGCTGTGGATGCGAGAACATGACCACAGTAATCGGGGATAAAGTATCTGCTGCTGACT
>JAURFH010000418.1 GCA_030834415.1 Verrucomicrobiota bacterium | reverse complement strand
ATGTGAGCAGCTTCTACGTCTTCCAGGCCCGCTACTGCGTCACCGTGGAGCGCCAGCTCAACACCCACAGCTTCAAGCAGGTCGTCGGCTACCGGCGCCTGGACGAGCTCAAGGAAAAGCTCGATCGCTTCGCGTTTCGCGTGAAGAAGGAGGAGTGCCTGGACCTGCCAGACAAGCTCTATGTCAAGCGCGAAGTGGACCTGACGCCCGAGCAAGTCAAGGCCTACAACGAGATGAAGGCCTACGCTATGGCGCAGATCGACGGCGGCCTGATCAGCACGGTCAACGCTCTGACACAGCTCATGCGCCTGCATCAAATCGTGTGTGGCCATGCCAAGCTGGACGACGGCACGGTCATTGAGCTGCCCAACAAGCGCCTGGAAGAGCTGCTGGCTGTCGTAGAGGAAACAGATGGCAAGCTCATCATCTGGGCCAACTACCGGCACGACATCGAGGCCATCAAGCTGGCCTTAGCCAAAGAGTACGGCATGAACAGCGTGGCCACCTACTACGGGGACACGGTGTCAGAGGAGCGCCAGCGCATCGTTGACGACTTCCAAAACATGGACAGCGAGCTGCGATTCTTCGTGGGCAACCCGAGCACGGGCGGCTACGGCCTGACCCTCACGGCCGCGCACACGATGGTCTACTACAGCAACAGCTTTGACCTTGAAAAG
>JAURFH010000041.1 GCA_030834415.1 Verrucomicrobiota bacterium | reverse complement strand
TTACTTTGGAAATTACACTTTTCCCCTGCAAAAGGCAATTACAACCTACGTCCAAGGTTTGTAGCAGTCAGGCATGAGCCAAATGGAAGTAGTTGCTTTTGACCAATAGCGGCTTAGTTTGCAGCTCTACTTGGGAGGGAATCGTGTCGGGGAGAGATTGTTTTGTAAGTTGTTCTCTTGTAGGTCTTTCTCAATAGTTTGGCTGGCGTGAATTTTGCTTGTCCAATATTTGCTAAAGCGTAGGGTCTATTGGTCGGTAGTTTTATTTGAAATATGGTCGCGAATGGTATTGAAGGTCGGCACTTTGGCCGTGTGTCACAACGCTTTGTTGTGGATGCAGCTATTTTCATAGCTGCTTTTTTTGCCGGGTTTGTCATCCGTTTCCAAGAGGATTGGTGGTTGGCTTTTGCAGATCATTGGGTGGGGATCTCGATCGGAGCGGTCTTCTATTCTTGTGTGGCCTATATCTTTGGCTTCTACTCTTTCAATGGCATCCCGCGCAATGCGATTAACCGTTTTTTGGCGGTGTGTGGTGCGGTGGGACTTTCGGCTTTGTTGATTTTGGGTTTCTTCTACCTTTTTCAGGTGGAGAGTTTCGGTCGTGGTGCCATGGCTTTGGGAGCGGTCTTTGCCATCATCGGTCTGGCGGGTAACTACACTGCATTGCGGCATCGTGAGGAGAGGTTTCGGGAAAGAATGTTGGTCATCCTGACCTGCTCTGATGATGAGCATGAGCTGATGTTGAACCGCAGGCTTTGGGAGCCGGGACTTGAGTTGGTTGGGGTAGTGGCTACAGAGGAATATCATCCCGGCGAAGGATTAAAGGTTTTAGGGAAAATCAAAGATTTGCCGGAAATCGCCCGTCGGGAAGAAGTGGCCCGAGTCGTTTGCGCCGAGAGTTGCATCACTGAAGCAGGAAATTTCCGCCTGTTTTCCGAACTTCGATATTCGGGGGTGTTGGTGATGCCTTTGATCAGTCTGTGTGAGGAGTTTTACCAGTTCATCCCGCTGGGGTTGGTCTCGCCAACCTGGCTGCTGGCGGCAAGCGGTTCTCCGCGACTGACCTACATCCGCAAGATGAAGCGGGCGTTCGACATCGTATTTTCACTGCTGGTGCTGGTCGCGCTCTCGGTGCCGTTCGTCATCGGGATGAATTTGGTAAGGTTGACCAGCAAGGGACCGATTTTTTACCGGCAGATACGGTCAGGACGATTTGGACAGAAGTTTGCGATGCTCAAACTTCGCACGATGCGGGTGGATGCCGAGAAAGCGGGTGCCCAGTGGGCTCAGGATAAAGATCCGCGAGTCACGCCGGTGGGCGGTTTCTTACGCAAATACCGGATCGATGAGATCCCGCAGTTGCTGAACGTGCTCACTGGCCATATGTCGCTCGTGGGGCCACGGCCCGAGCGACCGGAATTTGTAGATAAACTGGCCGAGCGCATCCCGTATTTCCAGGAACGGCTCATGATCCAACCGGGCATCACCGGCTGGGCACAAGTCAAATATCCTTACGGTGCGAATATAGAAGATACGCGCAAGAAGCTCGAGTACGACTTGTACTACATGAAGCACATGAGCTTGTTGCTGGATCTTTTCATCCTGTTGGATACGGTGCGGACCATTCTCACTGGCGGGCTGGGGCAGAAAGCGCGTGAGCAAGCGCCGCATTACCATACCCGCCGTTCGGGGGAAGCTATTGTCGCTGATCACGAAACGGAAACGGCCAGCGCCCGTTGAGCCGATGCACCGTTGGCAGGGCGATCAGGCGCAGGGACGCCAGACTTGAGCCGCAGTGACGGTCTTCAAGCCACCTGAAGTCAGGTCCACCACCAGAATGTTAGATGCTAAAGATGGCAGCAAGTGACGGGCCTCTTCGTTTCCATTGCCGATCACGATCACCTTTGCGCCAGCCGTCAATTCTTCCACGGTTCCAACGATAAGGTGGCTGAGGTGGGGCAGGTGAGCTTCTACAAAGCGTTTATTCGCTCCGATGAGACGATCAGGAGAGACATTGCGATCAAACAAGCGCACTTGTTTTCCTGCTTTGACGAGTTCCTCGATGAGTTTGACGACGGGGGATTCGCGCAAGTCATCTGTGCCCGCCTTGAACGCAAAGCCCAGCACAGCGATGGGGGCGGCATCCAAATCCATCAAATAACGGAAAGCACTGGCAAAGTGGGCATCGTTGCTTTGAGTGATACTGGAGAGAAGTGGCAGGTCGACACCTTGACTGCGGCCAGCGGCGGTGATGGCGCGCAGGTCTTTGGGCAGACAGGAGCCGCCGTAGCAGAATCCCGGCTTGAGATAGACCGGGGAGAGATTCAGTTTCGTATCCAAGGAGAAGATGCGCATGACTTCGTCGGCATCGGAGCCGAGAGCTTTGCTGGCGCGGCCGATCTCGTTGGCGAACACGATCTTCAAAGCGTGGAAGCAGTTGTCGGCGTATTTCACCATTTCGGCGGTGCGCAGATCGGTATGAACTTTGGGGCCGGGAATATCGGCGTAAAGTTCAGCGATCTGGTTGTAGTCTTCCACAGACTGTGCCCCGATAACGGTTTTGGGAGGGTTATAGAAATCTTTGACGGCGGTGGATTCGCGCAGGAATTCGGGGTTGATGGCCACACCGAATCCAGGACCGTTTTGCTTGCCGGAGGTCTTCTCCAAAGCGGGAATGACCGTGCCCTCGATGGAGCCGGGCAGCATTGTGGAGCGGATGACAACGATGTGGCGCGAGGGCTTGTCGCGGAGAATTTCGCCGATATTTTCGCAGACCCGGCGGATGTAGGTCAGGTCGATGCTGCCATCCGCTTGAGAGGGAGTGCCCACACAGATCATGGAGATGTCGCTAGCGAGCACGGCTGACTTGAAATC
Organism: Verrucomicrobiota bacterium; assembly: GCA_030834415.1. GTDB lineage: Bacteria > Verrucomicrobiota > Verrucomicrobiia > Limisphaerales > JAEYXS01 > JAEYXS01. Next base: position 21,958 of record JAURFH010000041.1, on the reverse strand, counting down.
AGAGGTGGCGCTCACGCGGCCAGCTTGCACCCCTTCCGCCAGCATGGATTCCAGCTCGGGTTCAATGATGGGAGATTTGCCGGCATTGATCTGGTTCACCTTAAAGGCGTCCGTATCGACACCGATGATGGTGTGCCCTTGCCGGGAAAAACATGCGGTGATCACCGCGCCCACATAACCCAATCCAAATACGCTTACTTTCACCGTTTCTTCTTTGTTAAAAGGCGGAACCGCTGACGGCACCAGCCTGCTTGGCCAAATCGCTTGATTGAACGCAAAGCGCCGGCCTGAGCACAGTCCGAGACAACTTTGACGCGGGGACTTTGGCGGGAATGCGGAGGCGGGGCAAGTCTGTGTGCGCACCATTTATCTGAGCACTGGCTTGTCAGGCGGCCAGTCGCCCGCCAACCTGTGCGGGTTCATGAGCGACAAAAGACCATGGCGGATCGTTTGGTTGAAGAGCGGGCCACTGCACCCGGTGGAGACCGGGGGGAAAATCCGTACCTATCAGATGCTGAAGGAGTTGAACCGTCGGCATCCGGTACACTATGTGGCGCTTGATCCGACGGCCCGCCAGCATACGGCGGAGGCGGGTGAATACTCCAGTCAGCAGACATGGATCGACTGGCGGGAGACGCCGAAGAACTCGCCGAAGTTTGCGGGTGAATTGTTTGGTAATTTTCTCCTGAGCCGTAATCCATATGTGATCGACAAGTATCGCTCCAGTGCCTGGGAACAGATTATCGCGAAGCTCGATGGAGAGCAGGGGATGGATGTGTTGATCTGCGATTTTTTGACGCCGGCACCGAGTGTGTTTCACGGAGGTTTCCGGCCCGAGACGCCGTGCCTTTTGTTTCAGCATAATGTCGAGGCACTCATCTGGGAGCGCATGGCGGCGAACGCCTCGGGACTGAAGAAGTGGTATCTGAACAGCCAGTGGCAGCGCCTGCGGACGGTGGAGCGGGAGTTCTGCTCGAAGTTTGATGCCGTGGTGGGGGTCTCTGACAATGACTGTGAGCTGATGCGGAAAGACTACGGGCTGGGGAATGTTTTGGGTAGTGTGCCGACGGGAGTGGATGTGGAGTTTTTTCAGCCATCGAAGGAACCAGCCAAGCCGGGCAAGATCGTGTTTCTCGGGTCCATGGATTGGCAGCCGAATATCGACTGTGTGCTGTATTTCAACGAAGCCATCTGGCCGCGGATCAAGGCGGCAGACCCGCAGGCGACGTTTGTCATCGTGGGACGCAAGCCGCCGGAGAAGGTGCAGGCCTTGGCGAAGGCGGACCCATCAATCATCATCACCGGCACGGTGCCGGATGTGCGGCCGCATCTGAATGATGCTTCGGTGATGGTGGTGCCCTTGCGGGCAGGCGGGGGAACACGTATCAAGGTCTACGAAGCGCTCGCGATGGCGTTGCCGGTGGTTTCCACGCGAGTGGGAGCAGAAGGATTGGATATCACGGATAAGGAAGATATCCGGTTGGAGGATGAACCGAATGCCTTTGCGGAGGCGGTGATTGAGTTGTTGAAATCACCGGCGGAGCGGGCACGAATCGGTGGTAATGCGCGGAAGTTGGTTTGCGAGAAATTCAGCTGGAGCTCGGTGACGGACAAGTTTGAGAGCTATCTGGCGCAAACGATTGAGCGGGCGAAGAGCAGATAGTTTGCTGCGTAGGGCCGTTATTTTGCCTCGGCTACCACGAGCAAACTTTGACCGAAAGGAGGAGCAGGCAGCCAGCTTTCCACGGTGCTGGTGACCGGAAAGATGACGCGGTCAAACAGGCGGACGGAGCCCACTTCGAACTTACGCTTTTTCAGCACACAGAAATTCAACCACCAGGCGAAGTATCCGGTGACATTGAAGTATTGCAGGCGCACGATGTTGAAACCGGCATCATCTAATTTCTGTTTAAGTTCCGGTTTCAGATACCGCCGGAAGTGACCGAAATCTTTGTCGATCGGCGCGTAGATCTCCGGCCGCGCTGGGACAAAGAGGCAGAGGCGTCCCTTACGTTTACTTAGCAGTCGCGCGTAGCGGGCCAGTTCTTCAGCGTCTTCTTTGATGTGCTCGAGCACGTTGATGCTGACGATGGCGTTCCATGCGGAATCGCCGCTCAGGGCGCTTACCGTGCCGCGGATGAGCGGGATGTCGGGCACGCCAGGCTTAAACATCTCACAAAATTCAGGGTCCGGCTCGATGGCTAGAACGGATTTGACGGTTGGTAGGGCGGCGACTTGAGTGGTGATCTGCCCGATGCCAGCACCGACCTCGATGACGTCCCCTTGCAGATGCGGACCAAATTCAAGCAAGAGGCGCTTGCGGTAGTTCTCAGCCTGCTTCAGCGCTTCGAACTCGAAGTTGTTCGTCAGCGCGAACTCATTGGGGCGGCTCGACATGATTTAGCGGAAGAGATTGTATTTAAGGATGCAGCGCAAGGCGCTGACCCCATCTTTCCAGCCGATCTTTTTGCCTTCGGCGTAGGTGCGGCCGTAGTAGGAGATGGCCACTTCGTAGATGCGAAGTTCTTTATTGGCAGCAATCTTAGCGGTGATCTCCGGCTCGAAACCAAAGCGGTTTTCCTCAATCTTGATGCCTTGGATGATCTCGCGGCGGAAGACTTTGTAGCAGGTCTCCATATCCGTCAGGTTCAGGTTGGTGAACATGTTGGACATGGTGGTGAGTGCCTTGTTACCGAGCGAGTGCCAGTAATACAGAACGCGATGGGAGCCGGAGCCGAGGAAGCGTGAGCCGTAAACGACATCCGCGCGGTCGGCCAGGATGGGGCGCAAAAGGAGATAATACTCGTGGGGGTCGTATTCCAGGTCTGCGTCTTGGATCAGCACGATGGGGCAGGTGGCCTTGCTGATGGCGGTGCGGAGGGCCGCACCTTTACCCAGATTGACCTCGTGATGGTGAAGCTGGATGCGCGGATTCTCGGCGGCCAGCTTTTGCAGCACGGCATAAGTGCCATCTTTGGAACAATCATCCACGATGACGAGTTCTTTGACCGGGCGTTGCTCCAGCACGACGCGGATGACCTCTGCTACGGTGGCTTCCTCGTTATAGACGGGCATCACGACGCTGGCGCAGGGTTCCAGCTCGTCGTTCTTGCAGGCGGCCAAGATGGCTTCTTTCGTATTCAAAATCGCGCAGAGTCTAGGTAAAGATGGTCCCAATGGATCAAGCCCTATTTGAGCCGGTAAACTTCGAGTCCATCAGAGGTGATCTCACCCGCACGGGTGATAGGAAATTTGCCCACCAGTTGCCATTGAGCGCCGGCCACGGCGACCGCATTTTCCAGCAATTCGTGATGCTGGACCTTCAACCGGGCCGGGATAGTGCGGTCGATGACGAGAAATTGCACGCCTTCCTTGGTCAATAACGCGACCGTTTCGCTGGCGCTATTGGCTTTGGCTTCGTAGGTGCCGCCATTCCAAGTGCTGGAGGCCAGCAGTTTGCTGGCACGTTTCACGATGGTATCCGGACGTTTTTCGTCCAAGGTCACCTCGGAGACGAACATGCCTTCACCGCGGGCATCAGAGGAGACGAGGACGACCGTCTGGGGCTCAGGTGCTTCGGTGCGCAGGGTTTCGGCGACGGCTTGATATCCCCGATAGCCTTTGGGTTGTACCTTGAAGGTCTCAATCGCAAAGCCGGCTATGCCCACCGCAACGGTGAGTGCGCAAGCCGTGGTCGGCTTTATGCCTCGCTGGCTCAGATTGGTTGCCAAGCTACGCATTCCCAGCAGAGCGAAGATGATGGCGGGCGCGAGCACCGGCGTCATGTGGCGTGCTTCCAATCCGGCCGGGACAAGCAGATAGAGGAGATAGGTGCCGATGATGAGACCGAGTAGTACCGCCCATTGCGGTCGTTTTTCCCGTTCCACACCGAAACTCACGATGATGCCTACCAGCGCAAACGCGAGGAGGGCGATGCCGGTGGCGGCTTCGATCTTACCGATGAAATATCCGGCGGCTTCTATGATGAAGCCGAGAGAAGGTTTTTGTTCGGCCATGCCGTCACTCGCGAGTTTGAGCGTCGCCAAAACCCAAGGAGTGCAGATGATGAACACGGCGCCAGCAGGCAGCCAGAAGGCGAAGCGCTTTAGCCAAGACCAGCGTTTACACACGATGAGTCCTACCAAGGGCACAAAGGCCAAGGCCAAGCCGGCGTATTTTGTGAGGATGGTAGCAGAGGCGATGAGTCCGTAAGCCAAGGAGGCTTTCCAGCCACCGGTGCCGAGATAGCGGCCATAGGCCAGTGCTCCCCATAAGGTCAGCAGCGACATGGGAATCTCCATCATCACGAGGCCGCCATACCGATGGATCTGCGGCAGGAGCAAAAGCAGAAGGCCACCCAGCCAGGCCCAACGGACGTCGAGGAGGTTCTCGATGACCAAGTAGGTGGTCCAAGCCAGCAAGGCGGTCAGTAGTGCCATGAACACGAGGATGGAGGTGCGGCTGGCACTGAAGGGAAGCGTCCACGCGGCTTGGGCAGCATAGAAACCCGGAGGCCAGTGGCCGAGGGCGACCTTGGGGTAGTGTTCGTAGAATTTGTTGGCGAATTTGAGCGGGTTGCCCGGGCAACCGGCAGCGATGTAATCGCGCACCATCAGGCCGGTCACGTAATGCGCGGCTTCATCTGGTTCAGCACCGAATTCACTGCGGTACGCTTCTTCGGTCCATTGGAAGCCAATGATGACAGCAAGAAAGACCGCCAGAGCGGGGAGTCGTTTGGCAAGGTAGCTGGCGGCGGACCGGAGCTGAGCGATCAATTGGCCTATCATGCGCGGCCCGGAAGTTAAAGTTCAGCGGGAGAAGTTCAAAGTGTAAAGTTGTCAAAAGGGACGCCTAGCTTTGTTGTCCTAAGTTGAAAATAAGCAGTGTTGCGCGAGGGAAGCAGAGGTTCCCTATGCGGCACGCTTTTCCGAGGCCGATACCAAGCGTTTTCTCGCGAGCCAGGCGTTCAATTGATCCAACACGACGGCGATGATGACGACCGCGCCAATGATGATCTGGCTGTAGTTCTGATCGATGCCGAGGATGACGATGCCGCTATCAATCATCTGGATGATGAGGGCGCCTAGCAATGCGCCCAGCGCGGTGCCTTTACCGCCGGAGAGACTGGCGCCACCAATGACGGCGGCCGCGATGACTTTCAATTCGTAGCCTTGGCCATCACCGGAAGTGGCACCGCCGTAGTAGCCGATGGAGAGCAGGGCAGCGATGCCGGCAGTGAGGCCGGAGATGACAAACACGCCGAGCTTCACGCGCTCTACGCGGATACCGCTATACCGGCTGGCGAGTTCATTCCCGCCGATGGCGTATATGCGGCGCCCGGCGGCCATGCGTGATAGATAAAGTGCGCCGATGATGGTGACGAGCAGCATCACGATCATGGGGGTCAGACTGAGCCCGCCATCCGTGCCCCATTGGATAAGATTGCGAAAACCTTCAGGAAATCCGCCGATGGACTGGCCTTTCGTTAGAACGAAGGCGATGCCGCGAAAGATGGCCATGGTGCCGAGGGTGATGATGAATGGATGCACACGCAGCAGTGTGATCATGCCGCCATTGAGCAGACCACAGAGAGTGGCGACGCCGACACACGTGATGACGCCGATAGGCACCGAGACCCAGACTGATGCATCAGCATAGGGACCGTCAGCCCCGTATCTTCGCAGTATCAACGCGGCGGTTACGGAGGCGAGGGCGTAGATGGAGCCGACGGAGAGATCGATGCCGCCAGCGATGATGATAAAAGTCGCGCCAACGGCCATGATGGCGATGAAGCTGGTGTCTTTGGCAAGTTGCGCGAGGTTTTGGGCGTTGAGGAATTTGTTCTTCTCCTCGAAACGGGGAGTGTGTTCGCCTTCGGCATCGACATCGAAGACACGCTGACGCTCGCCATTCGGGCCCATCTCGAAAACGGGCAGCTTCACGGTGCCGCCTTTCCAGGCGAGAATGGCGCCCAAGACGAGAATGACCCAGACGAGGCCGGCTTCCTGGAAGCGGAAGCGGCTTAGTAATGGTTTTTTGGCGTTTTCACCACTCATGAGACGAGGCCGGACGGTAGCAAGTGGGGTATCCGGGCTAAAAGGTTAAAATCCGGCTATGAGGGGTAAACTTCGTGCTGACAAGGGGGATGATTAAAGCGGCTAAAGTGAAGAAGTACAAGGACTGTTAGAAATGTCACAAATTTGTCGATTAACACCTTGACCAAAATGAAAGAATGGCATACTTATGCCAAAGTAATGCCGCGCACGCCCAATTCAGTCAAAACAATAACGATAACGGTGTCGACGACGCCGCCCGTGCATGACTTTTTGGAGCAATTAGTGTCCACAGGTTTGTTTGGCAAGAATCCGGCGGAAGCGGCAGAGCGATTGATTGCGCGGGGCATTGAGCAGCATTTGCGAGAGCGGACATTACTGGATAAAGGGCCGATGGGTGGGCGTTAAAAAGGGTGGTGGTGACGGTTTGGTTTGGGCATAGGGTTTTTTGCAGTCTGGCAGCAGGGGTTGGCTGGTCTGTATGCAGGCGAGGGCGTCTGTTCCACAATGTTCGGCTTCAAGTTCATCGCTTCGTCGGTATCAACAAAGTGCGTAATAGATTGAGTAAGGCACGGCCATGATTCGTCGGTAAGAGGGTGTAATGGTGGTGGGCGGTCTGAATTTTTAGTGATTCTGGAAGCAGTTTTTCCAGCAAAGTTAACATGACTACTTGGTTTTTGGCGATTAACGATTTGCCGTTCATTTGGAAGACGGCAACGGTTGAGGGGCGATTGATCATCATCGCCCTAGGTATCTTCTCGACGTTCGCATGGTCGGTGATGGCGGCGAAGGCGATGCAGATACGGCGGGCGAACCGGTTGAACCAGCTTTTCGACGTGGAGTTTCGGGCGCAGAAGCACATCTTGGAAGTGTATGACCGGCGGGTCACGGCGGATGGGTGTCCGCTGTTCACGGTTTACAAAGAAGGGTGCGAGCAGTTGGACGCGCGTTTGCGCAGTCAGGCGAATGAAGGCCGCAAGTCGCGTATCTCCCTGAAATCCATCGAGCATGTGAAGCGGGCGCTGGAATCGGCGGTGGCGCGGGAAGCTTTGAAGCTGGAGGCGGGCTTGATCGTGTTATCACTGGCGGTGAGCGGTGGTCCGTTCTTGGGCTTGTTGGGTACGGTTTGGGGTGTGATGAGTTCTTTCAGTGATGTGGCTACGGCCGTGGCAGCGGGTGGCCGGGCGGACCTGGCCACGATGGCACCAGGTGTGGCGGCGGCGATGGCGACGACGGTGGCTGGTCTGCTGGTCGCGATCCCCTCCATGTTCGGTTACAACTGGCTGGTGCATTCCGTGCGGGTGGGTACCGTGGAGCTGGATAATTTTGCGCAGGAACTGGTCTCCAAGATGGAGACGGAATATCTTAAGGACGACGAAGAATAACAGCAGTGGAGCGGAGTAAAAAGGCGGTGTTTCCGTCTGATGGACGGTGATTATAGTAGTTTGAGGCGAAGAACATGCGACGCATATCCCAACGAAATCAGCTCGTGACGTTGAGTGAGATCAACATCACACCGCTGTTGGATCTCGCGTTCACGCTGTTGATCATCTTCATCATCACCACGCCGATGTTGGAGCAGGGCATCAGCCTGAATCTGCCGACGGCGGGGCGGGCGGACGGGAAGATCGATGCCAAAGATGTGATGACGGTTGAGGTTAGTCCTGAGGGCATCTACATGCTGAACGGCTATAAAATGGGGCTGGATCAGATCGAGCAATATTTGGTGGCGAAAAGTCGCGCCAACCAGAACATGGTGGTTTATATTCGCGCGGATGAAAACGGCCCTTACGGATTAGTGGCGGCCATCTTGAACCGCTGCGAAAAGAACAATATCACGCGGGTCTCGCTGCGGACTGATCCGCGGCCGGAAAAGAAGCGATAAGCGATGGAACGGTTGCAAAAGAAATGTTTGATGGGATCCCTGCTGACGCATTGCGCGCTGGTGCTCGCGATGCTGTTCGGTGCGGCGTTCATCAAGCCGGATGCGCCGGAGATATTGCCGCCGCCGGTGCCGTTGCAGATGATCACGTTGCCGGCGGAGCTTACCGACGGCATGACGAAGATGGGTGGGGGCTCGCCGCAGCCTGCGGTATCCGCACCGGCTCCTGCTGCACCAGCACAGCCTCAGCGTGAGCCTGAGCCAACACCAGCTCCGCCGACACCCGCGCCTGAACCGCCGCGTCCGGTGGTGGTTGAGCCAGTAAAAGTCGCCGAGCCACCGCCAGTACCGAAGCCGAAGGAATTGGAGAAGGTCAAGCCGGTCACTAAGCCTAAGCCGACGCCGACGAAAGTCGTGGAGAAGCCGAAACCTGCGCCGGAGAAACCCAAGATCAAAGTGAATCTGGACCCGGTGGTGGTGGCGAAAGACACTTCGCGTGAACGGCAAAAAGAGGACCAGCGCAAGGCGGATGAACGTGCCAAGCGGGACCTTGAGCGGCAGCGCCAGAAAATCGACACGGCTCTGAAAAATCTAGACCGGCTGGGTAGCAGCTTGTCCACGGGCACAACGGTGGATGTGGCCAGTCTGGGGGTTGGTTCCGGTGGTTGGGGTGGGACAGGGCCTACGCTGGTGAATTACGCGCAGTGGGTTAAGGAGATTTACGACCGGCACTGGATCGTGACGGATGCGGTGAAGTCGGATGACGGCATCGTGAAGGTGGAGATCGTGGTGCAGCGCAATGGTGATGCCCTTGGCAAAATACTCAGAGGCTCGGGTGATGCGACTTTGGACCGGACGGTGCAGCGGGCCTTGGATAGCGTGAGAAACATCGGTTACGCGTTCCCGAAGGACGCGAAGGACAGCAGCCGGACCTTCATCATCAATTTTAACGTGAAATCCCGAAGAGGGGCAGGATAAAGCTCATGAGACTGAATCGAATCATTTTGGCAGTGGTGTTGGGTGTTTTGGCTTTGGGCCGTGCAGAGAACGTGCGGGCGCAGGGGACAGTGATCAACATCGAGCGCGAAGCGGATATCAACTGGATGAAGCTGATCCCCATAGCGCTGACGGGAGCCTCGGGTGAAGGTGGCGCGGCTTTGAAGTTTGATCTTGAAGTGATGGGTTGTGAGATCGTTTCGCTGAGCGAGGCCAAGTATGAAGTGAAGGTGGCGCAGAATGGCGGACTCGAAGGGCGCCTCATCCATGTGGCCAGCAAGCAGCAGATGTTGGGCAAGCGTTATGCGGGGGAAGATCCCCGGCGACTGGCGCATGCTTTTGCTGATGAGGTGATACAACTTTTGCGCGGCTCCAAGGGCATCGCGCAGACGCGCATCGCTTACAAAGGCGAGATGCGCCAGGGTTACAGCGAGATCTATGTGGCGGATTATGATGGCTACAATGCGGTGCCCTTGACGGCGGATAATTCACTGGTAGCCGCGCCGGCGTGGGTGAATGCGCGGAATGCGGTGTTCTACACCTCTTACAAATTGGGCACGCCGAAGATTTTCTCGCACAACCTCTCCACGGGTGAGCGCAAGATCGCGGCGGGCTATCCGGGGTTGAACACGAGTGTGGCGCTTTCGCCTGATGGCTCGAAGATCGCGATGGTCCTGAGCAAGAACGGCAGCCCGGATGTGTATGTCTCCAATGCGGACGGGAGCAACCTGATCCAATTGACGAAGACGCGGGAGGATGAATCCTCGCCGTGCTGGTCGCCGGACGGGAATACCATCTGTTTCGTGTCCCGTTCTTCAGGTCGGGCGGCGCTTTACACGGTGCCAGCCACGGGTGGGGCCACCCGCCGGATCAGCACGGCCGGGGTGAGCAATGCCACGGAGCCAGACTGGTCGCCCGATGGCAAGACCATCGTGTTCACGGCCCTGATGGGAGACTTCAACATTTGCACGGTTCCAGCAACGGGAGGCAGCGCTACGGTCCTGACCACGGGAGAGGATCCCTCATGGGCTCCGAACTCGCGGACGGTGATATTTGCCCGTCGTGTCGGCGGGCGGCGCGTCCTGTCTTTGCTTGACGTGCCAACCAAACGTGTAAAGGATATTAAACATACTGCGGGTAGCAGCTCTCAGCCTGTCTGGGCTCGGTAACGCAATCCCCTACAATTAAACGAATTATGAGACTTTTTAAGCTTTCACTGTGGGTCGTGCTGATGGCGTCGTTGGTCATGGGCGGGGCGGGTTGCAAACGGAAACCCAAGACGATCACGCCGATCAATGGCAATGCGTATGATGGTAAAGCGATTGTGGACAAGGGGCAGCAGCCGCCAGTGGCGAGTCCGGGCGACAGCGGCACGTTGCCTGGTAACACAAAAAATGGGGACTATGTTTTGCCGCAAGGCACTCCGATCGCCGCAAATCCTGATGGTTCGATTCCTGTGACCGGGGATTATGATCGGTCTAATTATAACGAGAACCGCGAGTTTTTCAAAGCGAACACCGTCTATTTCGACTTTGACCGCTCGTCGGTGCGGGCGGCTGAACGTGTTCGGGTGGAAGAGGTTGCCGCTTACATGAAGGGCACGCCAGCTTGCATGGTGGAGATCGAAGGTCACTGCGATGAGCGGGGCACGGAAGAATACAACCGCGCGCTCGGTGAGCGTCGTGCTTTGGCGGTTCGCGAATACTTGGTCAATCTGGGCATCCAGCCGGAGCGCGTGCATACCATCAGCTACGGCGAGGATAAACCGGCTGAAATCGGCTCCAACGAGAGCGCGTGGGCGAAGAATCGGCGGGGTGAATTTATCCTGTTAACGCCGAAACAGTAGGTTACAGTAAAAAGATTGAACGTAACCTACGGCTACAACGTCCGTCTGATACATTGAACAGTGTGAAGATGTGGCGTAGTATAAGCATATGAATATTCCTTTTTTGGCGTTTGGATTGGGCATGCCGGAGATTCTCGGCATCCTAGTGGTGGTGCTGGTCCTGTTCGGCGCCAAGAAAATCCCTGAACTGGCCAAAGGCTTGGGGCAGGGCATCAAGGAATTTAAGAATGCTACGAGCGAAGCGCAAGATGAGTTGAAACGCTCGGTTAGCGACAAATAAGGTTGTTTATGAATATACCGTTTTTGGCTTTAGGTCTGGGTATGCCGGAAGTTCTCGGCATCCTCGTCATCGTGCTGGTGTTATTCGGCGCGAAGAAGATTCCTGAACTGGCCAAGGGCCTAGGTCAAGGCATCAAAGAATTCAAGAAGGCGTCCAACGATCTTCAGGACGAGATGCATCGTTCCTTGGAAGAGCCGCCCAAGCCGCCTGCCCCCCGTCCTCCTGCTGAGCCGCGCAAGGTGGCGCAGGAAGAAACGGCTGAAAAATCGGCCAAGTCTTAAACGACCGGTTTGCAGGACTGAGCCATGGCAAACGAGCCCACCGGGGCACCCTCGCCAGAGTCTCGGCCCGAACACAGCGCAGAAAAGACCGGAAAAACGGCCAAGCCCGTTTCGGACGCTTCCTCTACGCCAAGTGACGGGCAAACGGAGCTTTTTACCCGCGAAGTAAAGCCCGCTGCCGCACCTGCAGAACCATCCGGCATACCCAAGACTTCCGGCATACAGATCCAACCGGCGAGCGACACGGTCGCGCGCACGGAGGGTTCTGCGCCTGTGCCTTCCACCCCCAGTGAGACCAAACCTTGTCCGACGGATGAGGAAGGGCGCTTGCTTGCCGATGAGCCGGCGACGGACGAGAAGCCGGTAACGACCACGGAGGGGACGGACGGGCAGGAAACGTCCGGGCACAGTTTCGACGACGACAATCCGTATCATCAGGAGACGACGGATTACCACCACGATCATGATGACTACCATCATGACGATTATCATCATCAGGACCCGCACCATGATGATCACCACAATGACCCTTACCATTATCAGCAAGATGATCATGGGAGTGGGGGCGGTGGGGGATGGGTGCCGCCAAGCAGCACCGGTTCGGGCTCAGGCGACAGTCCCTCCGAGGAACATGATCCGGAGGAAGAAGGTGGCGGGCCGATTAAGGGATTCATCGATCACCTGGAAGACCTGCGCTGGATGCTCATCAAGTGCGTGGCGGCCGTGCTGGTCTGTATCGTGGTCTGTCTCGTGGCCAGCAATCTGATCGTGAGCGTGCTGCTCTATCCGTTGAAGCTGGCCAACGAGATCACAGTGGGCAAGCCAGACCCCATGGTGGTGTTGACGCTGGGCACGAATGAGATTTGGCTGCCGGTGACGACGAATGATTTTTTTGCCCCCATTCCCATCGGTACCAACAAAGTGGTTGGCTTTGATCTGGTGCCCCAGATGGTCGGGACAAACCTGGTGCTGGGGCTCAAGCACAATCCGCATCCGCCAGAGGGCCAGCATCGGAACGTGAAGGTGACGATCTTGGGGCCAGGTGAAGTTTTTGGGGTGATGATGGATATCTGTCTGTATGGTGGCGTGGGGCTGGCATCACCTTTTATCCTGCTGTTCGTGGGGCAGTTTGTTTTCCCGGCCTTGAAGAAGAAGGAGCGGGATTGGCTGGTCCAAGGCGTGGTGGTGGGAGCCGGATTGTTCATGTTTGGCGTGGCCTTTTGCTATTTCCTGCTGATGAAGGTGACGCTGTTTGCGACGGCGGAGATCGCGGAGTGGATGGGCTTTGCCACGGAGCAGTGGCGGGCCGGGGAGTACATCAGCTTCATGTGCAAATTCCTGATCGGCATGGGCGTAAGCTTTGAGCTGCCGGTGCTGTTGCTGACGCTGGTGAAGATCGGCTTGTTGAGCTACCAGCGCATGGCGAGTTTCAGGTCCTACATGGTGGTGATCTTGTTGATCATCTCCGCGCTGGTCACGCCGACGGGCGATCCATTCACCATGATCCTGATGGCGGCGCCGCTCTATGTGCTATATGAGGCGAGCATCCTCGTGGCGTATATCTGGCACCGGCGTGAGCTGAGGGAGCAGGCTGCCTTGGCCAAAGCCGAGCGTGAAGGGAAGTAAAAGCCGGTGGATTCGGGCATTGACACTCCTAGGGACGCTTCTTAGTTTCTCTACGTAAATACCGAGCGTAGCCCCGCGTTTTACAACGGCGGGGCTTTTTACTGTTCAGACATATAGAGAATTAGAGACGACCGATATGGCCAATACAATCTTGGTGGGTGCCCAGTGGGGCGATGAAGGCAAAGGCAAAATCATCGACGTGTTGACGGAGAACGTGGAGGTGGTGGTCCGCTCACAGGGCGGCAATAACGCCGGCCACACTGTCTATGTGGGGCCCAAGAAGTATGTGCTGCACCTGGTGCCTTCCGGCATCCTGCGCAGCAAGAAGAAATGCGTCATCGGCAACGGTGTGGTGCTGGACCCGGTGAGCCTCGTCGGTGAACTGGACGGTCTGGAAAAGCTCGGCATCAGCGTGAAGGGCAAGCTCTTCATCAGCGAGACAGCGCATATCGTGTTGCCGTATCATCGCGAGCTGGACGCTTTGCGGGAGACGGGCAAGGGCAAGAAGAAGATCGGCACGACCAAGCGGGGCATTGGACCGACGTATGGTGACAAGGCCGCCCGGGTCGGCATCCGCATGCATGAGCTGATCGATACGGAGCGTTTTGCGGCGAAGCTCAAGATCCGTCTCAAAGAGAATAATCTGATCTTGAAGGCACATGGGGTGAAGCCGCTGTCCTACAAGAAGGTGCTGGCGGATTATGTGAAGGCGGCCGCCCGCCTGAAGCCGTTCGTGACGAATACCGTGGTGATGCTCCATCAGGAGATGAGCCGGGGATCGAACATGCTTTTCGAAGGCGCTCAGGGAACTTTCCTCGACATCGATCATGGCACGTATCCGTATGTGACCTCATCCAACACCACTTCCGGTGGCGCTTGCACCGGTTCCGGTGTGGCCCCGAACCGCATCGACAGCGTGGTCGGCGTGATGAAGGCTTATACGACACGCGTGGGTGAAGGGCCTATGCCGACGCAGAACGACGAGATCAGCGATCTCTTGCACGGCATGGGCCGTGAATTCGGCGCGACGACCGGCCGGGCCCGCCGTTGTGGCTGGTTCGATGCGGTGTTGACGCGTTATGCGGCCATCGTGAACGGTATCGACGAACTGGCAGTGACGAACGTGGACGGTCTGGACACGCTGGACGTCATCAAGGTTTGCATCGGTTATCGCTATGGCAAGCAGCGCTTCGACTACGTGCCGAGCGATGTGGAAGTGCTCTCCAAGGTGGAGCCGATCTACGCGGAGTTCCCGGGTTGGAAGACCTCCACGGAGAAGGCGAAGACCTGGAAGGATTTGCCCAAGAACGCCCGGGATTACCTGAAAGCCATCGCGGAACTGACCGGGGCCAAGTTGAAGATCGTGTCCGTCGGTCCGGCCCGCGAGCAGACGATGATTTTGTGAGTTGGTCCGGTAGGGCGAGACTTCGTCGAGCCGTTGCTTATTGTAGCATGTTATCGAACGGAAAGCTCCCCTGAGTTGTCATTTAAAGCATTCGAAAAAGCTTAGGTTTGGTCAGGGCTCAACAGAGTCTCGCCCTACCATAAATTGAAATGAGTGCTGCTGCCCTGCATCTGAGCCCCGCCGCAAAAGCGACGTTGCCGACGCACGTGGCCATCATCATGGATGGCAACGGGCGCTGGGCCAAGGAACGCCATCTACCCCGCGTGGAAGGGCACCGTAACGGTGTCGAATCTGTCCGGGCCGTCGTGCGCGCTTGTGGGGAAGTGGGTGTGAAGTATCTCACTCTCTACGCGTTTTCCGTCGAGAACTGGAATCGCCCGAAGGACGAGGTGGATACGCTCATGAAGTATCTCGCGCGGTTCCTGAAAAATGAGATCGGCGAGCTTACCCGTAATAATGTGCGGCTGGAGGTCATCGGCCAAATCTACCGGTTGCCGGAGTTCGTGCAGGAACAGCTCAAGAAGACGCAGGCTGCCTTGGCGAAAAATAACGGGCTGACGTTGATATTGGCGCTCAGCTACGGCGGCCGGACGGAGATCATCGAGGCGACGCGCAGCATCGCGGAACAGGTGAAAGCCGGGCGTATCGAAACGGTCGATATCAACGAGCAACTCGTGGCCCAGCACCTCTACACACGCAATTGGCCTGACCCGGAACTGTTGATCCGCACCAGCGGGGAGATGCGGGTAAGCAATTTTCTGCTCTGGCAAATCTCTTACGCGGAGTTTGTGATCACGAATACTTTGTGGCCGGACTTTCGCAAGCCGGAGTTCTTCGATGCGCTCGAAGAATACGCCCGGCGCCATCGGCGGTTTGGGAAGGTTTAGTTGGTTGGGTTATAGAGGCCCAGAAGGGGATGATGGTTGCCTCAGAATTTACTCTTTGGATTTTACGAGGTTCCCTAAGGCCTTGTGAACCATTATCTGGAGTTTTGATTTCTCGGAGACGATCTTGCCCGCCAAGATGTCTGCTTCAGTGAATTTCGCCATCAGGATCTCCCGGTCTTTGGCACGATTGTGATCGTAGATGATGTGGATGGTGCCATCGGGGGCTTGGAAACCATCGGGGTAGGAGACGCCGGTGCGTTCATCCAGCATCAGACCGCCTTTCCAGGTCTGCCCTTCATCTTCAGAGACAAAAGCCATCAGGTGGGAGCGCTTGGCCGTGCGTTCTTCGATCTGTCCATGCTTCACGAGCAGCAAGCGACCTGAAGCCAAGCGACGCAGGTGGAAGCGGGCGGCAGTGTGTTTGATATTTGAGGGCTGGGCATAGGTCCATGTGCGGCCTTGGTCGGAGGAGTAACTTTCGGCGATGCCATACGTGGTGCGGGCGAGCAGCCAGAGGCGGCCATCTTTCAACTCCACGAACATGTGTTCATCGAATTGAGTTTGAGGAACGCGAACACCGCCACGCCGGGTCCAGGTTTTACCCTCGTCATTGGAGACAAAGACGTTCGCCATGCGTACATCGTCGAGTTCGTGGAATTCCTCCTTAAAAACGGCAGGCCCGATCTTATTGCGATCCCACAGCGAGATGGGCATGAGCCATTCGCCGTTCTTCAGGATGATTGGTTTGTTCAGAGTGGCGCCATGCCAGATTCGTCGAGGGGCTGACCAGACAGGTTTATCGGCATCGGGATTGTCGCAAGTGATGGCCCAAGCTCCGGCGCGGCCATCGAAGTAGCCCATGGATTGATCGTAGAAGAGCCAGAGCTTTCCGGTGGGATCGGTCCAGAAATTGCCGACCAAAGCACGGCGGCGGATGCCGGTGGGAGAATCCGTGGGATCAATGACCAGGCGGGAGGGGGACCAAGTCTGGCCATCGTCATCACTGGAAGCGGCGACGAACAAGCCCTTGTCACTATCACCACCGGCGACCCACGCGGCCCAGAGGCGGCCATTGGGTGTGCGGTCCATGCCGATGACCATGGCGTAATCGAGTTGGGCAGCAGAATATTCGGGGCCGGGATTCACATTTGTCCGCACTGGTTCCAGACCGAGAGGGAGTATCTCGCTGGCGACGATAGGGGCGGTGTTATCCGCCGCAAATGAGGTCAGGCTGGTATAGCAGAAAGCAGCAGCTAAGGCCATTGAACGCAAATGGAGCATGCGTTTATTCGAGCATGGAGCAGCTGGACAGGGCAAGAAAATGGCGTGTGATGAAATCACGAATCACGAAAGCCGCTCGACAGGGGTTTGCCGGGCCAGTTAGGTTTCTGCCCGTCAATGTCAGAACCGAACACATCGGCGCCATCGCCTGCGCCTGTAACGGCACCGAGCAAAGGGAAGGTGTTCTTGCGCCGCCTCTTCAGCTCGGTGGTGCTTTGGACGGTGGTCATTCTGGCACTTTTTTCCGGGAACAAGCTGGTGTCCGACTGGTTTTTCCTTTTGATCATGACGGTGCTGGCGGTGACGGGCTTGCTGGAATTCTACAACATGGTCGAGAAGCGCGGCCTTGTGTGCTTCAAGGGATGGGGCATCTTTGGCGGGGTCTTGCTGATGGCCAGCACCTTTTTTTATGTGTCGGGTTATCTGGGGCCGAAGGAAGCGCCCTCCAAGGCCGGTGATTTTGAGACGAGCATCCTCGTCATCTTCGTGCTGGGGCTTTGTGTGAAGCAGTTCACCTCCAAGACGAACACGGCGGGCATCTTGGCAATTTCGACGACGTTGTTTGGGTTGATGTATGTGCCGTGGCTGCTGAACTTCGTGCAGAAGATCAATTACTTCCCGCGTATCAATGACAATGGGCACTGGTATGTGCTTTATTTCATCTTGGTGACGAAGTTCAGCGATCTGGGCGCTTATGTGACGGGGTCGCTCATCGGGAAGCACAAGATGATTCCGCGTATCAGTCCGGGTAAGACCTGGGAGGGGTTTGGCGGGGCGGTGGTGATCACGACGGGGGTGAGCCTTGCATTTGTTCACTTTGCGGGGGACCGGCTACCGGGGATGAACCTGATGCATGCGACCATTCTCGGTGTAGTGCTGAGCATCGCGGCGGTCATCGGTGATCTGATCGAGTCTTTGTTCAAGCGGGAGTCAGGCGTGAAAGATTCCGGGGCTTTTTTCCCGGGTATCGGCGGTATTCTGGACCTGCTGGACAGCATCCTTTTCAACGCACCGCTCATGTATCTATATCTGCGGCATATTTTGACTCATTGAGCCGGAGCACGCATCATCCTTGGTTATTCGCGCATGAAGAAAGTGGTATTATTGGGCAGCACGGGTTCTATCGGCACCAGCACCATCAAGGTGGCCGAGGATCTGCCGGATCAATTTCAACTGATAGGACTGGCGGCGGGCAGCAATACGGAGCTTCTCTTGGAGCAAACCCGCAAGCATAAGCCTGCCGCGATCTCCATCACGGACCCGGCGAAGGCAAAGGAACTGGCGGATCTGCTGGGTACAGCCTGTGAGGTCCACAGCGGCAACGAAGGACTGCTCAAGCTAGCCACCATGCCCGATGCGGACATCGTGCTCATCGCCATCGTCGGCACCGCAGGATTGCAACCCGCGCTGGCGGCCATCCGGGCAGGCAAAGACATCGCCGTGGCATCCAAGGAAATCTTGGTCATGGCGGGCGAGATCGTGATGGGCGAGGCCCGCAAGCATGGCGTGCGCGTGCTGGCGGTGGATAGCGAACACTCGGCCATCTTCCAATGTCTGGACGATAAACCAGCCAGTTCGGTGCGGGCCTTGTGGTTGACCGCTTCAGGTGGTCCGTTCCGTGATGCGACGCTTTGGCCGAAAGAGAAGTTTGCTGAGATCACGGTGGAGAAGGCACTTAAGCATCCTTCATGGGTGATGGGTCGCAAGATCACGATCGATTCCGCAACCTTGTTCAACAAGGGGTTGGAGATGATCGAGGCCCGGTGGTTGTTCGATATCGAGATGCCGCGGGTGAAGGTGGTGGTGCATCCGCAGAGTGTGGTGCATTCCATGGTGGAATTCGTGGACGGGTCCATCATCGCTCAGCTTTCCACGCCGGACATGTGCCTGCCCATCCAGTATGCCCTGAGCTATCCCGCAAGGATTGGGAGTGACCGGGTGCAGACGAATTTTGCCAAGATCGGTACCCTGACCTTCGAAGAGCCGGATACGGATCGCTTTGCCTCCATTGGACTGGCGCGACGGGCAGGGGAGGTCGGAGGGACATTGCCAGCGGTATTGAACGCCGCGAATGAAGTTGCGGTCGAAGCTTTTATAAATCGCCAGATCAGTTTCCCGCAGATAGCAGGAATGGTCGCAAAGGTGATGGACGCGCATGATGTTGTATCGCATCCGACTCTGGATCAAATACTTGCAGCCGATGCTTGGGCTCGGCAGGAGGCGGCACGAAGCTGACATGGTGAGGGGCAATTCCGTGGTTTTACTGGATTGCCAGTCGCCAGAGCGCCATTATAGTCAACCTGTGGCATTCACCCCACGGGCATATCCGTGGTGAAATCCCTATGAGCATAGCTGGTGTATTAAAATTTTTGTTCATCGCCTTTGAAGTGGTCCTGCTCTTCAACTTGGTGATCATCGTCCACGAACTGGGCCATTTCTTGGCCGCCAAGTGGCGTGGACTGCATGTGGATCGTTTCGGTATCTGGTTCGGCAAGCCGATCTGGCAAAAGAAAATTGGGGACGTCACCTACTGCCTTGGGTGCATTCCGGCCGGTGGGTTTGTCTCTTTGCCGCAGATGGCACCGATGGAAGCAATCGAAGGCAAGGTGGAAGGTCCCAAAGAACAACTGCCGGAAATCTCGCCGATCGACAAAATTATCGTCGCATTTGCCGGACCGCTTTTCAGCATGCTGCTCGCTTTTGTGTTCGCGGCGATTGTGTGGGGTATCGGTCGTCCGGTGAGTGAGAAGGAGACGACGACGACCGTGGGTTATGTCCACAATGAGTATCCGGCGGCTGAGGTCGGTATCAAGGAAGGGGACAAGATCTTGGAGATCGATGGCTACTCGGTGGACCGTTTTTCCGGCGTCAGCAAGCACAGCATCATGTGGCGGATCGTCAGCAGTGAAGGCGAGACGATCAATGTGAAGGTGCAGCGTGGTGAGATGACCACGAACTTTGTGGTCGCGCCGCGCTTGCCCGAGACCAAGAGCTATGAGCGTAAGGGTTTGCGTCAGATCGGTATTGAGCCCGCACATGTGCCGATGGTGGCGGCGTTGATACCGAACAGTCCCGCGCTGAAGGCGGGTATCCAGGTGAACGATGAGATCACAGCGGTCAACGGCGTGAAGGTCTATCATCCTGCTGGTGTGGCCAAGCAATTGATGCAGGCGAGCAACAACCCAGTGGAGGTTACTATATCTCGCGCTGGCGCGGCGAAAACGTTGATGGTGAAGCCGGAGATTCCCATTGGATGGGATGAACCCAAGGTGGGTATCGAGTGGGATGCTACCGGCAAGATGTCCTTGCTGCATCCGACGCCCATCGAGCAGGTACGTGGTGGCATTGATGCCATGGTGGGAACCTTTTCGGCACTCTTTTCCTCGAAGTCCGATATCAAGCCGCAGCATCTGTCCGGGCCGGTCGGTATCATGCGCATCTACTATCTTCTGTTCGAGAGCGATCAGGGTTGGCGCTTGGCCATCTGGTTCAGCGTGGTGCTGAACATCAATTTGGCCATCATGAACATGCTGCCGGTGCCGGTCTTGGATGGTGGCCATATCACTCTGGCACTCATCAATCTTATCAGCCGCCGAAACGTGCATCCCAAGGTGCTGAACTGGGTCTATCAGGCGTGCGCCATCATGGTCATCGGCTACATCGTCTATGTCTCTTTCTACGACGTGCAGGATCTGAAGCCTGACAAGGCGGCACCGCCCAAGGAGATGAAGTTTGCTCCAGCGACGGATGCGGCCAGCAATTCTCAGAAGTAGTATGCAATATTGTCCCACTCCATTTTTCTTTGAGCGGCGTCAGACACGCGAAGTCATCGTGGGTGATCCGGCGAATGGCGGCGTCATCATCGGTGGCAACCATCCCGTGGTGAAGCAATCCATGCTCACCTGCGACACGATGAACACTGAGCTCTGCGTGCAGCAGACGCTGGAACTGGTGGCTGTGGGCTGCCAGATCGTGCGCATCACGGCACCGACCGTGAAGGACGCGGCCAACCTGCAGAACATCGTGGCCGCATTGCATGCCAAAGGTTGCAATGTGCCCATCGTGGCGGACATCCATTTCAAGCCGGATGCGGCGATGGAGGCGGTGAAGTGGGTGGAGAAGATCCGCGTGAATCCGGGCAATTATGCGGACTCCAAAAAGTTCGCGGTGAAGGAATACACCGACGAGGCGTATGCCGCTGAGCTGGAGCGCATCGAGGAGAAGTTCACGCCACTGGTGCTGGAATGCAAACGCCTGAAGCGCGCGATGCGTATCGGCACGAACCATGGCTCGCTGAGCGACCGTATCATGAACCGCTACGGCGACTCGCCGCTGGGCATGGTGGAGAGCGCCTTGGAGTTCGCCCGCATCTGCCGGAAGAATGATTTCCATAACTTCGTGTTCTCGATGAAGTCGAGCAACCCGAAGGTGATGATCGAGTGCTACCGCCTGCTGGTGGCGCGTCTGGCCCAAGAAGGGGCGGACTGGAACTATCCCATCCATCTCGGTGTGACCGAGGCGGGCGAGGGCGAGGATGGCCGTATCAAGAGCGCCATCGGTATCGGTTCGTTGCTGTGTGATGGTCTGGGTGACACTATCCGCGTCTCTCTTACTGAGGATTCACCGCGCGAGATCGCGGTGTGCAATGACTTGGTGGCGCAAATACCGGTGTTGACCAATACGCAGCACGCCATCGCGGACAAGCAGTTCCCGTTTGATCCGTTCCATTACGAGCGCCGGGTGACTCCGGAGATCGAGTTGAGCGAAACCGTGAAGTGCGGTGGCGAACAGACGGTGCGGGTCGTCGTCACGAAGGCCACTTGGGAAAAAGTCGCACCGAAGATTTCTCCGAAAGCGGATGTGAAGCCGGAAGCGGTGTATGAGGATCTGAACATCCTCGAGCTGGATCCGACGCAGGAGATCACCAGCGAAACGATCAACTGCGACACGCAACTGGTAGCGGTGAAAGACGGCGTGCAATTGCCCGTCATCACGGCGTATCGCCTGCTGGTGGCCCAATTGAAGCGGTTGGGTCGCAAGAATCCTATCCTGTTGAAGGATTGTGTGAATTTCGAAGCGGTGCCTTTGCACCCGAACATCGCGCTCTTGCGGGCGGGTGTGAACATCGGCGCATTGCTGGCGGATGGTATCGGTGATGCCATCCTCGTGCGTGGTGAATCGGGTGCGGGTCAGTCCTTGCGGCTGGCATACAACATCCTGCAGGCAGCGGGTTGCCGTTCGTTCAAGACGGACTATGTGGCGTGCCCGAGCTGTGGTCGCACATTGTTCAATCTCCAGACGGTCACAGCGCGCATCAAGGCGCGCACGGAACATCTCAAAGGCGTTAAGATCGCCATCATGGGTTGCATCGTGAACGGACCGGGTGAGATGGCCGATGCGGACTTCGGCTACGTGGGTGGG
>JAURFH010000417.1 GCA_030834415.1 Verrucomicrobiota bacterium | reverse complement strand
CCTGCGGGGCCGCGGAACACTTCGAGGGGCCGAGCGCGCATAACTCTTGTTGCGGGGATCTGTGATTGTTCCACGTGGAACAATAGGAAGGGTGGATGGCTGCAAGGAGGCGCAGAAGGCGCAATAAGGGGATTATGAGTCCCCTGCTCTATCCTTTGGTTCTTGGTGGAGTAGAGGACTGAAAATCTTCTTGTCCGGTTGAGGTTTTGGAATTCTGGCGGCCTTTCAGGCCGCTACCCTATCTTACTTCCTACCCAAGGCAGACTTTGAGTAGTCTGCCTTGGGCTGGGTTCTTTTGGCCCTTTGGGCCAATCACCTTCCTTATATATAGTACATGACGGAATTTAGGGATGTTCCACGTGGAACAATTGCTGGCTTCAGTAAGAGTGTTACCCATGTTTTGAACCATAAAAATCATCCAATATTCGAGCTCAAAGGGTTGGATTGTGACGCCTAAGGCTATTCTTAACCCATTTTCACGGCATTTTCGGCTATTTGGCGCGTAGTTATGGCCATTCGGAGTAATTCCACGTGGAACAATAGGGTAGCTAACCGCAAGGAACGCAAAGAGGGATTTTCGGGCAAGTTGCGGCCCGAAAAGGGTTATTTCACGTTTTCGAAGAGGCGGCGGATGGTTTCGACGCGGCGGCGGTTGGTGCCGAGGTCGGAGTAGCCGAGG
>JAURFH010000416.1 GCA_030834415.1 Verrucomicrobiota bacterium | reverse complement strand
TACCAGCCCCGCCCTGAAAAGCGCATGGCTGTGACGGTGTATGTGGGGGAAACAGCTGACACATCTTTCGCCAGCGTTGGTATGATGCCTATGCCGCCCGCTAAACAACTAGCCGCAGCGGGAGTGTTGTCTCCTGTCACAACGAGTATCACATGAACTACGCAGAACTCACCGCCGCCATTGAAGAGTACACCGAGAATTCGTTCACGGCTACTGAGCTGCAGACTTTTGTTCAACAGGCCGAGCAGCGCATCTACAACTCGGTGCAGTTGGCCAACTTGCGCAAGAATGTGCAGGGTGTGCTGCAAACAGGCAACAAGTATTTGTCTGCCCCAGATGATTTCTTGTCGGTCTACTCCATGGCCATCTACAGCTATGCGAGCACTACGGCAACAGGCACCTCTGGTGCATTCACCATCACGGTGAGCAGCGCATCTGGAATTGAGGTTGGCCAAGCAGTTTCTGGCACCGGTATAGCACTGGGGGCGCTGGTCACCTTGATCAATGGCACCACCGTCACTCTAGACAAAGCACACACATGTACAGTTTCTGGCACGATCATTTTCGAAGGCGACTTTTTGTTTCTTTTGAACAAGGATGTGAACTTCATTCGTCAGGCTTACCCAAGCCCTACGGACACAGCCATTCCGAAGTACTACGCGCTGTTTGGCCCGACGGTATCCGGAGT
>JAURFH010000415.1 GCA_030834415.1 Verrucomicrobiota bacterium | reverse complement strand
TACTTCATCAAGGAAGACCGCATGATCCTCAGCGCAGAAGGTGGTCCTTCCTTCGTGTTTGAGGACGTGGGTGGCCGTTCCAAGAGCTACATCAGTGCCCGTGTCGCTGAGAAGTTCGAATACAAGATCAGCGATCGCGCCCGCCTCTGGCAGAAAGCCGAGTTCCTGCCGCAGATCGACGACCTGAACAACTATATCTTCAACTTCGAGATCGGTATCGAGACGGACATCACGAAGTCAGTGAAGCTCGAGTTCTACATCGTGGACAGCTACGACAACGAGCCGGCTGCTGGCCGCAAGAAGAACGACATCAAACTCGTGGCTGGTGTGAAGTACAAGTTCTAAGCAGAACCCTTATTTGCGAGACCCCGCTTCAGCGATGGAGCGGGGTTTTATTTGCGATGGTCAAGCTACGAGGGCGGCATAACGGAGTCCCCTCGTGCTGACTCGCAAGGCATGGATGCCGAACTGCCGCAAGACACTCTCATAGATGAGCGCCCCCATCAGCATCACATCCGCGCGCTCTGGGGGTAGTCCGATGATCTTGCGCCGTTCGGCCAGCGGCAGGCTCCATAGCCGTTCCCGGATGGCCGATACTTCTTGGGTGGAAAGAGAGAGGCCTTCCATCTGCTCCCGCGTGAAATCGGGCAACGCCAGATGGATGCGGGCCAAGATCAAAGCTGCACCTCCAGTGC
>JAURFH010000414.1 GCA_030834415.1 Verrucomicrobiota bacterium | reverse complement strand
ACCTCGAACTTTGATCTGGATGCCCGCGTGCCGCTCATCATCGCGACACCGAAGATGAAGACGGCGGGCACCAAGACGGATTCGGTGGCGGAACTGCTGGACCTGTATCCCACGCTGACTGATCTGTGCGATCTGCCCAAGGTGCCGAGTCTGGAAGGAGTGAGTCTGGGACCGGTGTTGAAGAACCCCAAAGCAAGCGTGCAAAAGGTGGCCATCACCCAGCATCCCCGGCCCGCGTATTACAAGGGGCAACCGGAATACATGGGCTACTCGGCGTGCGATGGCCGCTGGCGCTATACCGAATGGAGGAACTGGAAGGATGGCAAGCTGATGGCACGCGAACTCTACGATCATAAAGTCGATCCAAAAGAAACTACTAACCTGGCGGATAGTCCAGGCAACAAAACAGATGTGGACACCATGGCCAAACTGTTGAAGCCAGCCATCAAAATGCCCGCACTTCGCTAAGCATGACTGGCATCAACTCACTACCGGTCTTCGATCTGCTGGTCATCGTGCTGTATCTCGCGGGCACGTTGGCCATCGGCTTTTGGTTTGGTCGACAGAGCAAGGGCACCGAAGAATTCATGGCCGCGGGTCGCAAGATTCCCGGCTGGGCAGTGGGGCTCTCCATCTTCGGCACGTTTGTGAGCAGTATCAGTTTTCTGGCGAATCCGGGTAAGGCGTATGCAGACAACTGG
>JAURFH010000413.1 GCA_030834415.1 Verrucomicrobiota bacterium | reverse complement strand
GAGTCCGGGGAAGCTAATCCCCGGGATTTCATCTCCTTTTTCCCCTCTAGCTGGATCGCACCGGATGAGTTGATCTTCATAGCAGGGGCAGTCAGGTCAGCTTTTAACTGTCTGTCTGTAGGAATACTAGCAGTTTTCAGCCAATCGCGCATCGCGCCCCACAGCTCAGCACGCTTATTGAGCCATGTAACCGGATTCTTCGACTTCCACCCGAAGTTGACCCCACGCACCACCTTGTATCGCTGCTCATGCAGCCGGTCAAGGATGCCGTAGCCCAGACCACCCTCATCGATCACCACCAGCGTCGGCTTATACTCCTCAATGGCGTCGATCACCCGACCGACCACCTCCATCGTATCCTCGCCTTTGTACCGCTTAACGGCTACCAGATCACGCCCCTGGCGCACCACGATCACCGTGCTGTCATTCCCACCCCGTGCAGGGTCAACCCCGATCACAATAGGTGCTGTAATGTCCTTATACGCCTCGCGCTTAAACGCGTCCTCGACAGTAACCGGCGAGATAAACTGGTCATCACCAGCCGACGGAAATTCACCGTAAACCTCCACCCGTGCTTGGATCGAGTCCTCGCCATACTCGTCGATAATCTGCTGGTATATACCCTTGTCCGTACCCTCAACTGTTCGCGAGTCGATCTGGCGACCACGCCAGAAATCTCTTTTACCGTGGAAACATTCGAAGAAAT
>JAURFH010000412.1 GCA_030834415.1 Verrucomicrobiota bacterium | reverse complement strand
GATCCAGAACACTTGCGTCTATTAAAAGCGAACGGCGTGCGCGTGAATTACTACCATGCGGAAACACCCGCCGGCGTGCAGCAACTCCTGGCTGCGGGCGTGGACTTCCCGCTCGTGAATGATCTGGAAAAATTTCTCCCCGTCGCCCAAGCCAGCGGCATCGCCCCGTGGCAAGCGGTTTACTAATGTCTGCCTAGAACTGTCAGCGAACGACCGCGCGCGAAGTGCGTGCATCAGCACCAAACGTCATCTCCCTCTCCGCCAGCAGCAGCTGGGGGAGAGGGCACGGGGAGAGGTGGAACTGATTCCTTGATCTGGTCATCCGTCTTGTGCAGATCCTAGACGAACTGAATAGAAGCTCCTAAAACACCAAGCGCGGAAAAAATCATCTCCTTCTCCCTCAGGGAGAAGGCCGGGATGAGGGGGAAGGAAATCACC
The DNA here is from genome assembly GCA_030834415.1 of Verrucomicrobiota bacterium. Taxonomy (GTDB): domain Bacteria; phylum Verrucomicrobiota; class Verrucomicrobiia; order Limisphaerales; family JAEYXS01; genus JAEYXS01. The sequence goes on along the minus strand of JAURFH010000412.1, from coordinate 268 downwards.
GAAAGAAATCACGCACCTCAAATCACCAGCCGGTTACTCTACGTCTTCGGCCCGCCCGGTCCCTTGCCCGCCTTGCTCTTCTCCATGCGTTCGCGGATCTCTTCGCGCAATTTGTGGAATTCCTCCATCTGCGCCGGTGTCAGTTCTTTTTCCACTTCCACATTCACCGTGCGGATCACTCCAAAGATATCGCGCATCGTCGTACGACGAATCGTGCGCAGCTCCTCACCCGCTTGCGTGAAGGCGGGTTTCAATTTCTCCTCCTGCT
>JAURFH010000411.1 GCA_030834415.1 Verrucomicrobiota bacterium | reverse complement strand
TTACCACACACGATAGTTGGTTTTGCCGAGGGCTTCTGGTTTGGCGAGGTTGAAGGTTTGGAGGCAGAGGTAGCCCAGAGCGTCAAAAGCGTGGTCAACGCCGAGGTTTTTGTTGGGGAGGCCGGTGCCGGGGGCGTACGTAAGGGTGCGAAGGGATTTGATTAGCTCTTTGCACTTGGGGTTGATAAAGAGGCGGCGGGTGCCGGAGGCGTCGAGGAGGGCGGTGTTGACGCAGGTGATCTTGTCGCGGATTTTCCAGGGGTTGCGGGGGCTGGATACCGTGAAGCCGGATTTGCGCAGGATGTTGTGGTCGGTTGCGCCAACGCCGGAGGTTTTGCGGGCGCCGCCCGTGGGGTCGGGGCAAGCGATGATGCGGCGTTCGATGCCGTAGCGGGATTGGATTTCTTCGCAGAGGTCCCATGTGGTGGCGCCGCCGGTCATGATGATTTCGTCGAAGACCCAGAGCACGTCGCCCTTTTTGACGGCGCAGACGGCACTCATTGGATCGACGTTGAAATCGACGCCGAGGAGGAGTGGGAGGACAGCGAGGTCTTGAACGCTCTTATCGATGTTCTCGTCGCTGAAGCTGATGGCGACGAGGCCGGATAGGTTCTCGAACGAGGCTTCGAATTCTTGGCGGAAGGTGCGGGCGTCAAGTTGGGCGCGAGCAGCTTCGATTTCTTCGGGTGGGACGTTGTCGCCGTCGATCGTGGTGAATTGCCAGCGCTGCCA
>JAURFH010000410.1 GCA_030834415.1 Verrucomicrobiota bacterium | reverse complement strand
TTTGAAATAGGATAGCTATAAACCCCGCCATCCCTAAAACGATCCAGAAGATCGATGTAAGAAGAAAGCCAGAAATCGTTGGTGAGAATGCTCTCTTTGAGGGGTCGGCGCACCTTCTTGCCATGTTCAGGAGAGACACGCCCATTGGACCGTCCAGGGATGAGGAAATCGAGGATTTGTTGCCATACGCTCATGCCATTAGTCTCCGCGCAACACGCCCCGATTTCCGGTTATTCCAAATGCCGATCATTGCCCTCAACGCCATTTCCAATGCGTCAGGCCCATCGTCGAACTTCCCCAGGGGAAACTCGCGCAGTTGTGCGACGAGAAGGCGGGAACCCTCTGATCTCCTGAATCGGATGTTCCTATTGGCGAGATAGGGTCCAATCCTTCTGATACGCACATCCTTGTTGATGGTATTGTAAAGCTGGATAATTGGAATATCAGTTCCCCGGCTTTCACACTCAAGCATGATCTGTTTGGCCAGCAGATGCTGGAACTGGTTGGTCTCAACAACCAGGGCATCCGGCTCAAAGTCGGTTGCCTCCTTTGCGAATCTGCTAACGATCTGCTCCGTATCCAGCTTGAGCATCACCGCATCACAGTAGAGAATGTTCTGCCTGTCGCGGGCCAGCTTGATGATTGCCGAATAGTCACCATGACGGGCATCCTTTCCCTTGGATGGGTCTATTGACAGCGTACTGATTGTTATGTGTTCATTCTTGGGGAAGTCATCG
>JAURFH010000409.1 GCA_030834415.1 Verrucomicrobiota bacterium | reverse complement strand
CGCCCCGGATATTACCATCAGGATTGTGAAGCGCTCCTGCTCCCCTGGGATGACTACCTCGCCAAACGCACGCAGGATGTGTTGCAAGGCTTCACGCCGCGCTTTGCGATGTGAATGGATGCCACTTGGTAGGGCGAGACTCCGTCGAGCCCTGACCAGACCTTGTATTGTCCGCTAGTCAAGTACGGTGCTCGGGCAACCACACAAAGATACGAATGCCGCCGTTATCACCGCCTAAAACTCCGCCCAGGTATTGATTTTCCACTGCGTGATTCCGCCGTTGTCACCCAGCTTCTCGTCGTAGTGGAAGTTAAAATGACCGTTGTAGGCCACACTGCCCACGATGGCTGCGCCTTGGAAATCATCCACGTCCGCGCCACCGCCCTTGCCCTGCAATTGCGCGTTCGGGGCATACACCGTCCCCACATACCCGCCGTTACCAGCCACCTTGATCACCGTCGCATCGGACAGGCCGAAGATGGACATCTTCTCCGTATCGCCAGACATGTTCAGCACCCCGTTACCCGCGATGGTCGCCGTGGCACTGCTACCTGTCCCGTCACCGATATACAGCTTGAGGCTGGCCCCGGGCAGAATCGTTATCCGCGAGTTACCCGTCATGTTCAGGCCATCCGTCAGCCACAACACCGCATCACCTCGTACCAGCATCTCCGCGTTGCGCGGCTGCATGCCGTTAAGAGTGATCGTGTCCGTTATGTAATTGTCCGAGTCCAGCAC
>JAURFH010000408.1 GCA_030834415.1 Verrucomicrobiota bacterium | reverse complement strand
GATGGTCACGCTGAAGTGTTGGATAAAAACGTCACCTTGGGTCTCACCAATATTAATCGCGGATTAGAGACCGGCATGTGGACCATCAACTCCAAAGACTGATCCACCTTCCATCATCTTAGCAGGCGGCGGGCTCAGGCCCGCCGCTTTTTTATTTGCTTCTTCCGCCTGCCCAAAAAATAGGGTCGGCTGCCTTCACTTCCGCATCCCCCCACACGCATGAAACCTATCAGCTTCGGATGCTTGATGTTGTTATGTTATTAGCTCTGCTTCTTTTCATTACTATCAAATAACCTTTCACCCAAATTGCCTATGGTAGTTTGTTGTAATTTCGTTATATAAGTTCTTTGTATTCCACCAAAAGAAGGACACCGAACCATGAACTACACTCTTACATCATCATGTGTGGCCACGGTCATATGCCTGCTGACAGCGGGATGTGGCGGTGACAGCAGTGACGACGATATGATCGCGCCCGCTGCCCCAGCCGCAGCACCCGTGGTAGCTGACACCGTGAGTGCCGCACCTGTCGCCTCCCCAGCCAGCACTCCACCGCCTTCCGGCAGTGCCCCAGCGACCATGGAACCGGCCGCCCCGGATCTCTTTAACAGCTACAAAGTCAGTGCCGACGGCAGCCCTAACAAGACGGATGTAGAAGCCCTCCAAGCCGTCGTCGATGGCTATGCCTTCGGCCCCGATGGACTCGGCGCTCCGCCCTTGAAAACTTTGGATGACCTCGTCACTAGCGGCTACAT
>JAURFH010000040.1 GCA_030834415.1 Verrucomicrobiota bacterium | reverse complement strand
CCGAGTGCAGGCGATGGTGGAGCAGATGGACAAGGAAGGCTTTGGCAGTTGCTCGGTGACGGGTTCTTGCGAAGCTGTTTGCCCCAAGAGCATCACGTTGGATTTCATCGCGATGATGAATCGCGATTACGCCGCTGCCCTGCTCAAGGGCGACCCGAAGCCGATCGCTGGCGGCGGTGGGGCGTAGAATTTATCCTCAAGCGAGACGCACAAAGCGTCGGCATGCACGCCGGCGCTTTTTTCGTGCCTGTCGCTAAGCCATGCGGCGGTAGCTAAGGCCGAGGGTCAGCAATTTCTGCAGTAGCTCTTCGTAGTGGAGGCCGCAGTGTTCGGCGGCTTCGGCAAAATCTTCGCCGAAGGAGATGTTCGGATTGGGATTGGCTTCCAACAGGTAGAATTCACCAGCCGGTGTCATGCGGAAATCCAGACGGGCGCAGCCGCTGAGATAAAGCAGGCGGTAGATGCGCTTGGAGAGATGTTCCACTTTCTTGCGCAGTTCAGGCGATAATTCGGCTGCCCGGGTTTTTACACCGACTTTCTCCTGATAGCGGTAGTCCCACTTTAGTTTGCTGGTGGCGATGACGGATGAACCTTCCGGCTGTTTTTCGACGATCAGCTCCCAAGGAGTGAAAGATTGCAGGCGTTCATTGCCGACCATGGCGATGTAGATCTCGCGGCCCTCGATGAACTCTTCCACGATGGCCGGGTTCTTCGTCTTCTCATGGATGAAGGCAACGCGTTCAGCGAGTTTGACATCGTCATGGACGACGGAGGCTTGGGAGATGCCCACGGAACCTTCATCCACCAACGACTTCACGAACAGCGGGAACTTGAGGCGCTTGGGACGGTGCGGCTTGCGATTGACGGGGACGACGATGAACTGCGGCACCGGGATGCGATGATAGGCGAGGATTTTTTTCGAGAGCGCCTTATCGTGCGCGAGCGTGAGGCCGCGCGGGTTACAGCCGGTATAGGGAAGCTGGCGCAGTTCGAGATAACTGACGACGTGTTGGTCGAAGAGGGCGTCGCCATGGAACTCCTCCAGCAGATTGAAGGCGATGTGTGGATCGTGTGCCTCAACAGCCTGACGGATGACGTTCAGGTCACTGTAAAGACCTATGGGGAAGACTTCGTGCCCCATGGAACGCAGGGTGTTGATGACATCAAACTCGGCTTTCCAAGGCTGGATCTCCTTGTCACTCAGGCCCTCGATGCAATCGGGCGGGACGAGGTCCTCGTGACAGAGGACCAAGATTCGCAATGGTTTTTTAACCACAAAACTCATACGGCGAAACGATAGTGACCGGTGTGCAGCGCGTTCATGGTCTGGGTGGTCAGCATGACGAGCGTGTTCATCCACGCGCGATGCTGCGACCCAGCGACCCGCAGTTTTAACTCCTGGCAACGTCTGATCAACTGCAAGACGACGTGCCGGATGGTGTAGGCATGGACCCCGGTGCCGTGGGAGACCAAGGGGACCAGATCTTTTTGGATGCGACGCAGGTAAACCGAGGCGGCTTCGTTGCCCTGGTAGCGTTCGTGATTGGAGAAGACGCGCAAGAGGATGCGGTCGTAGCGACTACTGCCGTCTGTCTGATAATACTCGGTCTTGCGGCGATAGTGTTCGCGCAAGGTGGTCTTGCATTCGGCGAGCGGTTCGACGGCTTTGCGCTTGCGATTGAGCGGAGCCAGACCGGCAATGTCTTCCATCATTTCATCGACACACTCGAGTTTATCGAGAGCGGCCCAACCGGCGTAGCGGGTGCGCCAGCGGGAATTGGGCGTGAGCCAAACAGCAAAGGTTTCTGCGAAGTCCTCTGCGGGATGGGCTTGAGCATACCAGGCATCCAGATGCAGCACGTAACGGCGGCTATTAGGGCGCGGTTGATAGATGTTCGGGTAAGGCGTGGCGAAAGAACCGAACATCTCCCGCCAAGTTTTGCGGCGGTGCAGGCGGTAGGCGATATCCAGCGCGTGCCCCGCTTCGTGCCGCAGGATGCGCATGCATTGCTGATCGGTGCCACCCTCCACCTCCAGCATGAATTTCTTTTCCAAGGCGGCGAGGCGCGGATGAGCGAGGAAGAACGGGATGGCGATGCCTGGGATGGCATCGGGTGAAAACCATTCCTCTGCCAGCCAGCAAGGGGGACGGAAGGTGATGCCTTTGCCAGCTAGCTCCGCGTACAGGCGCTCAATCAAAACCGACAGGTGGGTGCCTGCGAGCTTAAGCGGCAAGTCGCACAGACGAAGGTCCAGCAGACGCTCTTCGGACAGGCGGTTGAGATTGAGGCGGGTTTTCACTTCGGATTCACCAAGGGTTGTGTCCAGGCTTGTTCAAATTCACCTTCGCGATAGGGATTGGTCTTCAACTTGGTTGAAGTGATGCGGGCACGGACATAGATCTCGTCGCCACGCAATTGATAGTAGGCTTTGTTGCCCTTGATGGAAACCAAGATTTGGCCGATGTCATCACTATATTGATGAGTGACGCGGAGGGCATCGCCATTGGCGGTGCGAACGGGTTCGCTCTTGGGATCGAAATTGCGGCGGGTGCCGATGAAGTCGATGGTGTATTCGATGCCGGGCTCAGGATCTACTTCGACGCTGAGTTTGGAACCCTCGGCCTTTAGATCTTTCAGGGTCACGCCGCTCGAGGCGTAGAAGTCGCCGGCCTCCATGGCGGCGACGAGGCTGTCGCGGCTCAGGTCTTTGGAGCGAACCATCACCCAGCCGCGACCGCTGTTGCTCTTGCCCACGGCGATGGTGTGGTAGTTATGAGAGTCATCGGTGGCGAGGCCGTAGAGCACGCCGAGTTTCAGGTCGGTGAGGCGATGGGTGAGTGAGATGTCCCAGACTTTCTCGAGGCCGGCGTGGAGTTTATCGCCTTCATTGAAGACCTGAGGGTGGCCATTATAGACCTCGAAGAATTGCAGGCCTTTGACCGGCATGAGTTCCTCGGCGGTGATGCCCCAGCGGAAGTTGGGGTGATTGATGTGCGGGAACATCGGCTGGCCGGTGGCTTTGCGCTGGGCATAGACGGCATCCACGTTGCGCTGGATGACTTCGAGCACACTATCGCCGCCCTGAGGCTTGATGACTTCGCGGAGATTGACGGCTCCCATGTGGACGGGGGCGAGCTTGTATTTGTCAGTCAGCTCTTCGCCGGGGATGAAGAGGAAGCGGCCGGGTTCTTCAAACTTGGGGCCGAACTCAGCAAGGGTCTTGAGGCGAACTTCCGGCAGGTCGTTCTTGGTGCGTTGCTCCACCCAATCTTTGCCGAAGCGGGCGACGTATTCTTCCAAGACTTTGCCGCCGCCTTTATTGGTGGCCACGAGCCAACGATCACCTGTTTGCATCAGGTTATGATCGCTGAGCATGAGGAAGTTATAGCCGTGCTGTTTATACCAATCGGCGATCATCTCCGGGTAGCCATCGCCATCACTCCAAAGGGAGTGAGTGTGGAGATTACCTTTCCACCAGCGGGCTTCCTGGGCGTGGGAGGTGGCTGGGGTGAGCAGGGCGGCAAACGCCAGAGCGAGGGAGAGGATATGGCTCGGTTTCATGGACGGGACTAGGAATAGCAGGGAAACATCGAACATCCAACAGCGAACTCTGTTCATCGAGAGAGAAGTTAGAGTCTCGTTCCTCGACTGGGAAGGAGCGACCCGCTGAGGCCCCCGACACTGAATCGGGGCGAGCCGCGGGCCCTACCAACCTAGTGCCGTTTCAGAGCGCATAGGAAAATAGCATTCGAGGACGATAAACAAAAGGGGTTGACTTATTACTACCTTGGTAGTATTACCTTGGTCGTTCTGCAAAAAAATTTATCATGAAGACGGCAAAGGTGCATCGGTTGGGGGAGCTCCAGCTCCGGATTCTTAAAGTGCTATGGGGGAAGCGTGAGGGGACAGTTGGAGAGGTCCACGAAGTGTTGAGCGCGGAGGATGATTTCGCCTATACCACCATCGCCACCATGTTGCGAAAGATGGAGGCGCGGGGATTGGTGAAGCATCGGACGGAGGGGCGGACGTTCATCTATGCGGCGTGTGTCGCGGAGCATGAGGTCACCAAAGGCGCATTGAACGATCTCGTGGACCGTTTTTTTGAGGGAAGCCTGGCCGAGGCCATGAATCATCTGTTGACTTCGCGGGAAGTGAGCAAGGAGGAACTGGCGCGGCTGCAAAAACTCATCGAGGAGAGGAAGAAAAAGCTATGAACACGTCATCGTGGCAAGCTGTGTGGTTGCTGGCGGTGGAGGTTGGGGTAGTGGTGTTGTTGACATCGCTGGTCACGTGGCGATTGCGCTCGGTGGTGTGGCAACGGACTTTGTGGCAGGCGAGCCTGATCGCCTTGATCGGGCTGCTGTTGGTGGAGTTTTCGGCGGTGAGTTTTCCGCAGGGAGCGCATGAGGAGGCTCCGGTTATACAGGAGACGGCACAGGATTTGCCAGTGCAGTCAATCGCCCCGTCGATTGAGATTACGAACGAATTTTCTGAGAATTATCAGACCGCATCACAAGTGACAGTGATTGAAGCAATGCCAGTAGAAACGGCTAAATCAATTTCATCGTTGTTGCTGGCAATCGCTTTGGGGATTTGGGTGATCGGCAGTGTCGTGTTGGCCGGGCGCTTATTGATGGGGAGATTTTTACTGCTGAGATTTTGTGCGCGCAGCAGGATGGTAACTGATGAAGAATTGCGCCTAAAGGTGCAAGGCATGGCACGGAAGCTGGGTATGGATAGGTCGGTGCAGGTCTTGGAGACGGCGCATATCCAGACGCCCGTGGTGTTCGGTCTTTTCCGTCCGACCATCGCGTTACCCACAGGGTTCACTGAGCAGTTTAATTGTCGGCAACAGGAGGCGATCTTGGGTCATGAATTGGCGCATCTGGCGGCGCACGATCCGCTGTGGTATCTGCTGGCGGATGCGCTGGTGTCGTTGCTGTGGTGGCATCCACTCGTTTGGGTGGCGCGGTCACGTTTGCAGGTGGCAAGCGAGTTGGCGGCGGATGAAGCGTGTGTGCTTGCTGAGCATGGGCCGGAGACGTTGGCTGAGTGCCTGGTAAGCATCGCCAAAGAGATGCACGGACCGGGGGCGATGGAAGCCATCGGCATCGAAGGGAGCGCGTTTCGTTCGCGACTGGGGCAACGAGTGGAGCGGTTGTTGCAGCTATCGTCGGCGATGGTGACGAAGCCAGCATTGTGGCGGATACGACTTGTGAAAGTTAGCGTGCCGTTTTTGTTGCTGAGTCTTTTGGTTGTGGGGACGGGCTGGATGCGGAAGGACGGGAATGCGCCGTGGTCAGAGGTAGTCAATGGGGCGTGGGACACAGCGGTAGGTGCTGTGAAGGTTGAGGAGGGGGATATCCGGAGAGACCCGAGGCCACGACTGGTTGCAGAGACGAAAGTGGAGACGAGACTGGCGATGAACGATGAGCCGCCCAAGTCTGAAAGTCTACCAGTACCGAATCCTTATGCGCGGACGAATGTATCGCAAACTACGACCAAATCACGGCTGAGATTAGAGGCCAAGCTGGACGGAATCGTTTTCAAAGAGGCGTTCTTTGATGGTCTGCCGCTTTCCGAGGTGGTGAGGTTTTTGCGCGATGAATCGGCCAAGCTGGATCCAGAGAAGGTGGGGATCAATTTCGTCATCAATTCCAAACTGGGTGATCAGCCGGGTGGGGAGGGAGGCAAGACCTTGCGCGATCCCTTGGGTGCGCCTTTGGCACCAATGGCACCGCAGCAAGATTTGAGTGTGGTGCTGGTGACAATCAATCCGCCTTTGAAGAATCTCACAATGCGAGAGATGTTAAATGCGATCACCAATGTGACGGCGGATGTGGGTAAGCATGGACTGGCATATCAGGTGGAGGATTATGCGGTGGTGTTCCGACAACGGGTGATTGAGCCGGCACAACTTTTTACACGGATATTCAAGGTGGATACAGAGCGTTTTGTAAACGGGCTGGAAAAGGAAGTCGGCAGAAAGGTGATGCCGTTGACGACGAACGTGACGGATGATGGGAAAACCAATGTGCTTTGGGGGACAGTGAATACGAATGGTTCTCTGGGGCTTGCAGAAAAGCTTCAAGTCATGGCACGGCAGTATTTCGCGGACCAAGGTGTCAATGTGAGTGACAAGGGAACCAACGTATCGGCTGCGCAGATATTCTTCAATGACCGGACGGGAGTGCTGATGGTGAGAGCTACTTTGGATGATTTAGAGTTGATCCAAACTAAGATGAGGGAGTTTGGGACAGCTTCTCAAGTAATCGAACCCAAAGTTGCTGAGTTACCCAAGTTGCCGCTTTTGATGACACAGATTTTTCAGCTCCGATTCGTAGCTGCAACAAACGCAGTTTCAGCGATTCAGGGAGCATTTACTGATAATCGTTCCAGAGTTGTGGCTGATAATCAGGCCAATAAACTCGCAGTAATCGCGGTAGCGGAAGAATTGAAGGAAGTAGAAAAGATCATCCAAAAGTTTGATATGGCTCCCCAGCAAGTGGTGATCGAGGCGAAATATATCGAAGTGTCGGACAAGGCGGCGAAGGAGATGGGGTTGAACTGGTTCACCAGTGGGCCGCTCAACGGGACGAACTCGGTGAAACTCGACCAACTGTCGAATCCGACGATTCCGACTAACCAGAATGTCCGCGTGGAGGCCCCGGTGTTGCCGAACTATGTGAGTGTGTTGTCGCTTGCCCAAGCTGAAGCCTTGGTGAAACGGTTCGAGTCACAGGATGGTTCGGATGTGCTCTCGGCGCCCAGAGTGACCACACTGAGCAACCGGCAGGCACGGATCGAGGTGAGCAATCAATTGAATATCGTGGTTAAGAAACAGATCAATGCAGGGGCGGGACCGGCGGGTGATGACCAGACAGTGTTCCAGACCAGTTCGGTGTCAACGGGGCCGATCTTGGAAGTATTGCCGAAGGTCGCGGCCGATGGGCTTTCGCTGCAATTGGACTGGATGGTGTGCATCACGGAGTTCGTGGGGTATGACAAGCCGGCAAAAGGGATGGATAAGAATGAACCGCTACCCCGTTTCCGGGTGCGACAGGTGGCCAACTCCAGTGTGCTGCGTGACGGGCAGGCATTGTTGATGGGCTGTGGAACGTCTGAGGTGAAGAAGGAGAAGAAGGGCATCTTCCGAAGTGGCTCGGAAGTGGAGAAGCGGCATGTGATCGTGATGCTGACGCCGCGGGTCATCGACCCGGCGGGGAATTTGGTGAATCCGGGTAAGTGAACGCCGGTGGTGAAGGCCACGGTTTGGGACCGGGATGGAACCGGTCCTTACCAGGATAGTTTGGCAAGTCGTAAGGTGGTCGGCCTTCAGAGCTGGTTTTGTGGATTTCTGCGAATTATTTTCTGAAATTTTTCGTTTTGATGGCTGATTTTTGATGTAACCTGTTTTCCACCAGTAAGTTAAAGCTAAATAAAATATTTTCTGCCAGAGGGGACCATGGACAGCGGATGTCCTAGGTCCCCTTTTATGATGGGGGCATGAAGAATTAAATTAAGAATGAAGAAGGGAGAAGGCGAGAGGGATCGAGCGGGAAGATGATACGGATTCGAGGACGATGGGAGGTTCTGGGCGAGGAGGAATAGGAGGTGGAGAGAATATGGGAGGAGTGGCTTACAGTTCGGTGGTGGTTGACAAGGGAGGGTTCCGGGCTTACATCGGTAGCACTTCGCTACTGCTCCTTTGGAGCTTCCTACGTGGCGGAGCGGGGGCCGGAGGGCCCCCTCCTTTTTCTCTTAATGCTCGGCTTGCCGCCTCAATGTGCGGACTAGTAATCGGCCGAGCAAATGCCTCCTCTCCCCGGCCCTCTCCCCCCGATAACGGGAGAGAGGGAGATGGAAACGATGGTTTCAAATCGCAGTTTAAGGTTACGCGGTAGGTTGGCTGAATTCTTCCCGCTATCTTTATACGCTTGTCATATCGTTACTGCGTGGCGGAAACTTCGCGCACGGCAACGTTCCTGCTCACTCGCGACTATGCCAATTTTGATTTTAATGCTGTTTTTCTGCTCCGGTGCCACGGCGCTGGTGTATGAGGTGGTGTGGTCGAAGTATCTGGCGCTGATCTTCGGCAGCACGGTTTACGCGCAGACGGTGGTGCTGGCGGTGTTCATGGGCGGTCTGGCCTTGGGTAACCGTCTCTTCGGTCGCTGGGCGGACCGGCAACGACAGCCGTTGGCGACGTATGGTTATCTGGAGATGACCATCGGGGTGTATGCGTTCTTCTTTGATTTCCTGCATGGGCTGGCTGACAAGGTGTTCGTTGGGGTAGGCACTGGCATGATGGAGCAGACCTTTCTGTTGTTGCTGTGGAAAGGGGTGGTGGCGACGGCATTGCTCATCCTGCCAACCGTGATGATGGGTGGCACGCTGCCGCTGGTGGCGGCTTGGCTACAACGGAACGAGGCGGATGCGAGCCGAGTCTCGGCGCGGTTTTATTCTATCAACAGCTTGGGGGCGGTGACGGGTTCTTTGCTGGCAGGTTTCTTCATGGTGCAAGGATTGGGTTTGGTGTCGACATTGCAGGCGGCGGCGCTGGTGAATCTTTTCATCGGTGGAGCGGCAATCATCATCGCGCGGCGGAATACTGGTGAGGAAGGTGCGAAACAGGATGCACCAACAGCGAAACAGACTGAGGAAGCAGTCGAACCTGTGACAGAAGCGGCGAAGGACCAATTTAAACTGGCGGTGCTACTGGTGGCATTGACGGGTGGGGTTTCGATGGGGCTGGAAGTGTTGGCATCGCGGTCGCTGGTGCTGATCTTTGGGGCGTCATTGCAATCCTTCGCCTTGGTATTGGTGGCGTTCATCTTGGGCATCGGGTTTGGTGCGGGCTGTATCGCATCACCGAAGTACAAGTGGGTGAAACGGGAATTGACGACGATCGTGCTGCTGCTGTCGGCGGCATTGTGGATCGGGTTTTTCATCTGGAGCGCGGAGGTTTGGGTGAACATCTATCGTGAGTTGCGCACAGCAGTGGCGCGAACGATGACGGGTTATGATCTGCAATTGTTCCTGAATGTGTTGATCGCGATCATCGTGCTGGGGATTCCGGCGGCGTTGCTGGGGGCGGTGTTGCCGCTATGGATCCGGGCGGTGAAGGGGGGCAAGGGCGGATTGGCGGAGCATGTGGGACGTTTGCTGACGTGGAACACGGTCGGTGCGGTGATCGGTGTGTTGCTGACAGGTTTTATCTTGATGCCTTTTTGCGGTGTGCGGGCGGCATTCACCGTGCTGGCACTGGCATTATGTGGAGGAGCGGTGGCGGTGGCGTCGAAGTTCCGGATGAAGAGTGCCTTCATGTCGGCGTGCATCGTGGGTGGATTTCTTTTGTTCACGATGGTGACGGGCGGCGAGGCGTGGCAGCACGTGATGAGTTCCGGCGTGTTCCGATTGCGCGAGACGGTGGTGGATCACACGTATCTGCCGCGGCGCAAGCAGGAGGTGAAGATCATCTATTACAAAGATGCGCCGGATGCGACGGTGTCCGTGGAGAGCGTGGTGCGTGAGGGAGAAGAGCGGATATCGCTCCGCATCAATGGCAAGACGGATGCCTCGAGCCATGGTGATCTTTCCACGCAATTGCTCCTGGGTCATCTCGGTCTGCTGGCACGACCGGAGGCGGAGAACATGTTCATCCTCGGGTTGGGCAGTGGCATCACGGCGAGTGCGGCGTTAGCGCATCCGAATGTGAAAGAGATCGTGGTGGCGGAGAACTGCAAGCCGGTGGTGGAATCGGCGGCGCTGTTTGGGAAGTGGAATCGCGAGGTGTTGAAAGACCCGAAGGTGAAGGTGGTTTTCGAAGATGCGCGCACCGTGTTGAAGCTGGGGCGGCAGAATTATGATGTGATCGTGTGCGAACCGTCGAATCCTTGGGTGGCAGGAGTAGGTAGTGTGTTCAGTAAGGAGTTCTATCAACTCGCGGCGAGTCACTTGAAGCAAGATGGCGTTGTGGTGCAGTGGTTCCACGTATATGAGATGCACGATGGGGTGGTGGACCTGGTGGTGAAGACGTTTTCGACGGTGTTTCCGAACATGGAGATCTGGGATCCGGGTCAGGGTGATTTCATCATGATCGGCTCGCCGCATCCGTGGTCGATGAAGCTGGAGGATATCCGCACAGCGATGGGGCGGCCCATGGTGAAGGATGACTTCGCGAAGATTGGGCTCACGAAACCGGAGCAGGTGTTCTTCCGGCAATTGGCTTCGGCACGGACCGCCTTCGCGATACCCGATGGCACGGCGGTGCAATCGGATGCCTTCCCGGTGCTGGAGTATGAGGCACCGCGGGCGTTCTTTTTGGGTCATCGAGCTGAGGATTTCTTGAGATTCGATGAACGCACCTGGCAGAGCCCGTTGGCAAGCGCGGAGAAGCAACGGATTCTCGGTAGCTTGACCACGGCGGAGTTGGAGGAGATGTGCAAGGAATACAAATCGGTGAACCCGGATTTGAACAGCTACCTGAAGCAACGCTTCTCGGCGGGGACGAATGAAACGAGGGTGCCGGTGTTCGCGGAGAACAACCCGATACCGTTCATTTTCCAGAATTACGTCGGGTATGACAAATTGCCGAACTTGCCATCGGAAGTGACCCCGGCAGAGCAGACGATGTTAACGGCAGAATCACTCATCTACACCGCACCAGAGAAATGGCGTGAGGGGGTGGAGATGATCGAGGGCAAATTGAACGAGTTGGGAGCCAAGACGACGCGAGAGCCGCTGAAGTGGAAGCCGGATCATTTCCTTGGGTTGGCAGTTAGGACGGCGCTGGCGAATCGGGAGTTCGCGCTGGCGCAACGGCTTTTGGAATTGGAGAAATACGTGGAGGAGACGCGGGAGCTGCGTTACCTGAAGCGGATCGTGATGGCGGTGGCCCCGCCTCAGGCACAGGCAACATCGCCGTCGTCACTTGTGGTTCCAACGATAGGGAAGTAGGATGGAGGGATTGTGGATCCAGTATTATTTCAGATAGGTAAATTGACAGTCAGTTGGTACGGGACCCTGGTGGCACTAGGGTTCATCGCCGCGTTGTGGACGGCCAGCAAACGGGCCGCTTTGGCGGGCGTATTGCCGGACAAGGTGGCGGATGTGGGGCCATGGTTGATCATCGGCACTTTGATCGGGGCACGGCTGGTGTATGTAGTGTCGTATCCGCAAGACTTCAAGGATGTACCCTTCTGGCATATGTTCGCCATCTGGAAAGGCGGCTTGGTTTTTTACGGCGGATTATTCGGAGCATCCGGCGCCTGTATCCTGTTCAGCTATATCAACAAGATCCCGCTGTGGCGGTTTGCGGATGTGCTGGCTCCCAGTGTGGCGCTGGGGCATGCGATCGGCCGGTTGGGATGTCTGATGAACGGTTGCTGCTATGGGCAGGCGTGTGCCTTGCCATGGGCGATCAAGTTCCCGGTGGGGCACCGGACGCATCCGGTAGGTGAGGAAGCAACGCCAGTGCATCCGACGCAGATCTACGAATCGCTGTTGAATTTCGGACTGTATCTCGCGTTGGCGTGGTTTTTCCGTAAGCGGAGAAAGTTTCAGGGACAGGTGTTCGCCATTTATCTGATGGGCTACGCCATCGTGCGTTCCACGGTGGAGATGTTCCGCGGTGATTATCCGAAAGACTATTATGTAGACGGCTGGATCACGCCGGCGCACAAGGTGAGCATTGTGATTTTTCTGGCGGGCATCGCCCTGTATGCGTGGCAACGGGTGAATCCGGCAGCGCAATTAAATGAGGAGAAGAAGCAGAACGCGTAGGTATGGCCGACCGGATGGAACAGATCATAGTGGAGAAGTCGCTGCCGAAGGAACGGCTGGATGTGTTTTTGCGCGAGCATTTCCCGATGGTCTCACGCGGCTATCTGCAGAAGCTGATCGAGGATGGTGATATCAAGGTCAATGGTCTGAAGGTGAAGGCGACGCATGCGCCGAAGGCCGGTGAGGTGGTGGATGTCCGCTGGCCTGAAGCACGTGCTGCCGAGGCGAAGCCAGAGGATATTCCGCTGGAGGTGTTGTTCGAGGATGAAAGTTTGATCGTGCTCAATAAACCACCGGGCTTGGTGGTGCATCCTTCCAATGGACACGAGGAACACACGCTGGTGAACGCCTTGTTGCATCATTGCGCTGGGCAGTTGAGCGGTATCGGCGGGGTGGCGCGTCCGGGTATCGTTCACCGGCTCGATAAAGATACGAGCGGCTGTTTGGTCGTGGCGAAGAATGATGTGACGCATATTGGCCTGCAGGATCAGTTCAAGAATCGTTCGCTGGATAAGATTTATCATGCGCTGGTTTGCAGTGTGATCCCGCGTGATGGCGGTGAGATACGGGCAGCGATCGCACGGCATCCGACTCACCGTAAACGCATGGCGGCATTGGATGATGGCGATGGACGGGAGTCATGGACGACCTATCGGGTGCTGGAGCGGATGCCCGCGGCGACGTTAGTGGAGAATGAATTACACACGGGCCGGACACATCAGATCCGTGTGCATATGGAATATCTGGGGCACCCGGTGATCGGGGATGAGATCTACGGGAAGAAAAAGAATGCGCGGTTGAAGGAGTTGACGGGGTATACGGCCCCGCGCCAGATGTTACACGCGAGCAAACTGGAGTTCATGCATCCGAGGACGAAGAAAAAGGTGCAATGTCAGGCACCATTGCCGGACGATTTCCAGGAGGCTTTGGCGATATTGAGAGGGAAGTAAGTAGTGCGGGTAGGAGACTTTGCGGCGAGCTTCAAGCGTATCGGTCTGGAGAGAGCAGAGCCAAGTCGTGAGATGTGCGTTCGTCAGACAGGATCTCAGAAACCAACCGACCAGTGATGGGGCCTAAACTGAGGCCCATCATCGCGTGGCCCGTGGCAATCGTCAGGTTTGAAAACTTCCCAGTTCGCCCCAAGTAAGGTAGTCCATCCGGCGAGCAGGGGCGCAGACCACACCAAGGCTTGATGCCGGTAAAATCACTTTCGCCGAATTCAGGGAAATAATTGGGAGCTGACTTGATGATGCCACGCAAACGCGCTGGGTTGATTTCCTGATTCAAGCCGGCGATTTCCATCGTGCCACCAAAACGCAACGTATCGCCCATCGGTGTTACAGCTATTCGAGCCTCGGTGAGGATGGAGCACAAGCTAGGCAATTGACGGGGCTTCGGGAGCGTCAAGCTGTAGCCTTTGCCGGCCTGCATAGGCAGATTTAATGAGAGCTGCGACGCCAATTCACCGGACCAAGAGCCACCACATAGCACGAACTCATCTGCTGTGAGCTCACCATTGGCGAAATGGAGGTGGGTGAATCGATTGGCTTGCCGGGAGGCCCGGTGAACTTCCTTGTTCCAAAGAAACTCTACGCCCAAAGCATGGCACTGTTTTTTGAGCGAAGTCATCAGGCTATTTGGAGAGAGATGGCAGTCCTTGGGGTAGTACACAGAGCCAGCGACTTCCATCGTGACACTGGGGTCTCGACCAGCGGTTTGCCGGGCATCGAGCACTTCTGCGGGGACACCCAGTTCACTGGCTCGTGCAGCTTGGTGTGCTTCCTCCTCAAGTGTTTGCTCCGTTTTACAGAGCATCAACAGGCCTTTCCTCGTCAGGCCAAAATCAACGGAAGGCAATTTAGCTAATTCCTCATAACAGGCGCGACTGGCGAGATTGAGATCCCGCAGCAGTGGAGCAGAGCGATCTACGTGTGCGGCGGTGGCTGCTTGCCAAAACTTAAATCCCCAATCCAGCAAACCTGCATCCAGCCGGGGCTTGATATAGAAAGGGGATTCGGGATTCCACATCCATTTCAGGCCCAGTGCCACCATTCCAGGGGCGGCCAATGGGACGAAGTGACTGGGAACGATCATGCCGGCATTGCCGAAGGAGCAGCCATCATGATTCTCGGATTCTCGATCGATCACCATCACCTGATGCCCACGCTTGGCCGCATAGTAAGCGCTGCACAAGCCAATGATGCCCGCACCGATGATGACAACGCGTTTGCTCATTGCTTGGATTCGAGCCACGCATTTACGCGAGCTTCGAGCACCTCCAACGGCATCGCCCCGCCCAGCAGGATGACATCGTGGAATTCTTTCACATCGAACCTGTCGCCCAGCTGGCTCTTGGCGCGGACGCGCAGTTCTTTGATCTTCAACTCACCGATTTTGTAGGCGAGAGCTTGGCCGGGCCAGGAGATGTAACGGTCGATTTCGTTCACGATATCCTGTTCAGCCTTGGGCGCGTTGTCTCGGAAGAAAGCGATGGCGCGATCGCGATCCCATTTGAGCGAATGGATGCCGGTATCCACTACCAACCGAACAGCACGCCACATCTCGTAGGTGAGCTGGCCCATTTTGGAGTAGGGATCATCATAGAGGCCCAACTCATCACCGAGGGATTCGGCGTAAAGGCCCCAACCCTCCACGTAAGCGGTGTAGCCGCCGTGACGGCGGAAGTTAGGTAACTCGCCTTGCTCCTGTGCGAGCGCGATCTGGAAGTGATGGCCGGGAACGGATTCATGCAAAGACAGCGCCATCATCTCCCAGCGCGGACGGCTTTCCGGCTGGTAGAGATTTACGAAATAAGTACCAGCGCGTGAACCGTCATCTGCTGGGCCGCGATAATAGGCGGTGGTGGTATCCGGAGCGATGTTGGCGGGGATGGCCTCAACGCCATAGGGCATGCGGGGCAAGGTGCGGAAGAGTTTTACCAATTGCGGGTCGATGCGCTTGGCGGTGGCGGCATACTCGATGAAGAGTTGCTGCGGCGTATCACAGAAGAAACGTTTGTCTGTGCGTAGGAAGGTGAAGTATTCCTGCAAGGTGCCTTTGAATCCGGCTTTGGCCTTGGCCTTCTCCATCTCACCGCGGATGCGTGAGACTTCGCTTAGACCGATGTTATGGATCTGTTCGGGTGTAAGGCTGGTGGTAGTGAACAGGCGGGCGAGGTGAGCATAGCGCGCCTGCCCATCAGGCAAACGCCAGGCGCCGACACCATCAAGACATGCGGGTAGGTATTCATCGTTGAAAAATTTGGCGAACTTATCGTAAGCAGGCAGAACGGATTCGCGGATGGCAGACTGGGCCGCCGTGGCCAATCGTGTGCGATCACTCGCCGGCACAGAAGAATGGAAATCCCGAAATGGTTTGTAAAAGGGGCTTTGTTCCGGTTGCTTGACGCGCTGTTTCTCGATCTGATTGGGCACGCGCTGCATCGTGATCTTTGGCTGAACGATGCCTTTGCGGATGCCTTCCTTCATCAGGTCGATAGTCTGATCCATCAAGCTGCCAAAACCACGTAGCCGTGCAATCCAGTCCTCGTAATCCTTTACGGTTTCAAAACGTAAGGCATCCGCGAGTTCGTCCTGCGTCTGGATGCCGCCGCGTTGATTGACCGGCATCAAGAAGTCACTGAAGCGGAAGCCAGCCAGATCCATTTCCAATCGCCAGCGATAGAGGTCGTAGTTGAGCTGGTCGGCGGAAGAAAGTTTGCTGCGATCCATGGCACGCAGTCGGGTGGAGACTTCCAGTTGATGCCTGTGCTCCTGATCAATGGCGGTGAGACTGATGTCTGGCCAGCGATCATTGTAACGGCGATCGCCGAGATAGGATGCTTCCGTCGGATCGGTCTGCATCGCGTGCTCCCACTCGGCATCGAAGAGGTCGTGTAACTTAGCAGATTCGCCGGTGCGTTTCACCGGTTCGGCGGCAGCCGCACTTAGACCGAGGACGCAAACCGCGATCAACACAAATGCTTTCATGCCTTGATACCCCAGCAAAACGGGTCGTTTTCATCAAGCAGCAAGGTGCCTTCGGCCATGACATGCGCGCTTCCAGTAATACTGGGGATGATTTTGCCCTGGGCTTTATCCAGCCAGTTATAGCGGCCAATGAAACGGCTCTCAAGGATGCTCGCCTGGATCATCGCTGCGCCTTCTGTTAAGCGGCCATCTGCGGCCAGACAGGCGAGACGTGCGCTGGTGCCGGTGCCGCATGGGGAGCGATCGTAGGCTTTGCCGGGGCAGAGGACGAAGTTTTGTGAATGTGCGTCATTTGATTTGGGTGGTCCTAGCAGGACGATATGATCCACCTCAGGGTGACCTTGTGAGTTCACGGCCAGCCTGAGTTTCCAAGCGAGGTCGGTTAGTGCTTCGACGTTGGAAAGATTCAATGGCAGGCCGTGGTTCTCTATCAGGTAAAACCAGTTGCCTCCCCACGCGACATCGCCGGTGAAACGGCCAAGGCCGGGGACTTCGACCGCGACATCCTTGGCTTTGCGATACGCAGGGATGTTCGTGAGGGAAACTGAGTGGTCATCGTGCAGATAAACCGTGACCACTCCGACCGGGGTCTCGATGCGATGCTCTCCCGGCTGGATACGCCCTAGGTGAGCGAGCGTGACCACGAGGCCGATGGTACCGTGACCGCACATACCTAGAAACGTGACATTGTCGAAATAGATGACGCCCGTGACGCAGGATTTGTCCGCCGGTTCCACCAGCAGCGCGCCTACGAGGACATCGGAGCCGCGCGGCTCGTTCACCACCGCTCGCCGGAAATTATCATGGCATTCTCGAAAGATGCGCAGCTTGTCAGACGCATCACCATCACCAAGGTCCGGGCCACCGCTGATGACTACGCGAGTAGGCTCACCGCCCGTGTGCGAGTCGATGACTTGAACACGTTTCATTAGTATTTCTTAGGCAGTTTTGGGCGATTTTTGATGCCATCACGGATGATCTTCAAGACACGCTTACGCTCCTCACCTTCGATGGTCAAACGTGGTGCCCGCACCCATTCCTTGCCCAAGCCAGTTTCTTGCACACAGAGTTTGATGTATTGCACGAAATGCACGTGCGTATCGAGTTTCAGCAGAGGTTGGAACCAGCGGTAGATTTTCCGCGCTTCATCCCACTTTCCAGCGCGGGTAAGTTCCCAGAGATGCTGGTTCTCTTTCGGAAAGGCGATGCCTGTGCCAGCGACCCAGCCATCAATGCCGAGAATGCTGGCTTCAAGCATCAGATCATCGACACCGGTGAAGATGGCATAGCGGCTGCCGACGGTGTTGTGGAGTTCGGTGATACGGCGGGGGTCACCGGAGCTTTCCTTCAGGGCGACAAACTTGGGCTCATCTGCCAGTTCTGCGAAAAGTGCGGGGGTGATGTCGTTCGCGTAACTGATGGGATTGTTGTAGATCATGACGGGCAAGTCACCACCCTTCGCGACCGCTCGGAAATACGCCATAGTCTCGCGAGCGTCCCCTTTGTAACTCATGGGCGGCATGAGCATCACACCACTGGCGCCGAGTGCAGCCATATCATCCACATAGCAGATGGCCGCCGCCGTGCTGGACTCCGCCACGCCGCTCAAAACCGGCACACGACCGCGTGCCGTCTCCACCGCACAGCGCACCACGGCACGTTTTTCCGCCGGATCCAGCGTCTGGTTCTCGCCCAGTGAACCACACATGATCAGGCCGCTTACACCACTATCGATGAGCGCTTCGAGATGTTTAGCGGTTGCCGCGAGATCGAGCGATTGATCTTTTTTCAGTTGTGTGGTGCAGGCGGGAAAGACGCCGGTCCAGAGATGTTTTGTCATAGAGTATGTTCAGTAAGTGGTTTGAATCATGGCTTGGGGATCACTGCGCTGGCCGTGTTTCCCGATTGTGGTTCGACAATGAAGTGACCAAGTGCTTCGCCCTTGGCATCGCGGATAAGCCAGACCGCACCGGGGCGAGTTCCTATGCTGAAAGTCTGGTTTTGTCCGATGGTCTTATAAGTTTTTTGTGTCCCGTCCGGGCCTATCCATACGATTTCAGCGGATTCTGTCCGTTCATTGAGAAAGGTGACAGTCTGAGGCTCACCGGCAGGTTTCCCCAGAGGTAGCTTTTGGCTGTTGGCTGCATGCCATTGAAGTAAGGGACGCGTTTTTTGATTGGCTGAAACCGATGGTGTATCAGAAAAATTGAATGGGAAGGTCGGTCTTCCGATCGTTTTCCAGAGCTGTGCACTGAGCTTTTTCAACAGGGCTGCCTGTTTGTTCTGCACGGCGATGTTCTCGTTTTCTTCGGGATCCGCTTTGTGGTCGTAAAGTTCTTGAGCGGTTATCTCACCACTCTTAGCGTTCAACCATTCAATGTAGCGATAGCGATCGGTGCGTAGCGCATATCCCATATAGTTTTGGCCTTTTTCATTGCGCGGGAACTGGCTGATGGCTGCATCTTTCACCTTGGCCGAAGGCTTGGACAGTATGGGGGCAAGACTGGTCCCTTGAAGCACTTTGGGCACCGGCAAGCCGGCGAGTTCACACAGTGTCGGATAAACGTCCACAAACTCTACCAATGCGTTGGCACGTTTTCCGTTCCCTCTCGCTTTCGGTGCACGAATGATGAGGGGAACACGGGTGTCTATCTCATAGTTGGTTTGTTTGCACCACCCGCCGTGCTCGCCCAGTTTCCAGCCGTGGTCACCCCAGAGAATGACGATGGTATTTTCTGTCATCTTCAGCCGGTCAAGTTCATCCAGCAGCCGACCTATCTGGGCATCTATGAAGGACACGGAAGCGTAGTAACCATGTTTGAGTTCCCGCTGTTGCGCCTCGGACAACGGGCCTTCCCTCGGCCAGCGGGCTTCCGAGTAGTCCATGTAATCGCGCAGTTCGTAAAACCCGCCTTGAAACTCGCCGAAAGCCAGCGCAGGAGCCCCGTGAGGCAGAAAATTATTGGTCGCCAGTGGTATCTTGGAGCGGTCGTAGAGGTCCCAGTACTTTCTGGGCACGACGAAAGGCAGATGCGGACGGATGAAGCCGGCGGCGAGGAAGAAAGGTTGCTGGTTGGTCGCCAGCCGGTTCATCGCCACAATGGCCTGTTCACCTATTGCGCCGTCGAAATGCTCCTTGTCAGGTATGTCCACTATCTCAGTGGCAACCGCACGAATGCGTTTCACGCGCGGCTCCGGTTTGCCATCGGCGCGCATCTGCGACAGGAACTTTAGGTGGTTCTCTTGGGCATCCTTTGACCACAATGGAGCGTTTTTCGGCCATTGATGTGGCTCATCCCAAGAAACGTTGTCTGGCCAGGGGTTGTGAAATATTTTACCAAACCCAAGGGCATAATACCCATGTTGGCGAAAGTGTTGGGGAATGGTGACCAGATCGGGACTCACTGACCGCATCTCCGTGGCGAGAGACCAGACCTTGGTCTGATCGGGGCGCAACCCAGTCATAATCGAGACACGGGAGGGATTACACACAGCCTGCTGACAATAGGCACGGTCGAAGGTCACAGCAGTGGATGCGAGCCGGTCGATGTTCGGCGTTTTGATCTCTTTGACGCCATAGCAGCCAAGTTCCAGACGCAGATCATCCACTGCGATGAATAGGACGTTGGGTCGCTGAGAGGCGGCATTGGTCACCGCGGCACAGGCCATGAACACGATCAGGCTGAGCAAGACGCGGTGAACTTTTATGGTCATCATTCTACACCTCCTGGAATGATCGCTGTGGCCGCTCGATCTCCCACAACGAAATGACCGAGCTCATTGCCCTTCTCTGAGCGGATCTGCCAAACTGCACCGGGACGGGTGCTCATCCGCTTCTGCTTTTTAGTGGCAATCTTGCCGTATGATTTCACGTTGCCTTCCGGGGTCATCCAGAAGAGTTCCACTGGCCGGTTTTGCCGGTTGATGAAGACGACTTCGAATTGGTTGCCGTCGGGTTTAGAAGCGGAAGCTTTTCCCGCATTGATCGGATGCCAGTCCAATTCCGGCAACGATGAGATAGGCATCTCAGGAATAGGAACGGTCCTAGTGGGACCTCGTGAGCGCAGTTCGTCGGCAATTTTACGATGTGCGGTGGAAGTTGCTCCGTGGAGCAGATTCGTCCACTCGTATGGGTCGTGAGCGATGTCATAGAGCTCTTCTTGATCTTTTGAGTAATGGATGAAACGCCATTTCTCGGCGGATACGGAATAGGCGTTTGGCAGATGCAGTTGCGTGATCGCCGGCTCGGACCAGCTTGCTGCGGGATCTTTCAGCAACGGGACCAGACTTTGCTGGCTGGCTTCGCGATTGTTCGTGGCAGGCAGGCCGCAGAGATCGGTGAGGGTGCGATACAGGCTGGTAAGGCTGACGGGGCGATCACACACGCCACCAGCGCTGGTCCCAGCTGGCAAACCGGGAGTATTTTTAGGGACGCGGATGATGAGTGGCACACGGGTGCCCATGCGCCAGCCGGTAAATTTCTGCCAGTGCTCTTTCTCGCCCAGCTGCCAGCCGTGATCGCTCCACACCACCACTATGGTGTTATCGCGATACGGACTTTTATCCAAGGCTTCCATCACCCGACCGAACATGGCATCGGCGAAATAGATGGAAGCGAGATAGGCTTGGATGCCTTGCTTCCACTGGCCCTGAAGCTGGATATGTTCGAAGTAGCGGTTCCGTCCCAACTTCTGACCCTCTGGCGGGACATCGTTCAAATCATCGGCCAGATAGCCGGGGCCGGGCTGGATGCTCTCCAAAGGAAATGGCTCAAAGTATTTCTTGGGCACGAACCAAGGCTCGTGGGGGCGGTATATGCCACAGGCGAGGAAGAATGGCTTATCATGCTTTTGCTGAAGCTGTTCTCTGATCCATTTGGTCACCAGCCAGTCGCCGCCAAACTCTTCATCTGTGACATCCAGCGCTGCCCAGTCCGTTTCCACATATTGCCACGGGCCGCCGACCGGAAGGCTGACTGGCCGTTGCTTGGGATAAAAGGTGCGCGGGAAAGGGTTGTCCTTTTCTTTCTCCGGAAAATATTCATCCCACGAGCGAGGGTCGATGATGTAGTGCAGCATCTTGCCGGAACCGGCTGACCAATAGCCATTATTAGAGAAGTGCTTGGGCAACAAAACGGCATCAGGCAATACATCGCGCAGCTTCTGCTGATTTTGATAGATGCCAGAGCGATACGGCGGGATGCCGCTGAAAATCGCCGCCCGGGAAGGATTGCACGCTGGCGCGGCGCAATGGGCATTGCGAAACAGAACGCTGCTCTGGGCGAAACGGTCGAGGTTGGGGGTCTTGGCCTGTGGGTGGCCGCCCAAGCAACCCGTCCAGTCATTCAGATCGTCAAACGCGATGAAGAGAACATTTGGGCGTGAGGCGGTTGCGGCTGTGAGCGGTTGCACCCAGGAAAGCAAAAGGATTGCGAGGAACAGCCAACAGTTCTTCATCTGACCTCCGCCCTTCCTGTGGCCTCTCCTGCGACCACGCCACCGATGACCTTGCCGGCGGCCGAGATGATCCAGACGTGGCCAGAGTAGGTGTTCTGGATGCCGGTCAAACCGGGACGGATATCGGTCATGTGTTTGAGTTTGCCATCGAAGTCCAGCCAGTCGATGGAGATGGTGTCGGTACGACGGTTCACAAAATTCACCGTCGTTGCCTTGCCGGGAGCACGAGGGGAGGCAGATGGAATCTCTTTTGGGTTCAGCCAGGCAAGAATATCGCCTAGGGCATCGAGTGCGGGCGCTTCCTTAGGCCATACGAAGCGAGGTGCCTGTTTGAGGTCGAAACCGGCCAGATGAGCTTTTTCTGCAGGGGAACGCTTGGATGGTTTGATGTAGCGCCAAGGTGTGTCGCCATAGACTTCGACCAAAAGTTTGGCGACTTCGGTGTCGTAGGGTTTCAGCTTCTCGCGAGTGTCGATCGGGCCGTGTTCCTTGTCATTGACGCGGTTGCAATCAAACCACGATTGGGTTGCCTCCGCCCAATATTCACTGCGGCTTTGCATCGCATAGGTGCCTTTCCACAGGCCGTTCTTTTTGGCGTGATCATAGGCGGCCAGCAGGCGTTTATCAAAGGTGGGGTCCACGATGCTCATGCCGCGTTCATGAATGACATGGGCAAACTCGTGGATGAGGATGTTCTCCTGCCAATAGGGATCACCGGGATATTCCAACAGGTTTTCCTCGCCGCAACTCACGGCCGGTCGGGCTTTGGTGGCACCCAAGCCGCGGGCGCGGCGATTCCAATAAGCCTTGGGCTGCAGATCGCTGTGTTCGGGGACATCCGTGGTCATCTCGCTAGGAGCCATGATGGCCAGGCGGACACGGTTGGTGGTGATGGCGTGCAGGATTTCCGGACGCATGCCGATCATCTTACGGATGAGGAAATCTGCTTCTTTAAGCGCATAATCCGAGACTTTAGCCGAGGCCAAGACTGGCATGCCTTCCACGCTGAGATGCTTGGTGTAAAGCGGAGAGAGTTTCCAGGAAGAGACCAACTCCGATGGAGGCGCGGAGACGTCGCCCGCCAGAAGCAGTGCGACGGAGCAGAAGCAAAGGACCAAGGCTATGAGGGCTTTCTTCATGCCAAGAGTATTGGGTCAGGCACAAGGATTTGTCTTGTGCAATTCTATGCTGCGACGCGTGAAAACCGGCATAACCAAGGTCCGTTAGCGGGTCAGCACGGGTTCCAGCCAGAGGCCCCAATCGGAGGCTTTGCCGTCACCTGCATCATTGATCTTCAAAGTCAGGCGTTTGACGCCCGTGAGATTTACTTGAAAAGGGGCCGCGGGGCCGGGGGTGAGTTTGGCTGATTGCCAGAGCACGCGGCCATCGCCTTCGATGATTGCCTGAACGGAACCGTCCTTACCGTCGGCCAAGCCGGCGAAGCCGGACAATGTTTTCCATGAGCCATCGAGCTGCCATTCGAATTTGGAGACAGCATGAGCGTAGAATCCGTGCTCAAAGAGGCGGCCGCCTGAGATGATCAAGCAACGGGCATCCGGCAGGCGATCACGCAGAGGGCGTCCATAGCCGACGACATCGGTGAGGGCTTTCAGGTCTGAGAGCGGAATACTCTTAGTCCCGGTTGCGATTTCCGCCGGGGCGATCCGTTTGGTATTCAGAGAATCTACCAACCGTGTGGCGATACGTTTCAGCTCGACATCGTTCTGGATGGTGGTGGCCGCAATAAATGCGTTAGCTGCGGCTACATCACCGGTAGAGACGGCCTTGGTCAACGGGGTCAGTTGCAGCAGTGCGCGGGCGGCGCTGATATCGGCACGACCATCCGCTTTGACCAGATACGGGTAACGGAACGGCGTCTCCGAGAGAGAGCCGGAGGGAACCCCGTTCGCCTGCAGATAAGTTATACGCAGTGTGGCCGGACTGTTGGCCTTGAAGCTCTGGCAATCCAGCACGAAGCGGCCAGCGGCATCGGGGACGGCGGTGGCGGTGGTGGCATCGTAATCGTTGCCGCCTTCGGGATCCATGTAAGCGACGATGCCGTAAACCGGTGGATCGGCGAGGGCGGTGCCGGAGAAGCGGAATCCTTTGCCGGAGGGTTCTATCCTGAGGTCGGTTGGCTGTACAGAGGCTGGCACGGAAGTTTGCTTCATATTGCCGCTGAACATCGGGTGACCGGCGAGACGGATGCCTTCGGCCATGGTCAGGAAAGTTCCCATGCCTTCGCCACGACGGTCTGTGCCATAAGTGCGATTGCCAGAACCCATCAGCGCGGTACCGAAAGCAGCTTCCTCATCCGGGCGCGCTTTGCAGTGAGGCAGGCTTAGGGCATGGCCCACTTCGTGAGCTATGCCGCCGATGAAGATGGAATTGTAACGGCCGAGCGAGATGTTGCCGTATTGGCCGTCTTTGACGTTGTTCTCTTTTTCCGTCAGCGAGTCGAGGTCGAGGATAGGGGAGTCCACCTGCCAGGCAGTTCCTTTGTTGATGGTGCCGCCGGCATAATAGGGGCTGTTCTGGGTAATGGTGCGCGTGGTCGGATTCCAGTTCGACATGTTGCAGAAGATGACAATGGTTTCATGGTCTGGTTCCAGACCGGCTTGACGCAGCACAGGTACGCATTCATCGCGGATTTCCTTGCCGCTCTTGTTGTCATAGCTCGCGTAGGGCTTGCTGCCATGGACGACATGGATGCGGATCAGGCCATTGGAGGCGTGGTCAAATTGCAGCGAGTTTGTGCCGAAGCCTAGGCGGTCCATCTCACGCGAGTAGAAGCCGCGGATGTCCTCGAGAATCTTGCTCAAGCGCTCTTGGTAACGGGGGGCCGGCTCGCGGTCCTTGGGGGTCCAGTAAACGATGTGAAGTTTACGTTCGGTGTGGTCGGGATTTTTCGCTTCCCAGGCATCACGGATGGCCCGGGCGGCTTTGCCCTGCTGGATGACCTCACGTTGCACGGCTTCACGTTGGGCGGGATCGCCAGCAGGAGCGGCGGAGAGGGGCAGTGCCAGCAGCAAAGCCCAGACGGTCACGATATACTTCATACGGCGGTGATGGAATTGATACGCGTAAATTCTGCCATCGCCAATTAATTCGTCTTGGCTTAGCCTGCCAAATATTTTGTGAAAATCGGCACAAAAGCAAACTTAGCCAGGGAGGAGCTGCTATCCTCAGCGGTGCCTGTCGAACTGCTGGCTGAACTCTTTGATCACGCCCCTGATGTGACCTTTTTTGTTAAGGACCGTCAGGGACGCTACTTGGCCGTGAATCATTCGCTGGTGGAAAGGTGTGGCCTGCGTCGCAAGGAAGAATTGATGGGGCTTAGTGCCTTAGAGCTTTTTCCAGGCGATCTGGGCAGCCGTCCTTCTCATCAGGATATGACAGTCTTGCGGACAGGACGGCCGATTCATGACTGCCTTGAGCTGCACTGGTATTCGCCACGAAGAGCAGGGTGGTGTCTCACTACCAAGCTGCCGTGGCGTGATAGGCAGGGGAAAATCATCGGCCTAGTTGGCATCTCGCGTGATGTGCGATCTCCGGAAGATAAATCCGATATCCCCCTCGCCTTGGCCGAGGCGCTGAATCATTTCGAGAAGAATCTAGCCGAGCCGACCTCACCCGCATTGCTGGCTAAATCTTCCGGCATGTCGCCCGCTCGCTTTGCTCGATTAATCAAGCGTCTTTACCGCCTATCGCCAATCCAATTGATGACCAAGACGCGCATTTCTGCGGCATCGAGTCTATTACGAGAGACACAGCAATCCGTGGCCGAAATAGCGTTGGCTTGTGGTTACTATGATCATAGTGCGTTCACAAGAGCGTTCCGCGCGGTAACTGGTCAGACGCCAACCGAGTTCAGGAAGTTTGAGGGGAAACCCTAATTCTCAGTTCGCGGTCTCTAATGCGTTACGGCTGAGATAGTTTTTTTAGGCCAGCTTGGGTGACGTGACTTCGCTAATTCAGGCCATGTGAAGTGTTAGTCTGGGCCAAGAAAGGACCAGACATGAAAGGCAAACGATATACGACGGAAGAGAAGATACGGCTGCTGCGAGCGGGGGATCGGGGTGAGAAGAGCATCCAGGAGTTGTGCCGGGAGGCGAACATCTCGGAAGTGACCTTCCACCGGTGGAAGA
>JAURFH010000407.1 GCA_030834415.1 Verrucomicrobiota bacterium | reverse complement strand
TCGACACATGTGTTTGACAATGAATATTAAACATAAACCTAATGAAATGTGTATCCAATCAACCAAAACAGCCAAGTCTCAAGCAACATCAACAATTCATTCACATTATAACCATTTGCCTTGGCAGTGTTCACTTGGCGCCGCCGCTTGCCTGGCGACTGAGAGCAGCCAGTGGCAGCCTCGACAACAAATTGAATGTCAACAGTCGTGGCACTCTGTCATTGCACATTATTTGTCACACTCAATAACCATGGCTGTATACTGTATAGCTACATGTATACATATATATATATATATTATATAAATATAAGTATAAATATACACATGTGTATATATTATATATATATATATGTATACATATATATATATATATATATATATATTGGTCTTGCCGCAATAGCCAAGATGAGATCGTGTCCTTGTCAGCCAGGCCCATGAGGCGCACAAACTCAAAGGCAAACTGCTCCAATGACGGATACTGTCATAGCGTTTCCGAAAATCCGCTTGTCATTTGAAGTGCACTTTGCAGTGTTCCATGCTAGTTCGCAGATGCTGGGAGGGAGACCTTGCAATGCCGCCCTTTCCGGTCCAGACAAGCGCCGGTCAATGGACAATTCACCAATGCCCTCGCCCAAAGCAAACACATGCAGGTTAGGACCAGAGGCTGTCAAGCACTCGACCAGGCCGGGGTGAGTGATCTTTCTGGTCCAAGCAGTTCGTCCTGAGGGAGTCCTGCTTATGTCCACCACTGCCAATGAACGTGCCGCAGTG
>JAURFH010000406.1 GCA_030834415.1 Verrucomicrobiota bacterium | reverse complement strand
AATTTATTTGAGGATGACGCAGGTGCCTTGAAGGTATCTGACGATCAGGTATCTGGTATCGCCGGTCTTGCCCGTCGTGCCAAGCTCTTGGAGAAAGAGATTGCTGACATGGAAGAGGTGCTCAAAGAGCGCTCTGAACAGTACCGCAAGCTCACCGAGCAGACCATTCCCGAGGCCATGGCCGAGACAGGCATGAAGAAGTTTGTGATGGATGATGGCTCGTCCATTGACATCAAGCCGTACTACGGTGCAAGCATCCCTAAAGCCCGTCAGGCAGAAGCGTACCAGTGGCTGCGTGATCACCAGTCTGACGACATCATTAAGAACACCATCAGCGTCCGCTTTGGGCGCGGTGAAGACGAGCTCTCTGCCCGTCTGCTGAATCTCCTGGGCGAGCAAGGCTACCCTGCCGAGCAAGCACAGAAGATAGAACCCCAGACCCTCAAGGCCTGGGTCAAGGAACGTGTCGAGAAGGGTCAGCCCGTTGACACAGAACTTTTTGGCGTATTTATTGGCCAAAAAGCCATCATCAAATCAAACTGAAACAAGGAAAACGAACCATGGCTAAGACCGAAATTGCAGCACAACAGGCCAGCACTGCACTGGCAATCATGAGCGACCTGGAGCAGGACGCAGGTGCAGGCTTTGACGGCATGACCCAAGAGGACTATGCGCTGCCCTTCTTGCGACTGCTTACCAACGTCAGCCCAGAAGTGGGCGAAATTGACGGCGCACTGCCCGGCATGCTGCTCAACAGCGTGACAGGCGAGCTGTTTGAC
>JAURFH010000405.1 GCA_030834415.1 Verrucomicrobiota bacterium | reverse complement strand
ACCATTGTTGTTCCATAAGCGTATCGAGTGCACTAACATTGGAACTGAACTGCTGTCTTTTGCTCCAGCATTTGATTCAGCTGCCTCATTTCTTCTATTTTGTGAATGTAGCGACAATCCCAAGAGTGACGATTGCGCATGACGCCAGAACTGGCGCTGGCCGCCTTTTGTGATATGAGACCAATCCTATGGTGATAAAGGCGATCAGCTCTAACGCGGCGATCACCAAGAAGTGGCCGAAGTCGAGGCCGAATCTTCCGGGATGATCAAAGCCGATATCTCCAAAAGCGATAACCAAGACACCGATTGCTTGCAAGGCGAGTAGAAGAGCGATTGTCTTCATGATTGTTCCGAAAAGATATCAGGCCAAAGTGTGGTTTAACCTAGCATGGCTAGCGTATTGGATTGGGGTTTCACTTGTTGGTAAAATTTACGCCATCTGCCACGATTTGCCAGTGGAGATATTGGCCGGGTGCGCTGTTTAAATGTCCAACTGCCGATTAAGTTTGAAGTGCCGGGTGCGGAAAGAGTTTGGGACCGGGTGGAACCGATCCTTACCAAAGTAGGTACGTGATCGCCTTCACTTTTCGGCGGGCACTCGGACATTGCGGGATTCGTCAGCGGCCGGCTGAGGACCCCGACTCAGAATCGGGGGAACCAGCCAACCCTACCCAACACTTAGTTGACTTAGCGAGTAGACAAGTTTGCTGGAGCGCCCTGATTGGGCCATGCATCTTTGGCGTGGACGCAGTCATCACAAATATAGACTCGTTGGCGTTTC
>JAURFH010000404.1 GCA_030834415.1 Verrucomicrobiota bacterium | reverse complement strand
AATCGGCGACGATCGACTGACGAATATATGGATTGGGGTTGGCATCTTCAACGCATTGATATTCATTTTTCTTGCCAGCGACTTTATGGAAGCGATAAAAGGTTTTCTAACTATATTCGGTGAATAATATGTATGGTATAAGTGAAGAACAGATATTAGATTGGATTGACCAGTGTGATGCGCAATTGAAACAATTACAGAACGCAAAAGATTTTTTATACCGTGCTTATTACGAGAGAGACTTGATAAATTATTCAGTTGAAGAAAATCTCCGCGACCGGTTCGGTGAAAGAATAGCCAACTTGAAAGCCAAGAGTGAACTATTATGGCGAATGTTAGAACAATCAAAGACAGATGACTTGATAGAAATGTTCGACTATCAGTTTCCAGATACATTAGTAAATCAATTACCCGAAGACTTACGCAAAGAGTTTTTCAATTTTGTATACGAAAGATGATGACCGGTCCGGTGGCGAAATGGCAGACGCACAGGACTTAAAATCCTGAGAAGTGTAAACTTCGTGTGGGTTCGAGTCCCACCCGGACTACAAAAAATAAATTTGCTTGTTTATTACAAGTAATATATTTATATTTGTAATAATATATGTTTAAATACCATACGGTAAAGGTTATGTCTCACGAAGCACAAAGAGTTTTTTGTTCACGGATGAAAGAATTACATCCAGAACATTTCAAAGATAACAAGGTTTTGGATATTGGTTCTCTTGATATAAACGGTAACAATAAATTCCTATTTGATAATTCCGAATATATTGGTTTGGATATTGCAGAAGGAAAA
>JAURFH010000403.1 GCA_030834415.1 Verrucomicrobiota bacterium | reverse complement strand
CGTCGCACCGTCTACGGGTTTGTCGATCGTCAGAACCTGCCGGGCATGTTCCGGGCATTTGATTTCGCCAATCCGGACACCTCCTCTGCCGGACGTTTCACCACTACGGTGCCCCAACAGGCGTTGTTCTTCATGAACAGCCTCTTCATCGCCGAACAATCCAAGAGTCTCATGGAGCGCAAGGAAATGGTCGCAGCCAAGACGGATGAGGACCGTGTGCGGGAGCTTTACTCACTCGCCTTCCAACGCCGGCCCAGCCGGGACGAGGTGGAACTCGCGAAGAGTTACGTGGCTGAGCAGACCTCGCTTAAGGACGTCTCCAACGAACCCGTGTGGCAGTATGGCTATGGCGAGATCGATGAACCCACTAAGAAGGTGAAGACCTTCACGAAGCTGCCACATTTCACCGGCTCCTCCTGGCAAGGCGGCGAGAAGTTCCCGCATGAGAAGTTTGCCTATCTGCGACTGACCGCTGATGGCGGACATGCGGGCAATGCTCCCCTGTACACGGCGATCCGCCGTTGGGTCGCTCCGCAAACCGGCACCATCGAGATCCAAGGCACACTTGAGCATAAGAACAAGCAAGGTAACGGCTTGCTCGGCATGGTCATCTCCAGCACCAAGGGATTGCTGAAGGAGGGTGTTGCCCAAAACGGGAAAGCGGATCTGGCCGTAAACAAACTGGACGTCCGCGCGGGTGATATCATCGACTTCGTGGCCGACAGCCGGAAGGACACCAACTCGGATTCCTTCAACTGGGCACCCAAGGTCATCTACATCTCCGGGGTGAATGGCGGACCAGTTTAC
>JAURFH010000402.1 GCA_030834415.1 Verrucomicrobiota bacterium | reverse complement strand
AATGCGGGCAATCCTTTGTGGGAGGAATTGCGCGACATCGCCCTGCGCGCCGGTCCTAGCTTCCTGCTCAACGTCACTCTGAATGAGCAACGCCAGATCACCAATGTGTTCGCAGGCGATCTTTTGCAGGCACACAAGACCGGTACTGAGTTCGTGCGGGCATCTGCCATGCAGAAGGTTAAAACGCCCTTCGAGATCGTTGTGACGACCAATAGCGGATACCCGCTGGACATGAATCTCTACCAAGGCGTGAAAGGGATGAGTGCCGGTGCACGCATCTTGGCGGAAGGTGGCTTGCTGATCTTGGCCGCAGAGTGCAGCGAAGGCGTGCCCACCAATAGCCCTTTCGACCAACTGCTCACCAGCGCGCAGACTCCGGAAGAGATTCTTACGATGCTGGCCACACCCGGTTTTGTGCGCCCGGAACAATGGCAGGCCCAAATCCAGGCGTTGATCCAACGCCGGGCAGAAGTCCAAATCTATAGCGGACTTAGTGAAGACATTGTCCGCGCCTGCCACCTGACGCCCTGTGCGGATATCGGTCAGGCGGTGCAGGCACGTTTGGCGTCACTCGGTCCTGAAGCCCGCGTCGCCGTATTGCCACAGGGACCATTGACCATCCCCTATCTCGCCTAATCCTTGCCGGACTGCTGGGCCGTGGCCACTTCCGCGCGCAAGAGGTCGTGCAAGGTGACCAAACCGATCACCCGACCATCCGGTCGGTCCAGCAACACCGCCACTCCGGTGGGAGATTCGATCAGCAGGTATTGCAGCTCACGAATGCTCTGGGTCGGGAGACACGTCACCGCTTTTTGCAGCAC
>JAURFH010000401.1 GCA_030834415.1 Verrucomicrobiota bacterium | reverse complement strand
TCCTGGAGCAGGGCCATGAGTTCTTCGTGTTCTTGGGGCGGGATTTCCAAAGCCAGCATGGCGTCGCGGGACCATTGCTGCAATTCCTCATGCGTGATGCGGCCTTCCATGCTGTCTTCAATCTTT
The DNA here is from genome assembly GCA_030834415.1 of Verrucomicrobiota bacterium. Taxonomy (GTDB): domain Bacteria; phylum Verrucomicrobiota; class Verrucomicrobiia; order Limisphaerales; family JAEYXS01; genus JAEYXS01. The sequence goes on along the minus strand of JAURFH010000401.1, from coordinate 714 downwards.
GCCGCACAATCGGCCAGGGTAACTCGCAGAATCATGGGAGAAAGATAAGCTGTTTCCGGTTAAACCGCAAAGCGGGAGAATGGCCTAGGGGCCATTTTCCGTCCGGCGAAAGAACCCGTCGGGGAAGGGAGCCTGCTTGCTCTTATCAGGATTGCGCCAGGGAAAGACAGTCCCGCGGTCACGAAGGAGCGGGAGGTTATCCCCGTGGCTCTGGTCCAGCATGTCGAAGAGTTGCGTGTTCATTTGTTTGATGCGATCCTGCTGGCTGGCGTCGGTGATGAGGTTCTTGCGCTCGTAGGGGTCGTTCTTCAGGTCGTAGATTTCATTGACGTCCCAGAGGCCGTGGTAACGAATGTATTTGTAACGCTCACCGACCACGGCGTGCATAGTGGGAGTCTGAGGATAGTTCTGTTCCCAATAGTATTCGTAGAGGATGTTCTCGCGCCATTTGATATCCTTGCCCTGCAAGAGCGGAAGGAAGCTGCGGCCATCCATATTGGTAGGCGGTTTCAATCCGGCAAATTCCAAGAGCGTAGGGGCGATATCGATGTTGGCCACGGTCTGTGGGATCACGGTGCCGGGCTTCAAGACATCGGGGCATTGCATCAGGAGCGGTACGCGGATGGAGGCCTCGTAAGCCGTGCGTTTGTCGATGAGACCGTGATCGCCGAACTGGAAACCGTTGTCGCCCATGTAAACGATGAGCGTGGAATC
>JAURFH010000400.1 GCA_030834415.1 Verrucomicrobiota bacterium | reverse complement strand
GACCCTCACCGAGTCGCTGGGACTTTTCGTAGTCCTCTTTCCACTGCATTACTGCGTTGTTCATGACTTTCGGTAGGAGGGTTCTTCAACGCTGTGAACAGCCACCGGGCTGTTGGTGCAATCTGCCGCAGCACGTGCCGCAACCACTGCCCGCTCATAGTTCGGCCAGCTGGAGGCATCCTCCCTATTGCTGGTGACACCAATACCTTTTCCTGGTCCATAGATTGCAGTGACCCAGCGGTCCCCCGCCATCACGACGTAGCGCGTCATTTGAAATTGAATTTACTGTGTAAGCTTAAGGATTATACCGGACTTGGACCAAACTATGAACTACTGCGACTGAGTCTTATGCGTCTTTATCTGACTCACTTTTTTCTTGCTTGGAGCGCTGCCTTCCCTCTACCCGCCTTTGGACTGATTCTGCCCAAGCCTCCTTATCCGCCTGCTCGGCAATGTCATATTCCTGCGGCTGGATCTGAAAAAGCGCCGAATAAACGAACTCGCGCAGCATCCCGGTCACGCGCACGCCTCTTTCGGCTGCCAGCTTTTCGGCCAATTTGTACCGATTGGTATCCAAAAGCAACTGACAATAAATTTTCGACCCGTGCTTCAGGGGCATCGCTAGTCCTCTAGTCTCCTACACAATAGCATACTGAGACACAGTAGACCTACCAGCGCACGTCCCCATCCACCTTTTTCCTCCACGCATTGGCCTGAGCCACCCTCGCCCCACCCCTCTGCTTGGAGCACCCTTTTCGGATACCCCGCGCCCACTCCAAAAAAGCAGCCGCCCGCTGGAGATCCGCCGTCTTCGCCAACCGAATCTCCCGCTGGAGCCACTCCATCACAAGTTCCCTTCCCGTGCGGG
>JAURFH010000399.1 GCA_030834415.1 Verrucomicrobiota bacterium | reverse complement strand
AGAGCATGTAACAAAAAGAGATTAGGTTGAGTGGAGGGAGCGGAGGCAGATGAGAGAGGAGCCGAGGGAGAGGAAGGCCAGATGGATGTCGGGGCAGCGTTCGTAACGGATGCGCAGGCGGCGGAACTGGTGAAGCCAGCTCAAGGAACGTTCGATGACCCAGCGGGTTTTGCCCAAGCCGCTGCCGTGCGGTGTGAATCGGCGAGCCAGTTGGTCTTTAATGCCTCGCTGGCACAGCCAGCGGTGATGAGCGGCACTGCCATAAGCCCGGTCGCCTTGGACCACCTTGGGGCGTTGCCGTGGGCGGCCAGTCCTGCCCTGCAAAGCGGGGATGGCGCTTACCAGTGGTTTAAGCAGGCGGCTGTCATGCACGTTGGCCGCCGTCAACTGGATGCTTAACGGAAGGCCTTGGGCATCGGTGCAAAGATGATGTTTGCTGCCCGCTTTGCGGCGGTCGGTCGGGTTCGGGCCCGTTTGGAGCCCCCAAAAACGGCGCGGACACTGCTGGAGTCCACCACCGCCCGCGACCAGTCTAGGCGGTCGGCCCGGTGCAAACGTCGCAGCAGCTCATGATGAAGCTTTTCCCAGACCCCGGCTTTTTGCCAGTCGCGCAGTCGGCGCCAGCAGGTCATCCCGCTGCCACAGCCCAGCTCTTGGGGCAGATCACGCCACCCCATGCCGGTCTTGAGCACAAACAGGATGCCGGTCAACGCCGCCCGGTCGGACACACGGTTGCGTCCGGGATAGCGGTAGCGGCGCGGCTGCTGCGGTATCAAGGGAGCGATCACCTCCCACAACAAATCATCCACCAAGGGCTTGCCCATCCTTCTCTTCTGCCACTTCCACCCTCAGCGTACAATCTCTTTTTGTTACACGCTCTTA
>JAURFH010000398.1 GCA_030834415.1 Verrucomicrobiota bacterium | reverse complement strand
AGAGCAATCCTAAGCGCAGCCTGTCTACAGATGACTGCGATATCGTAGCTTGTGTGGCACTTGATATACGAAAAATAGCGTTTTTTCACGTCAATCATTTAAGAGAGCAACTTACCCGCCGTATTTTGGTCAACAAAATGTCAGCCGACGACATTGAGGCAAGAACCTGGGAAGAATCTTTAGAGAAAACGCAAGATTTTCTCAGATAGACCCCATAAAAATACATTTCTTCGTAGCAACTCTTATAAGTAATGTGCTATGTTGCGTTATGTATAACCAAAGTATAGGAGTTGTCTTATAGAAATATCATTTGTAGAAGCAGTGTTTCGTATTATAAGAGACCGGCGTGAACATAGTATTTACTATATGACGTCTGGTAATCTAAAAAACATGGAACACTATCGTGAAGTCATGGGCAACTTAGATTGCTTGGACCACGTGGAACAGGAACTCAAGAGCCTGCTAGAAAAACAGGAGCTATCTGATGGCTAAATCTAAATCCAAGATAGACTTGGAAGAAGTACAAAAAGGTGTTGAGGCGCTTTCTGAAGCGGCTAAACCCAATCTAGCGGACGTGTATGTAGAACATCCGCGCCTTAATCCAGACATGATCGGTAAAAGTCTGTTGGAACGTATGCCCAATCCTACGGGTTGGCGCATTCTTATCCTTCCGTATCAAGGAACGGCAAAGACCGCTGGCGGTATTTTCCTTCCAGGATCGGTACAGGAAAAAAGTCAGATATCAACCCAGGCCGGATACGTCCTGAAAGTTGGTCCCCTGGCTTACAAGGATACTGACAAATTCCCTAGTGGACCGTGGTGCGAGGAAAAACAGTGGGTAATGTTTGCCCGTTATGCTGGCTCCCGGTTCCAAATTGATGGGGGCGAGGTTCGCATCTTAAAC